>NZ_CAJJIB010000151.1:0-331784 GCF_905187495.1 Streptococcus mitis | reverse complement strand
AATTTGTCAGCGACCGTTTATTGATTATTGATGAAGTTCAAAAGATTTTGTTAGCTCTAGAAAATCTGCTTCAAGAGACCTACGATATCCAGTCTATTATCGATTTGCTTGATAAGGCTTTACTGGAGGAGCAAAATAAGGTTCAGCAACGAATACTAGAAAGTATTCGCTTTGAGTGCCTTTACTTGATTGAACAATTTCAGTCTGGAAAATCTAGGAAAAATATCTTGGATTCTCTGACCAATCTCCATCAGTATTTTTCAGAATTAGAGGTAGAAGGCTTTGAGGAGCTGGTTCGCTATTTTACAGCTGACAGAGATTACTGGCTTGAAGCAATTGAAACGAGTCAAAAGAAAATTCAGATTTCTTCTACAAAATCAGGCCGTATTCTTCTATCTTCTTTAATACCTAATTCATGTCAAGTCTTGGGAGTGTCGGCTACTCTTGAGATTAGTCAGAGGGTTTCTTTGGCAGATCTTTTAGGCTACCCTGAAGCCAAATTTGTCAAGATTGAAGCTCGGGGAAAACAGGATCAAGAAGTGGTCTTGGTCAAGGATTTTCCCTTGGTAACAGAAACCTCCTTAGAAGTCTACGCCAAAGAGGTAGCTGATTTGCTGATGGATGTTCAAGATTTCCAGCAACCGATTTTAGTTCTCTTTACTGCTAAAGACATGCTTCTAGCAGTATCGGATTTACTTCCAGTTAGCCACTTGGCCCAGTATAAAAATGGGGATGTTCATCAGCTTAAGAAACGCTTTGAAAAAGGTGAACAACAAATCCTGCTAGGTGCAGCAAGTTTCTGGGAGGGAGTTGATTTTTCAAGTCATCCTTTTGTGATTCAAGTTGTACCAAGACTTCCTTTCCAAAATCCTCAAGAGCCCTTGACGAAAAAGATTAATCAAGAACTGAATCAAGAAGGAAAAAATGCCTTTTATGATTATCAGTTGCCCATGGCCATTATTCGATTAAAACAGGCTTTGGGAAGAAGTATGAGACGCGAACACCAACGTTCCTTAACTCTCATTTTGGATAGGAGAATTGTCGGAAAGCGATATGGCAAACAAATAGTAGCATCTCTAGCAAAAGAAGCGACAGTTAAAACCGTCTCTCAATCCGAAGTTGATGAGACTATTGATGAATTTTTAAATGAGCTTTGATAAATAGTATAGTATGAAAGTATAAGGTTAGTATATATGAAACGTTCTCTCGACTCTAGAGTCGATTATAGTTTGCTCTTGCCAGTATTTTTTCTACTGGTTATTGGCGTAGTGGCTATCTACATAGCCGTTAGTCATGATTATCCAAACAATATTCTGCCCATTTTAGGGCAGCAGGTCGCCTGGATTGCCTTGGGGCTTGTGATTGGTTTTATCGTCATGCTCTTTAATACAGAATTTCTTTGGAAGGTGACCCCCTTTCTATATATTTTAGGCTTGGGACTTATGGTTTTGCCGATTGTCTTTTATAATCCAAGTTTAGTTGCATCCACGGGTGCCAAAAACTGGGTATCGGTAAATGGTATCACCTTGTTCCAGCCGTCAGAATTTATGAAGATATCCTATATCCTCATGTTGGCCCGTGTCATTGTCCAGTTCACAAAAAATCATAAGGAATGGAGACGCACAGTTCCACTGGACTTTTTATTAATTTTTTGGATGATTCTCTTTACCATTCCAGTCCTAGTTCTTTTGGCACTTCAAAGTGACTTGGGGACTGCCTTGGTTTTTGTGGCTATTTTCTCAGGAATCGTTTTATTATCAGGGGTTTCTTGGAAAATTATTATCCCAGTATTTGTGACTGCTGTAACAGGAATTGCTGGTTTTCTAGCCATCTTTATCAGTAAGGACGGTCGTGCTTTTCTTCATCAACTGGGAATGCCGACCTATCAAATCAACCGTATTTTGGCTTGGCTTAATCCATTTGACTTTGCCCAAACAACCACTTACCAGCAGGCTCAAGGGCAAATCGCGATTGGGAGTGGTGGCTTATTTGGTCAAGGGTTTAATGCTTCTAATTTGCTTATTCCAGTTAGAGAGTCGGATATGATTTTCACGGTCATTGCAGAAGATTTTGGCTTTATTGGCTCTGTTCTTGTTATTGCTCTTTATCTCATGCTGATTTACCGTATGTTGAAGATTACTCTTAAATCAAATAACCAGTTCTACACCTATATTTCCACAGGTTTGATTATGATGTTGCTCTTCCATATCTTTGAGAATATCGGTGCTGTTACTGGCTTGCTTCCCTTGACTGGGATTCCTTTGCCTTTCATTTCTCAAGGTGGATCGGCTATCATCAGTAACTTGATTGGTATTGGCTTGCTTTTATCGATGAGTTACCAGACAAACCTAGCTGAAGAAAAGAGCGGAAAAGTCCCATTCAAACGGAAAAAAGTTGTATTAAAACGAATCAAATAAGGAGAAAATCATGGTTAAAGTAGCAGTTATATTGGCTCAGGGATTTGAAGAAATTGAAGCTTTGACAGTTGTGGATGTTTTGCGTCGTGCTAATATTACTTGTGATATGGTAGGATTTGAAGAGCAAGTGACAGGTTCGCACGCAATCCAAGTAAGAGCAGATCGTGTCTTTGATGGTGATTTATCAGACTATGACATGATTGTTCTTCCTGGAGGGATGCCTGGTTCTGCACATTTACGGGATAATCAGGCCTTGATTCAAGAGTTGCAAAGCTTCGAGCAAGAGGGGAAGAAACTGGCAGCCATTTGTGCGGCACCAATTGCCCTCAATCAAGCAGGAGTTCTGAAAAACAAGCAGTACACTTGCTATGACGGCGTTCAAGAGCAAATTCTTGATGGTCAATACGTTAAGGAAACAGTAGTGGTAGATGGTCATTTGACAACCAGTCGAGGCCCCTCAACAGCCCTTGCCTTTGCCTACGAATTGGTGGAGCAATTAGGAGGAGACGCAGAGAGTTTACGAACAGGAATGCTCTATCGAGATGTCTTTGGTAAAAATCAGTAAAACGGGAGTCAAACTCTCGTTTTTTTATGTGGGAAACTCAGGGAAATCATCGCTTTTTTCATAAAAAAATGCTATAATGAAGGGTATGAAATATCACGATTACATCTGGGATTTAGGTGGAACTTTACTGGATAATTACGAAACTTCAACAGCTGCATTTGTTGAAACATTGGCATTGTATGGCATCACACAAGACCATGACAGTGTCTATCAGGCTTTAAAGGTTTCTACTGATTTTGCGATTGAGACATTCGCTCCCAACTTAGAGAATTTTTTAGAAAAGTACAAGGAAAATGAAGCTAGAGAACTTGAACACCCGATTTTATTTGATGGAGTTTCTGATTTATTGAAAGATATCTCCAATCAAGGTGGCCGTCATTTTTTGGTTTCTCATCGAAATGATCAGGTCTTGGAAATTTTAGAAAAAACCTCTATAGCAGCTTATTTTACAGAAGTGGTTACTTCTAACTCAGGCTTTAAGAGAAAACCAGATCCTGAGTCCATGATTTATTTAAGAGAAAAGTATCAGATTAACTCTGGTCTTGTAATTGGTGATCGACCGATTGATATCGAAGCCGGGCAAGCTGCAGGACTAGCTACCCACTTGTTTACCAGTATCGTGAATTTAAGACAAGTATTAGACATGTAAGAAAAAGGAATAAGATGACAGAAGAAATTAAAAATCTGCAGGCACAAGATTATGATGCCAGTCAAATTCAAGTTTTAGAGGGTTTAGAGGCTGTTCGTATGCGTCCAGGGATGTATATTGGGTCAACCTCAAAAGAAGGTCTTCACCATTTAGTCTGGGAAATTGTTGATAACTCAATTGACGAGGCCTTGGCAGGATTTGCTAGCCATATTCAAGTCTTTATTGAGCCAGATGATTCGATTACTGTTGTCGATGATGGGCGTGGTATCCCAGTCGATATTCAGGAAAAAACAGGTCGACCTGCCGTTGAGACTGTCTTTACTGTCCTTCACGCTGGAGGAAAGTTTGGCGGTGGCGGATACAAGGTCTCAGGTGGTCTTCATGGAGTGGGGTCATCAGTTGTTAATGCCCTTTCCACTCAATTAGATGTTCATGTCCACAAAAACGGTAAGATTCATTACCAAGAATACCGTCGTGGTCATGTTGTCGCAGACCTTGAGGTGGTTGGAGATACGGATAAAACGGGAACAACAGTTCACTTCACACCGGATCCAGAAATCTTTACTGAAACAACAACCTTTGATTTCGATAAATTAAATAAACGGATTCAAGAGTTGGCCTTTCTAAATCGCGGTCTTCAAATTTCAATTACAGATAAGCGTGAAGGTTTGGAACAAACCAAGCATTACCACTATGAAGGTGGGATTGCTAGTTACGTTGAATATATCAATGAGAACAAGGATGTAATCTTTGATACACCAATCTACACAGATGGTGAAATGGATGATATCACAGTCGAAGTAGCCATGCAGTACACAACGGGTTACCATGAAAATGTCATGAGTTTCGCTAATAATATTCATACCCATGAAGGTGGAACGCATGAACAAGGTTTCCGTACAGCCTTGACACGTGTTATCAACGATTATGCTCGTAAGAATAAGTTACTGAAAGACAATGAAGACAACTTAACAGGAGAAGATGTCCGTGAAGGACTAACTGCAGTTATCTCAGTTAAACACCCAAATCCACAGTTTGAAGGACAAACCAAAACCAAATTGGGGAATAGTGAAGTGGTCAAGATTACTAATCGCCTCTTCAGCGATGCCTTCTCTGATTTCCTCATGGAAAATCCACAGATTGCAAAACGTATTGTGGAAAAAGGGATTTTGGCTGCTAAGGCTCGTGTGGCTGCCAAGCGTGCGCGTGAAGTCACTCGTAAAAAATCTGGTTTGGAAATTTCCAACCTTCCAGGTAAACTAGCAGACTGTTCTTCTAATAATCCTGCTGAAACAGAACTCTTCATCGTCGAAGGAGACTCAGCTGGTGGATCAGCAAAATCTGGTCGTAACCGTGAATTTCAGGCAATTCTTCCAATCCGCGGTAAGATTTTGAACGTTGAAAAGGCAAGTATGGATAAGATTCTTGCTAACGAAGAAATTCGTAGTCTTTTCACAGCGATGGGAACAGGATTTGGTGCAGAATTTGATGTTTCAAAAGCTCGTTACCAAAAACTCGTTTTGATGACCGATGCCGATGTCGATGGTGCTCATATTCGTACCCTTCTTTTAACCTTGATTTATCGTTATATGAAACCAATTCTAGAAGCTGGTTATGTTTATATCGCCCAACCTCCAATTTATGGTGTCAAGGTTGGAAGCGAGATTAAAGAATATATCCAGCCAGGAGCAGACCAAGAAATTAAACTCCAAGAAGCCTTAGCCCGCCACAGTGAAGGTCGTACCAAACCAACTATTCAGAGGTATAAAGGTCTGGGTGAAATGGACGATCATCAGTTATGGGAAACAACAATGGATCCCGAGCATCGCTTGATGGCCAGAGTTTCTGTAGATGACGCAGCTGAGGCAGATAAAATCTTTGATATGTTGATGGGGGATCGAGTAGAGCCTCGTCGTGAATTTATCGAAGAAAATGCCGTCTATAGTACACTTGATGTCTAAAAAATCGGGAGAAGTAGTTCCCTTGGTCTAAAAAATATGATATAATCATTACGATTGTTTCAAGTTAAAAAGGAGTTTAATATGTCTGGTAGTCTAGTAGTATATCTTATAATTGCAATTGCAATTATATTGCTGATTTCATATGCTATAGCAATTTATGTACGGAAACGCAATGAAAGTAAATTAGCAATTTTAGAAGAGAAAAAAGAAGAGCTGTACAATCTTCCAGTTAATGATGAAGTTGAAGCTGTAAAAAATATGCACTTGATTGGACAAAGTCAAGTGACTTTCCGTGAATGGAACCAAAAATGGGTTGACCTATCTCTTAACTCTTTTGCCGATATCGAAAATAATCTTTTCGAGGCAGAAGGTTATAACAATTCATTCCGTTTTTTTAAGGCTAGTCATCAAATTGACCAAATCGAGAGCCAAATTACCTTGATTGAAGAAGATATTGCGGCAATTCGCAATGCCTTGGCAGATTTGGAGAAACAAGAATCTAAAAACAGCGGTCGTGTTCTTCATACCTTGGACTTGTTTGAAGAGTTGCAACACCGAGTGGCTGATCATTCTGAAGAATATGGCCAAGGTTTATCTGAAATCGAAAAACAATTGGAAAATATCCAATCAGAGTTTTCTCAGTTTGTTACTTTGAACACTTCAGGTGACCCAGTAGAAGCTGCTGTGATTTTGGATAATGCTGAAAATCATATCTTGGCTTTGAGTCACATTGTTGACCGCCTGCCAGCGATTGTAAAAACATTATCTAAAGAGCTACCTGATCAATTGGAAGATTTGGAGGATGGTTACCGTAAGCTTTTAGATGCTAACTATCATTTTGCTGAAACGGATATTGAATCTCGCTTCCAATTGCTTTATGAATCTTTGAAGAAAAACCACGAAAATATTGCACAATTAGAGTTGGATAATGCTGAGTATGAAAATACTCAAGTTCAAGAAGAAATCAATTCACTCTATGATATCTTTACACGAGAAATCGCTGCTCAAAAAGTAGTAGAAGGCTTAGTTGCAACTCTTCCTACATATTTGAAACACATGAAAGATAGTAATGCTGTTTTAGTGGAAGATATTCAACGATTGAGTAACAATTACCTACTATCTGAAACGGATGTTAGTCATGTTCATAGATTACAAGCTGAGTTAGAATCTTTAGAAGAATCTGTATTGGAACTAACTTCTGAACAAGAGGAACATTCTGAACCTTATTCATTCCTTGAAGAACGTTTGGAAAACTTACAAGCTACTTTGAAGGAAATTGAAGATGAACAAGTTGAGGTTAGTCAACGTCTTGCTCAGATTGAAAAAGATGATATCAATGCTCGCCAGAAGGCAAATGTTTATGTTAATCGTCTTCACACAATTAAGAGATATATGGAAAAACGCAATCTTCCAGGTATTCCTCAGAATTTCTTACAGTTGTTCTTTACAGCAAGTAACCATACTGAAGAGTTGATGGCTGAACTAGAAGAAGCTCGGGTCAATATAGAAGCTGTGAACCGGATGCTTGAAATTGCAACAAATGATATGGAAGCACTTGAAGAAGAAACATATAATATTGTTCAATATGCAACGTTGACAGAACAATTGCTACAGTATTCGAACCGTTATCGCTCATTTGATGAACGAATTCAAGAAGCTTTTAATGAATCATTAGAAATTTTTGAAAAAGAATTTGATTATCATGCTTCATTTGATAAGATTTCGCAAGCTTTGGAAGTTGCAGAACCAGGTGTAACCAACCGTTTTGTCACTTCATACGAAAAAACACGTGAGACGATTCGTTTCTAACATAATAAAAAAGATTTGGTTCTGTGATAAGCAGCACCAAATTTTTTTTATTTATTTATAGTTTTTAAAAATGCCCAGTTACCAATTGATTTTGACCCATATTCTAAGTCCATATGGTCCAGTAATACATAATCGTTTTTTTCGTAGAATGAGGTATTTCTAGCTGTACTAGTTATGAGTCCCAAGTGTTTACAGCCTTTTGATTTGACATAAGGTTCAATCCCTTGTGTCAGAAAAGTACTGCCTATTCCCCGCCCCTTACTTTCTATATTGACAGCTAAAGCCATCAAATACCAATCAAACTCCCCTGATTGTTCTAAATGCTTTTTGGAACGTTTTACAAAGTCAAAGTATTTAAGGAGATTTTGTGGTCGAATGTAGCGAAAAATGTTTGTTCCTCCATTTCGTAGATAGGATAGTATACAGAAATCTTTTTGTTGCAAAAGGGCGACTGCAAGTAAGTCTCCATCCTGTTCCGCAATTAAACAGTTTCCCTTCTTAATATAGACTCTAGTAAGCAGAATTTGCAACGTTTCTACAAAAGCAGGATAGGAGTCAGGTTTCTTCAAATCATCAGTTATAATCGTTAAAAAGGGATAGTCAAGAAAGGAATTGGCTAATAATTTTCCAATTTTTTCGCTTTCTTCAATTCTTGCCTCTCTATATATGATGTCTCCCATGTTTGTCTCCTTAATTATCTACAAAATCTTGTATGACAAGATTTTATAGATAAAAAATTGGAGATGATTTAAAAAGCTAAATAAACCTAATTTTGTTCCATAAGGTTCAAAGCACTTTCTAATCTCTCCAAGATTTTATTTGGTTGGAATCGAAATTCCAATTAATTTTTCTGAATAGAGGGTTTTGATATTGGCCTCATCAATAGAGTCCTTATCAATTTTACGTTTCAAGAAAAATTCTTGAATAGCTTCGATTTCAGGTTCTCGAATAGCGCGGTGTTTGTTTGAGATGAGGATTTCATAGTGAAGCGGAGCTTGGGTAAAAATAACATCTGTATTACCTGCAGAATAAACCTCAACAAGGGTTGCATCTGTACTTTCTAGCTGGCTTTTTACAAGTTGCGAGTGTGAGTTTGTCGTGTTGATTAGCTTCATAACATTTCCTCCGATTTTCTAATTCTATTATAGCACTTTTTGAATAAAGTAGCTTGATTTAGTCAATCTTATGCTGTTTTTTCCAAGATTGGATTGCCCATTTATGACTACCACGTTTGAGATTTTCAATAGCCTCGTCAATAGGGAACCAGGCAATATGATTAAAGTCCTCTAGTGGTTTTTGCACTTCTTTGAAAGAAGTCGCTTCATAGAGGTAGGCAGGATTGTAGTAGTAGGTGTCACGATGACGAGAGTAGAAATATTCGTCAGCTTGTCCGTAATAGGTACCAATTTCGGCTGTGAAGCCAAGCTCTTCAATCAATTCACGTTTTAGGGCTTCCTGATGGTTCTCACCAGCTTCAATTTCTCCACCTGGTAAGAACCAAGCTCCATTAGGTGCTTGAACTAAAACTATTTGCTTTTGTTCAGTATCAGGGATAACTGCATACACTCCATAGCGTGCAACATAGTCTGTATTCGCTTTTTTTTCTCCGAAAGTTGGGTTTGCCATTGAATTTTCCTCATTATCTAGTATCGTTATTATTATCATAATGGACAAAGGGCAAGCTGTCAAGAACTTATAGTTATTTTAGTAAAAAAGAGCAGAAAATTTTCATTTTCTACTCCTTTTCTATAGGATTTATTTATCTTTTTCAGAAGTTTTAACTTCAGCTTTTTTGGCAGATTTAATTTGAATGTTTCCCTTGCTAGTCATAACTGCTTTGAGATCTTTTTCGCTTGGATTTTCAAGGTAGTAGTCAGTGATTGCGTCCTCAATATAGTCTTGAATAGTACGACGAAGTGGGCGTGCTCCCATTTTTGGATCATAACCAAGATCAACCAATTTTTCCTTGACCTTGTCGGTTACATCCAAATGAATGTTGTTGCTAGAAAGACGTTTGTTAACATCTGCAAGCATAAGCTCAACAATCTGAAGGAGGTTATCTTTGCTGAGAGCCTTAAATTCAATAATGCCATCAAAACGGTTCATAAACTCTGGGCTAAAGAAGTTGCCGAGTTCACCGAGAACAGAGTTGGTACGTCCTTCTCTAGCAGCCCCAAATCCAACGCTGGCTTCTGCCTTACCTGTACCTGCATTTGAAGTCATGATGATGATGGCATCCTTGAAGCTAACGGTACGTCCTTGCCCATCTGTCAAACGACCATCGTCCAAGACCTGGAGGAACATATGCATAACATCTGGATGGGCTTTCTCTACTTCATCCAAGAGAATAAGAGAATACGGATTGCGGCGAACTTTTTCAGTTAATTGCCCAGCCTCATCGTAGCCAACATAACCTGGAGGGGCACCGACCAACTTAGCTACGCTGTGTTTTTCCATGTATTCGCTCATGTCAAAGCGAATCATGCTGTCAGCAGAACCAAAGAGTTCGATAGCTAGTTGTTTGGAAAGTTCTGTTTTACCGACACCAGTTGGTCCGACAAAGAGGAAGCTTCCGATTGGGCGGTTAGGGGTACCAAGTCCAACCCGATTACGTCGAATAGCCTTAGCTATCTTATCAACTGCATCGTCCTGTCCAATAACATGAGACTTGAGATCTTCGGCTAGATGGATAAGTTGAGATTGTTCTTTCTCTTTCAAATCGCCAACAGGGATATTGGTTTTCTGCTCGATAATGTGCTCAATGGTTTTCTCACTGATAATAGGAGTATCTTGGTCTGTGACCTTTTTCTTTTGCATTTCCTTATACTTGGCAATCTGGTCGCGGAAGTAGGCAGCCTTCTCAAAATCTTCCTCTCGTGTAGCTTGAGATTTTAGATTTTCAGCCTCAATCAAGCGCTGATCGATTACTTTAGGATCCACAAAATTCAAGGTCAAGTTCATTTTAGAACCAGCTTCATCTAGGAGGTCAATGGCCTTGTCAGGTAAGAAGCGATCTTGGATGTAACGATTGGAAAGAGTTGCAGCTGCTTCAATTGCAGCATCGGTATACTGAACGTGGTGGTAGTCTTCGTATTTCTTTTGAATGCCTTTGAGGATAGTGATTGTTTCTTCTACTGTTGGTTCATCGACCTTAACTGGTTGCATACGGCGCTCTAGGGCAGCATCTTTTTCAATGATACGGTACTCATTGAGGGTAGTAGCACCGACCAATTGCAGTTCTCCACGAGAAAGGGCTGGCTTGAGGATATTTCCTGCGTCCATATTACCATCGCCCGCAGAACCCGCACCGACAATTTCATGGATTTCATCGATAAAGAGGATGATGTCCTCACGTTTGCGAATTTCTTCCATGAGTTTTTGCATGCGTTCTTCAAATTGTCCACGGATACCCGTTCCTTGAACTAAGCTAACCACATCCAGACGGATGACTTGTTTTCCTTGTAGTTTATGGGGAACATCTCCATCAACTATTTTCTGAGCTAGACCTTCGACAACGGCAGTTTTTCCGACACCTGGTTCACCGATAAGAACAGGATTATTCTTGGTTCTGCGATTGAGAATTTCTATGACACGGATAATCTCATCGTCGCGCCCAATAACGGGGTCAATATCTCCACGACGGGCAATTTCAGTTACGTTGATACCAAATTCTTCCAGTAGGCCTTTTTCTTGGCTTGGTGGAGGAGTTTGAGCAGGTCCACGATTTTGGGAACCATAACCGCCATTTCCACCGTAACCTCCACCTGATTGGGTTGGGGGAGTCGGAGGAGTATTGTTAGAAGGCCTGAAATTGTTTAGGTCATTGAAGAAATCACCAAAGGGATCAAAGTCACGATTGTTCAGATCCGTAATACCTTTAAAGAGGCTATTGTTAGGATCTGTCTTGATAATCTTATAGCAGTTTTGACAGAGGTCAATTTGTTTTTGCTTTCCATTGAGATTGGTATAAAGATGAATCGTTGAGTCATTGATTTTACAGTTTTGACAAAGCATACATCTACCTCATTTCTTTATTTAGCCTGACCTGTTTAATGGTCAAAAATAGTCAAATTTCTATACTCTCATTATAACAGGATTGGGGTGTAAAGCAAGTAAAAAGATTGCAGCTTTGAGAAGTTGTTACAATGAAGAACTTTGTGGATTTGGACTATAAAAAAATCCTATTTGTGAGACAAAAAGGATTTTGGTTAGACATGCAGGGTGTAATCCCAGCTTGTTTTGTATTAGTAAAGAAGTTCGTAAATTTCCATTGCAATCAAGTCAATGCTATCAAACGTATAAGTTTCGCGAGCTTCGACATCACGAAGGGTAAAGATTGAGCCGTTTTCTTCGTCGTGACTGTATGCAACTTCTGCAACAACAACTCCTTCGCGTTCAAAATTACGTTTTAAATTTCCGCCGTCTTTTGCCATTGCTTCAAGGCGGTTGATGATTCTAACCAAATGTGATTCCATTTTGATTCTCCTTCATTTCTTATCGTTACTATTTTACCATAAAGGAGGCCAACTTGCCTAGAAAAAACTAAGATTTCTCGCTAATTCTACTAGCTTAAAGTTTTTTTGAATAAATTAGACAAAAGATTTGAATTTTAATTCAATTGATGTTATAATCATACAGTATTCTATTTTAGAAAGCAGTGTGACTATGAATTTTTCTTTTTTACCTAAGTATTTACCTTATTTTAACTATGGGGCTGTTGTGACGGTTCTCATTTCTATCTGTGTTGTCTTTTTGGGAACTATTTTGGGTGTTGTCTTGGCTTTTGGGCAACGTTCAAAGTTTAAACCGCTTGTTTGGCTAGCCAACTTGTACGTTTGGATTTTCCGCGGGACGCCAATGATGGTTCAGATTATGATTGCCTTTGCTCTTATGCATATCAATGCTCCGACTATTCAGGTTGGGATTTTAGGTGTTGACCTTTCTCGTCTGATTCCAGGGATTTTGATTATTTCTATGAACAGTGGTGCTTATGTTTCTGAGACTGTTCGGGCTGGGATTAATGCGGTTCCTAAGGGGCAGTTAGAGGCGGCCTATTCTTTAGGGATTCGTCCTAAAAATGCGATGCGCTATGTGATTTTGCCACAAGCTATCAAAAATATTTTGCCAGCATTGGGGAACGAATTTATCACTATTATCAAGGATAGTTCCCTCTTATCAGCTATCGGTGTTATGGAGTTGTGGAATGGAGCTACAACAGTTTCTACAACAACCTATCTACCTTTAACACCACTTTTATTTGCAGCCTTTTACTACTTGATTATGACCTCTATTTTGACAGTAGCCTTGAAAGCTTTTGAAAAACGAATGGAACAAGGAGATAAAAAATAATGACAGAGACCTTGATAAAAATTGAAAATTTACATAAATCTTTTGGAAAGAATGAAGTATTGAAGGGCATCAACCTCGAGATTAAAAGAGGAGAAGTTGTTGTTATCATCGGTCCTTCAGGGAGCGGGAAATCTACCTTGCTTCGCTCTATGAATTTGTTGGAAGAAGCAACCAAGGGGAAGGTTATCTTTGAGGGAGTCGATATTACGGACAAGAAGAATGACCTGTTTGCCATGCGTGAGAAGATGGGCATGGTTTTCCAACAATTTAATCTCTTTCCTAATATGACTGTGATGGAAAATATCATCTTGTCACCTATCAAGACCAAAGGTGAGAGCAAGGCTGTTGCTGAGAAGAGAGCCCAAGAGCTTTTGGAAAAAGTTGGTTTGCCAGATAAGGCAACTGCTTATCCACAGAGTTTGTCAGGTGGCCAGCAACAGCGGATTGCCATTGCGCGTGGTTTGGCAATGGAACCAGATGTTTTACTCTTTGACGAGCCGACTTCAGCCCTGGACCCTGAAATGGTAGGTGAAGTGCTGGCGGTTATGCAAGACCTAGCCAAGTCAGGAATGACCATGGTTATCGTAACTCATGAAATGGGATTTGCGCGTGAGGTTGCAGATCGTGTCATCTTTATGGCAGACGGTGTGGTTGTTGAAGACGGAACACCTGAAAAGATTTTTGAACAAACCCAAGAACAACGGACTAAGGACTTCTTAAGTAAGGTTTTATAAATTAGCTTTGTGGAGTTATTCGTAGTAAACTTTATATAAAATATAGATTAGTGAAAAGCTCGATTAGAGCTTTTTCTTATAGTTTACAACTATAGGCTTTCCTAGGAAAGAAGTGTTAGAGGGGATTAGCAGTTTTTGGTATAATGGAAGATATTTGAAAGAAAAGAGAAGTGATATGACACAGATTATTGATGGGAAGGCTCTAGCAGCTAAGTTACAAGGACAGCTGGCTGAAAAGACTGGAAGATTAAAGGAAGACACAGGGCTAGTACCTGGTTTGGTAGTGATTTTGGTTGGGGACAACCCTGCCAGCCAAGTCTATGTTCGCAACAAGGAGAGGTCAGCCCTTGCGGCTGGTTTTTGTAGTGAAGTTGTGCGAGTTCCAGAAACCATTACTCAAGCGGAATTGTTAGACTTGATTGCCAAATATAATCAAGATTCAGCTTGGCATGGGATTTTGGTTCAGTTACCTTTACCCAAACATATCGATGAAGAAGCGGTTTTGTTGGCCATTGATCCTGAAAAGGATGTAGATGGTTTCCATCCCCTAAACATGGGGCGTCTTTGGTCTGGTCATCCAGTCATGATTCCTTCTACACCTGCAGGAATTATGGAAATGTTTCATGAATATGGGATTGACTTGGAAGGTAAAAATGCGGTTGTCATCGGTCGTTCCAATATCGTCGGAAAACCCATGGCTCAGCTTCTTTTGGCCAAGAATGCAACAGTGACATTGACTCACTCACGCACCCATAATCTTGCTAAGGTGGCTGCTAAAGCAGATATTCTGGTGGTCGCAATCGGTCGTGCCAAGTTTGTGACTGCTGACTTTGTCAAACCAGGTGCGGTAGTCATTGACGTTGGGATGAATCGTGATGAAAATGGTAAGCTCTGTGGGGATGTGGATTATGAGGCAGTTGCCCCACTTGCTAGCTATATTACGCCAGTTCCTGGAGGTGTCGGTCCTATGACCATTACTATGCTGATGGAACAAACCTATCAGGCAGCACTTCGGACGCTGGAGAGAAAATAAGAGAAACATTCGCTGAAGAGAGTGTATTTTCAATAGCTATATCTGAAATGACAGAAATGAATCTTAAATTTTAGATATAAGATTATAAAAGGAGGTTTGCACCTCCTTTTTGTTGTATAATGGAGTGAGGTGATTAGATGATTTTAAAAATTTATAATGGGGAGTATAGTTTACAATGGGATGGAATATACTACTTAGCACTAATTGATTATCCAAATATTCAAGAGTGGGAATTAGAAAAAATTGCTAAATTTATAGCTTACGAAAAACTTCATAAACGTCAAACAAGTATTGAGTGTGCTGATTCTTGTTTAAAAAAAGAAATTTTAGATTACATCTGTCAGCATCCCTTTCTGCCACCATTTACCCCTACAGATAAAAGAGTAGCCTCGACTTATGATCTACATAAGAGGTTAGTGACTTCAGACTACTGTAGTCATACTACGACTATAGATGCAGCGATTTCTATCTTTAAAACAGGTCAGCTCTTATCTGCTGTGAAAGCCTTTGGGCGAGATGCTGAGGAGTTGGTTTTGGATAGTAGAAATGCTGCATCGGATCCGATAGATTATTTTGACTATGTCATGTTAGGGTGGTCAAATACAAGTTCTGGTTATCGATTAGCGATGGAGCGTTTATTAGGTCGAGCTCCTTCAGAGAAAGAATTACAAGACAAGTTTATTCCTGGAGTGAGTTTTCATTTTATCTATACAGATTTGATTAAAGTTACTGGTTATATTTTTGATGGCTACCATGTTGCAAAAATTAAGGACATGTTGAATTTATTTAGTGAGTTGTATATTTGCATTATTCCAACTCATAATAAGAGCCAATTTGAAAATATTATTCCAACTAAAATACAAGATAGGGTGCATTATCTTGACTATGCTGGAGAAGACTTAGAAGAGTGGACTAAGAAAGTCTATCAAGTTGTTTTAAAACAATCAGATAAAGGATAGTTGAGGAAAAAACTATGAAAGTGATTGATCAAACCTTACTAGAAAAAGTCATTATTGAGCGTTCTCGTACCAGTCATAAAGGAGACTACGGTCGTCTGCTGTTGCTGGGTGGGACCTATCCTTATGGTGGTGCTATTATCATGGCTGCTTTGGCAGCTGTAAAAAGCGGTGCAGGATTGGTGACCGTTGGAACGGATAGGGAAAATATCCCTGCTCTGCACAGCCATTTACCTGAGGCTATGGCCTTTTCTCTGCAAGACCAGCAATTGTTACAAGAGCAATTGGAGAAGGCAGAAGTTGTCTTGCTGGGGCCTGGTTTACGAGATGATGTTTTTGGAGAAGATTTAGTAAAACAGGTCTTTGCTAGCTTAAGACAGAATCAGATTTTGATTGTAGATGGAGGTGCTTTGACTATTCTTGCTAGGACAAGTTTGTCATTTCCGTCTAACCAGCTTATCCTAACTCCCCACCAAAAAGAATGGGAAAAGCTGTCTGGTATTGCTATTGAAAATCAAAGCGAAGCTGCAACGGCTAGTGCCCTGACTTCCTTTTCTCAAGGAACAATTTTGGTGGAGAAAGGTCCAGCTACTCGTATTTGGCAGGTTGGCCAGTCTGATTATTACCAGTTACAAGTTGGCGGTCCCTATCAGGCGACTGGTGGTATGGGAGATACACTAGCTGGGATGATTGCAGGATTTGTAGGCCAATTTCGACAGGTCAGTGTCTACGAACGTGTGGCAGTAGCAACCCATCTTCATTCAGCCATAGCCCAAGAACTATCTCAAGAACATTATGTGGTCTTGCCGACGGAAATTAGCTCTTACCTTCCCAAAATAATGAAAAAAATATCTCAAAAAGGCACCTGATGGTTTCAGGCGCCTTTATATCTTTTAGAAAAATCCTTTAATCTTTCCAACGAGGCCATCTAGACCTTCAGAACCAGAAATCAACTGCTGAGCTTGAGAGAAGTATTCTCCAAGTTGGTCTTGATTTTCTGCAACAAATGTTTTTGCAGCTTCGAAATCTTTTGTTTCGATTAATTCTTTTACTTGGTTAAACAAATCTAATGGGTTCATCTTATTTCTCCTTTTCTGTACTTAACTATTTAATCATCTTTATGATAAAAAATCAACTGTTGCTGCTTTTGGCTAGGACATGTTTTTATCTACAAGTTCTCATAACTAAGATTCTAACTACCAAAACAAGGTGGACATAAAAATAAAAATGTTCGGGTTTTTCTAGTGTATCCATGAAATAAAAAAGGATACATGTTATAATAAAAGTAGCTCTTTAATGGAGGTGTTTGAGTGGAAAATCTGAAGAAAATGGCAGGTATCAAGGCTGCTGAGTTTGTCAAGGATGGGATGGTTGTCGGACTGGGAACGGGTTCTACTGCCTATTATTTTGTCGAAGAAATCGGTCGTCGTATCAAGGAAGAAGGGTTACAGATTACAGCTGTAACGACTTCTAGTGTGACTAGTAAACAGGCTGAAGGGCTTAATATCCCACTCAAGTCTATTGACCAAGTAGACTTCGTCGATGTGACAGTTGACGGGGCCGATGAAGTGGATAGTCAGTTTAATGGAATCAAAGGTGGTGGTGGTGCCCTTCTCATGGAGAAGGTTGTCGCAACGCCTTCAAAAGAATACTTTTGGGTGGTGGATGAAAGCAAGCTAGTAGACAAACTAGGTGCTTTTAAATTGCCAGTAGAAGTGGTTCAGTATGGCGCAGAACAGGTCTTTCGCCGTTTTGAGCGAGCTGGCTACAAGCCAAGCTTCCGTCAAAAAGATGGCCAACGTTTTGTGACGGATATGCAGAATTTTATCATTGACCTTGCCTTGGATGTCATCGAAGATCCAATTGCCTTCGGGCAAGAATTGGACCATATCGTTGGTGTTGTAGAGCATGGCTTATTCAACCAAATGGTGGATAAGGTCATCGTAGCTGGACGAGATGGGATTCAGATTTTAACTTCAACAAAAGCAAGATAACTAAAATAATAAGGAGATACACTATGTCAAAATTTAATCGTATTCACTTGGTGGTACTAGATTCTGTAGGAATCGGTGCTGCACCAGATGCTAATAACTTTGTCAATGCAGGGGTTCCAGATGGAGCTTCTGACACATTAGGGCATATTTCCAAAACAGTTGGTTTGAATGTGCCAAACATGGCTAAAATCGGTCTAGGAAATATTCCTCGTGAAACTCCTCTGAAGACTGTTCCAGCTGAAAGCAATCCAACGGGTTATGCAACAAAATTGGAAGAAGTATCCCTTGGTAAGGATACTATGACTGGTCACTGGGAAATCATGGGACTCAATATTACCGAGCCTTTCGATACTTTCTGGAACGGATTCCCAGAAGAAATCTTGACAAAAATTGAAGAATTTTCAGGACGTAAGGTTATTCGTGAAGCTAATAAACCTTACTCAGGAACAGCTGTTATCGATGATTTTGGACCACGTCAAATGGAAACTGGGGAGTTGATTATCTATACTTCAGCTGACCCTGTTTTGCAAATTGCTGCCCACGAAGACATCATTCCTCTGGATGAATTGTACCGTATCTGTGAGTACGCTCGTTCGATTACCCTTGAGCGTCCTGCCCTTCTTGGTCGCATCATTGCCCGTCCATATGTTGGTGAGCCAGGTAACTTCACTCGTACAGCAAACCGTCGTGACTTGGCAGTATCTCCATTTGCACCGACTGTTTTGGATAAATTGAATGAGGCTGGTATCGATACTTACGCTGTTGGTAAAATCAACGATATCTTTAACGGTGCTGGTATCAACCACGACATGGGCCATAACAAGTCAAATAGCCACGGAATTGATACACTGTTGAAGACTATGGGCCTTGCTGAGTTTGAAAAAGGATTCTCATTCACAAACTTGGTGGACTTTGATGCCCTATACGGCCACCGTCGTAATGCTCATGGCTACCGTGATTGCTTGCATGAGTTTGATGAACGCTTACCTGAAATTATCGCAGCCATGAGAGAGAATGATCTTCTTTTGATTACTGCTGACCATGGAAATGACCCAACCTATGCAGGAACAGACCACACTCGTGAATATATTCCACTTTTGGCTTACAGCCCTGCCTTTAAAGGCAATGGTGTTATTCCAGTAGGACATTTTGCAGATATCTCAGCGACTATTGCCGATAACTTTGGTGTTGAAACTGCCATGATTGGGGAAAGTTTCTTAGATAAATTGGTATAAGATGACGCGATATGCTTTACTTGTTCGGGGAATTAATGTCGGTGGGAAAAATAAAGTTGTCATGGCGCAACTTCGTCAAGAACTGACAGAGTTGGGACTGGAAAAGGTTGAGACCTACATCAACAGTGGCAATATTTTCTTTACTTCGACAGCTCCCAAAGCCCGATTGGTTGAAAAGTTAGAGGCTTTCTTTGCAGTCCATTATCCATTTATTCAGAGCTTTTCTTTGCTGAGTCAGGAAGATTATGAAGAAGAGCTGAAGAGTCTGCCAGATTGGTGGACCAAAGATTTGGCACGAAAGGATGTCCTCTTTTACACGGAGAGCTTGGATGTGGATCAAGTGATCGAGAAAGTGAACGGTTTGGAACTGGAAGATGAAGTCGTTCATTTTGGAAAACTTGGTATTTTCTGGGGAAAATACTCCGAAGAATCGTACTACGAAACGGCCTATCACAAATACTTACTCAAGATGCCTTTCTACCGCCAAATCACCATTCGTAATGCTAAAACTTTTGACAAAATCGGTCAAATGCTAAAAAACTAATAAAGGAGACACACAATGATATTTTTAGATAAAATCAAGGAAACAGCTGCCTTCCTGAAAGACAAGGGAATCCAAGTACCTGAGTTCGGTCTAATCCTTGGATCAGGGCTTGGAGAACTTGCAGAAGAAATCGAAAATCCAGTTGTAGTAGACTATGCTGAGATTCCAAACTGGGGCCGCTCTACAGTAGTTGGTCACGCTGGTAAATTGGTATATGGAGAACTTGCAGGTCGAAAAGTCTTGGCTCTTCAAGGTCGTTTCCATTTCTATGAAGGAAATCCTCTTGAAGTCGTGACTTTCCCAGTTCGTGTCATGAAAGTTCTTGGATGTGAAGGTGTTATTGTAACCAATGCTGCTGGCGGTATTGGATTTGGTCCTGGTACCTTGATGGCTATCTCAGACCATATTAACATGACGGGGCAAAACCCATTGATGGGTGAAAACTTGGATGATTTTGGTCCTCGTTTTCCAGATATGTCTAAGGCCTACACACCAGAATACCGTGCTACTGCCCATGAAGTGGCTAAAAAACTTGGTATCAAGCTTGATGAAGGTGTCTATATCGGTGTAACTGGTCCGACTTATGAAACACCAGCAGAAATCCGTGCTTATAAGACGCTGGGAGCAGATGCAGTTGGTATGTCGACTGTTCCTGAAGTTATTGTGGCAGCCCACTCAGGCTTGAAAGTTCTGGGAATTTCATGTATCACTAACTTTGCGGCTGGATTCCAAGAAGAACTCAACCACGAAGAAGTTGTAGAAGTGACTGAACGTGTTAAAGGCGACTTTAAAGGCTTGCTTAAAGCGATTCTTGCTGAATTGTAATCATGTTAATAGAATTGAGGAGTATTTTTCGAAAGATTCCTTATAATTTTAGATTATTCCTAGCAGTAATTCTGCAAGGAATAGTTTCGGGTTTATCTGGTATAGTTCTCCATTATCTTTTAGAGATGGTGGAGGAGCTAGCTTTTGGTCAGTCAGAGCATCATACTGGATTTTTGACAGATGGAGTTTCCTCGTTACGGATAGGACTAAGTTTAATAATCGTGGGTCTTGGTTCATCCTTGGTCTGGTATTTCTTGCAAAAAGGGTCGAAGATTTATTCCATCAAAGCTCAGATGAAGGATGAGACTTCACAATACAAGCTTCATTTTCTAAAACAGCTATTTCATTCAATTTGGCAGATCATTGCAGTTGGAGGGGGAGCCCCTATTGGCAAAGAAGCTGCACCACGAGAAATTGGAACTCTATTTGCAGGACCAATTGGAAAAATATGTATACTGTCTATGAAGGATCGCATCTTTCTCCTTGCTTGTGGTGCTGGTGCTGGTTTAGCGGCTGTTTATCAGGTTCCATTAACAAGTGTCTTCTTTGTTTTTGAAACCCTAGGAATTGCTCTATCTATTAAACGATTTGTCTTAGTCGGTTTGACTACTTATGTCTCAACCTATATAGCAGGCTTGGTTATTTCAGATCAGGCTCTCTACCAGATTCCATCGATCACATGGTCATTAAAGGAAATATGGATTATTCCCTTATTACTTCTTTTCTTAACCCCACCAGCTTGGCTTTTTGGTCGCTTAAGTAAGGCAGCGTCTTCAAACAGAATAAAAGATAAACGAGTACTTCTCACATTGCCTACAGCTTTTCTTTTTCTTATTGGATTAGCAAGTTATTTTCCACATCTACTTGGAAATGGACGTATGATGGCTCAGGAAGTATTGAATGGTAGCAATGGCAAAACAGTACTCCTTTTGTTTATATTAAAAGCATTAGTTGTTCTTATTATTCTGTGGGCAGGGGCCTATGGTGGTACCCTTACACCATCTTTTGCCTTGGGGATGGCTGGAACTGCTCTCTTGGGCATAATTCTAGGTGTGGATAGCCAGCCAAGCATTTTACTTTTGGGATCTGTTTGCTTTTTATCTGTGACCTTGAGGGCACCCATTTCTGCAACCGGATTAGTTATAGGTTTCACTGGGCTAGGTATAGATTCTCTTCCGTATCTCTTAGTAACAGCTGTTTTAGCCTATGAATTTGCAAAAATATTAGACCGTTTTTCTTGGGCTAACATACTGTGTCAGAAGTCAAATAATAAAGTAACTAGGTAGGAAATGCCCATTTCTTCTAGTCAATGATTTGATTTAAAAGATTAAAAAAACTCTCAATTTATTTATAACTGTTTTAAATAAAAATGTAGTAGGCCTATTGGAATCTTGATTGAATCCGATTTTTCCTAGCTATGAAATATAAAAATAAAAAAGAAAAGTAGAGCGAGATGTTCTGATTTGAACACGAGCGGAAAACTTTTCTAAAAACTCAGAAGAGAAGGGAGTTCGGATTTGAATAAAAGCCGCTCTAATCTTCTCAATATCATCAAAATTAAGAAAGAAAGGAATTGAACCCACCCTAAAAGCAGTGGGAAAAAGATAGTTGGCCTAGCGAGCATCGCTCACTGCACCCAACTCCTATTTTCCCTTTGCTTTTTGACGGGTTTGGTATCTTATATTATGTCTATCCATATTGCTGCTCAGCAGGGTGAAATTGCTGATAAAATTCTTCTTCCTGGGGATCCTCTTCGTGCTAAGTTTATTGCGGAGAATTTCCTTGAAGATGCTGTTTGTTTTAACGAAGTGCGTAACATGTTTGGTTACACTGGTACTTACAAGGGTCACATTGTATCAGTCATGGGAACTGGTATGGGAATGCCATCCATCTCTATCTATGCGCGTGAGTTGATTGTTGACTACGGTGTGAAAAAATTGATCCGTGTGGGAACAGCAGGTTCATTGAATGAAGATGTTCACGTCCGTGAATTGGTTTTGGCGCAGGCAGCTGCAACCAACTCTAACATCATCCGCAATGACTGGCCACAGTACGATTTCCCACAAATCGCTAGTTTTGATTTGCTTGATAAGGCCTACCATATCGCTAAAGAACTCGGTATGACCACCCACGTTGGGAACGTTTTGTCTTCTGATGTCTTTTATTCAAACTACTTTGAAAAGAACATCGAACTTGGTAAATGGGGAGTCAAGGCTGTGGAAATGGAAGCAGCAGCCCTTTACTATCTGGCAGCCCAACACCATGTTGACGTGCTTGCTATCATGACCATTTCTGATAGTTTGGTCAATCCAGATGAAGATACAACTGCAGAAGAACGCCAAAATACCTTCACCGATATGATGAAGGTTGGATTAGAAACCTTGATTGCAGAATAAAAGGGAACACAAAAGGAAGATTTTCTGAATGAAAATCTTCCTTTTTTAGTCATTCACTACATACTGACCTTAATGAATGTTACTCTATTGTCTATTTTTTAAGAGATTGCAAGAAATAATCAATTTCTGCTTGAGAATGGAGAATATGCATCTTTTCAGGGTAGGTACCACTTAATTTTTGGTATCTTTCCTTAGCATTATTTGTTCGGCCATCCCAGAGAATCCATCGAATAAACTCCCAATTAAATTGTTCTTGACAACCAGCTGCCATACTTTCCCTGACCTTGCCTCGGTATGTGAGGTAACGTTTAAAGGCTCGAAAGAGACAGGTCCATGGTGAAAAGTTGAGAAAGATGATTTGGTCAGCTTCCTGCATTCTTTCTTTGTAATAACACCAAGAATAATTACCATCGATAACCCAAGATTCATGCTTGGTGAGAAAGTTTTTCATCTCGGTCAACATCCATTCGCGGTCACTGTCTTGCCAACCAGGTTGAAATTGGAGTGTATCCATGTGAAGTTTTGGGATGGAGTAGTAGAGAGATAACTTTTCAGCTAGCGTTGACTTACCAGCACCAGAATATCCGATAATTGCGATTTTCATTTTCTACCTTTTCCTATTTGAGGACAAAAAAACAGCCTCTATGGACTGTTCTTATTTAGCAAGTTTAGCTGAAAGACGAGCTTTATCGCGGCTTGCTTTGTTTTTGTGAATCAAACCTTTAGTTTCTGCTTTATCGATAGCTGAGCTAGCAGCACGGAAAAGTTCTTCAGATGGGTTTGCTTCGAAAGCTTTGATAGCAGTACGCATAGCTGATTTTTGAGCTGAGTTCTTTTCGTTTTGTTTAACGTTCAATTCAGCGCGTTTGATAGCTGATTTAATGTTTGCCAATGTTCTTACCTCCATATTTACTAACTATACCATTATATCTGAAAACTTACGTTTTGACAAGGGAAAATTATTTTTTTAAGTAAATTTCATCGATTTCATGGTTCTTTGTTTTATGAAGAATCACTTCTGCACGATTTCTAGTTGGTTCAATATAATTTTGTAAATTTGTGAGATTGATACTGGTCCAGACCTGATGGGCAAAGGATTCCACTTCCCCAATCGGCATTTGTGTAAAACGATAATAGTAGCTATCAGGGTCGTTTTGGGCTAGGCTCAGCATTTTCAAGAAACGGTCTAGATACCAACTCTCGATGTCATCGACTGCAGCATCAACATAGATGGAAAAGTCAAAGAAGTCAGTAATGTAGAGACGCTCATTTTGTGGATTTTGAAAGACATTTATTCCCTCAACAATGACAAAATCAGCAGCTTTGACGCTCTGCTTTTCCTCAGGTACGATGTCGTAGACTTCATGAGAATAGACAGGAATATCTACATCTTGTCCATTTTTGATGTGATCCAGGAAGTTGAGAAGAGCTTCCATATCATAGCTTTCAGGAAATCCCTTGCGATTTAAAATCCCTTGCTCAATCAAGGTCTGGTTGGGATAGAGAAAGCCATCGGTTGTTACCAACTCAACCCTAGCATCTGTAAGTGTACGGGACAGTAGGATTTGAAGTAGGCGACTGGTTGTGGATTTTCCAACGGCAACACTCCCAGAAACCCCAATGATAAAAGGCTGGGACTTGCTTTCACGTTGAAGGAAAATCCCTTTTGAAAAGGCCAAATCATCCTTGGTACGCTTGTAAATCTGGATGAGATGGGCTAGGGGGAGATAGACATCGGTAACATCCTGCAAGCTAATCTGGTCATTAAAACTCTTGATGGATTCTAATTCCTCTTCTGTCAAAGGAGGTGTCGTCTTTCGATGTAAAGATTGCCAAGTCTGGCGGCTGATTTTTTCAAAATGTAAAAATTCGTTGGTCATTTATTTTCCCCTAGATATTTTGTCTATCATACCATAAAAAGCTAAAAAAATAAAGCGGTTTCTTGATGATAGTAAGCTAATATCGTATAATAAAGGTAGATAGAGACTGAACAATTGAATGATGAAGTAGGAGATAGTTTCTACTGATTTATAAGCTTATAAAGGGAACTTTTTGGTTCACAACTTATAGGAGGTGTGTCATGAAAATCTTAAAACGTTATATATTGGAACTCTGTTTTATTTTAAGTTTTGCACTACCTTTTATAAAAGGGGCGAATGCGGATAATGGTAGACGCTTTGTGGAAATCTATTACGGTTTTACTTTTTTGATGGAACATGCCATTGTAACAGCTGTCTTTATCTGTTCGCTCTTGATTGCTTTCTTCCTAAAAAAACGGTGGACGAAATGGCTTGCTGCTGGTAGTTATGTCTTTTTAGTCCTATGGATTGCTACAGAGGGTTATTTCTTCCGCATGTCATTGGAAGATTTGATACGACTTTGGACAAGTTTGGAAATCCTGACAAAAACGTATCAGTTGGGCTTTTATCTAAACATCTTATTGGGAATCCTGTTGATAATTAAGTATTTGAAGGTTAAGCAATAGTCATAAAAATGCGCTTGATTATAGACAATGACTTTGTTGTTTTATCCTGACTATGATATTTCTAGTTCTAAAATGCTTTATCATTTACTTATAAGTGTTGAAAGAGATTGAAGAAAAGGTCTTCTTGACTAGCTTTTTCAGTCTTTTTCGTTTTATTAGCAATTTGTAAACGATTTACAATTTAAGTCAAATTATGGTAAAATAGTTTCATGAGTAAAATGTATTATGCAGAGAATCCTGACGCTGCTCATGACATTCATGAGTTGAGAGTAGAGTTGTTGGGACAAAAAATGACCTTTTTGACGGATGCGGGTGTTTTTAGCAAGAAAATGGTTGACTTTGGAAGTCAACTCTTGCTCAAGTGTCTAGAGGTCGATGAAGGAGAAACTGTCCTTGATGTAGGCTGTGGTTACGGACCTTTGGGCTTGTCCTTGGCTAAGGCTTATGGAGTTCAGGCGACCATGGTCGATATCAATAATCGTGCCTTGGATTTGGCACGACAAAATGCTGAACGAAATAAAGTAGCAGCGACGATTTTCCAGTCCAACATCTATGAACAAGTTGAAGGACATTTTAACCATGTTATTTCCAATCCTCCTATCCGTGCGGGCAAGCAAGTGGTTCATGAAATCATTGAGAAAAGTAAAGATTTCTTGGAAACTGGTGGCGATTTAACAATCGTTATCCAGAAAAAACAGGGGGCTCCAAGTGCTAAGTCCAAGATGGAAGATGTGTTTGGCAATTGTGAAGTCGTTAAAAAAGATAAGGGATACTACATCCTTAGAAGTGTGAAAGAATGAGAGCAGTTGATTTAATCCAAAAGAAACGAGACGGGCAAGAACTGACCTCGAGTGAAATTGAATGGCTAGTTGAAGGCTATGTGTCAGGAACGGTTCCTGATTATCAGATGTCTGCCTTTGCTATGGCTGTCTATTTCAAAGGAATGACGACTCGAGAAATCTCAGACCTAACTATGAATATGGTTCAGACAGGTCAAGAGTTTGATTTATCTGCTATTGATGGGGTTAAGGTTGACAAGCATTCTACGGGTGGTGTTGGTGATAAGGTGACCTTGATTTTGGCTCCTCTTGTTGCTAGTTTTGGTGTGCCTGTTGCAAAAATGAGTGGTCGTGGGCTCGGCCATACGGGTGGAACAATTGATAAATTGGAATCCATTAAGGGCTATCAAGTTGAGCGCAGTCAAGAGGATTTTATTGCACAGGTGCAAGATATTGGAGTATCTGTCATTGGGCAATCAGATCAGCTGGTCAAAGCGGATAAGCTTCTCTACGCCCTCCGTGATGTGACCGCAACTGTCGACACGATTCCTTTGATTGCGAGTTCGGTGATGAGCAAGAAAATTGCGGCAGGGGCGGATGCTATTTTACTAGACGTGACTGTTGGCGAGGGTGCCTTCATGAAGACTGTTGATGAGGCGCGTGAATTGGCTCAAACCATGGTGGAACTTGGTAAGGCAGTTGGTCGAAAGACTGTAGCAGTGATTACGGATATGAGTCAGCCCTTGGGACGAGCGATTGGAAATCGTCTGGAGATCCTTGAAGCACTGGAGATTTTACAAGGTCAAGGTCGTCAGGATATTACCCACTTCATCTGTGAATTGGCTCAAATTATGCTTGGTCTGGCAAATGTAAACAAGACAGTTGAAGAAGTTCACCAACATCTTGAAAATGGCCAAGCACTGGCTAAGTTTGAGGAGATGGTCAAAGCTCAAGGTGGAGATTTGGAAGACCTCTATCGTCCTGTCACTGTTGCCCATGTGGTGGAAATCCCTGCTCAGGAAACAGGTATTATCTCAGCTCTTCCAGCAATGGACTTTGGTCTTTATGCCATGAGACTTGGGGCAGGCCGTGCAGTCAAATCTGATGCCTTGGACTATGAAACTGGAATTGTTTTTGAAAAGAAGGTTGGAGCCTCCGTTCAAAAGGGAGAAATTGTTGCAAAAGTATACACAAATGGAAAAATTTCTCCTCAGCTAGTTACAGATTTTCAAAAATATGTTAAAATGAATGACAGGGTGCAAAGTTTACGAGAAATTATAGAAATCATCTCATAAACTGCAGGAGAATCCGAATATGAAATTAAATAAATATATCGATCATACGCTTTTAAAACAAGATGCAACAGAAAATCAAATTGATTGTTTGTTGTCTGAAGCTAGAGAGTATGATTTTGCCAGTGTTTGCGTTAATCCGACCTGGGTTGAACATGCTAAAAAAGGTCTTGAAGACACAGATGTCAAGGTCTGCACAGTAGTAGGTTTCCCTTTGGGAGCAACAACTTCAGCCGTGAAAGCTTTTGAAACCAAAGAAGCTATCCAAAATGGTGCAGACGAGATTGATATGGTGATCAATGTTGGGGCTCTTAAATCAGGTGATTTGGCCCTGGTAGAGTCAGATATTCGTGCAGTAGTGGAAGCAAGTGGTAACAAGTTAGTGAAAGTCATTATTGAAGCTTGCCTTCTGACTGACCAAGAAAAAGTTGTGGCTTGTCAATTAGCTCAAAAAGCGGGAGCTGATTTTGTTAAAACATCTACTGGCTTTTCAACTGGTGGTGCGACGGTAGCAGATGTTACATTAATGCGTGAAACAGTTGGACCTGATATGGGTGTCAAGGCTGCTGGTGGAGCTCGTTCTTATGTAGATGCTCTTGCCTTTGTGGAAGCAGGTGCGACACGTATTGGAACGTCAGCTGGAGTAGCCATTTTAAAAGGAGAATTGGCAGATGGCGACTACTGAGTTGATTGAACTAGCAATTGAAACCAGCAAGAAAGCCTATGTACCCTATTCTCACTTTCCGGTCAGTGCTGTTCTAGTGGCAAAAGATGCTAGTATTTATACAGGTGTCAATATCGAGAATGCTAGTTATTCTTTGACCAACTGTGGAGAACGTACAGCGATTTTTAAAGCAGTTTCTGAAGGCCAAAGAGAATTTTCAGAATTGATTGTCTATGGTCAGACTGAAAAACCAATTTCACCGTGTGGTGCTTGTCGCCAAGTGATGGCTGAATTTTTTGAACAAGATCTAAAAGTGACCTTAGTCGCAAAAGATAAATCGACGGTCGAGATGACGGTCGGGGAATTACTTCCATACTCTTTTACAGACTTAAACTAGTCTGAGTCGCTCTCTGAGTGGCACGGTCCTTGTGGCCAACCAATCCATACTTGCAACATCGTTGCACATCTTATTTAGGAGGTTCAGTAATGAACAAGAAACAATGGCTAGGCCTTGGTCTAGTTGCAGTGGCAGCAGTTGGACTTGCTGCATGTGGTAACCGCTCTTCTCGTAACGCAGCTTCATCTTCTGATGTGAAGACAAAGGCAGCTATCGTCACTGATACTGGTGGTGTTGATGATAAATCATTCAACCAATCAGCTTGGGAAGGTTTGCAAGACTGGGGTAAAGAACACAATCTTTCAAAAGATAAAGGTTTCACTTACTTCCAATCAACAAGTGAAGCTGACTATGCTAACAACTTGCAACAAGCGGCTGGAAGTTACAACCTAATCTTCGGTGTTGGTTTTGCCCTTCACAATGCGGTTGAAGAAGCAGCAAAAGACCACTCTGACTTGAACTATGTCTTGATTGATGATGTGATTAAAGATCAAAAGAATGTTGCTAGTGTAACATTTGCTGATAATGAAGCGGCTTACCTTGCGGGTGTTGCAGCGGCTAAAACAACTAAAACAAAACAAGTTGGTTTTGTAGGTGGTATCGAATCTGAAGTTATCTCACGTTTTGCAGCTGGATTTAAAGCTGGTGTTGAATCAGTAGACCCATCTATCAAAGTACAAGTTGACTATGCTGGTTCATTTGGTGATGCTGCTAAAGGTAAAACAATTGCAGCGGCACAATACGCAGCTGGTGCAGACGTTGTTTACCAAGCAGCAGGTGGAACAGGTGCTGGTGTCTTTGCAGAAGCAAAATCACTCAACGAAAGCCGTCCTGAAAATGAAAAAGTTTGGGTTATCGGTGTTGACCGTGACCAAGAAGCAGAAGGTAAATACACTTCTAAAGATGGTAAAGAATCAAACTTCGTTCTTGTATCTACTTTGAAACAAGTTGGTACAACTGTAAAAGATATTGCTAACAAGGCAGAAAAAGGTGAATTCCCTGGCGGTCAAGTGATCGTTTACTCATTGAAAGATAAAGGGGTTGACTTGGCAGTAACAAACCTTTCAGAAGAAGGTAAAAAAGCTGTCGAAGATGCTAAAGCTAAAATCCTTGATGGAAGCGTAAAAGTTCCTGAAAAATAATGGATGGAAGTCATTTCTTAGGAAGCGGCCCTCGGCCGCTTTTTTAAGAGTTGAGGCAAAGTCATTTTGTCTCAGTAAAGCTTGCTACTAGACAAACTAGCAAGTTTTATTGAAATAAAATAAGACTCTGAAAGGAAGAGCACATGGCACACGAAAATGTCATTGAGATGCGTGATATTACCAAGGTGTTTGGTGAATTTGTTGCCAACGACAAAATCAACCTGCACCTACGAAAAGGTGAAATTCATGCACTTTTAGGAGAAAATGGGGCTGGAAAGTCCACGCTCATGAACATGTTAGCAGGGCTTCTTGAACCAACCAGTGGTGAAATTGTGGTCAACGGTCAAGTTGTCAACCTCGATTCACCGTCTAAAGCGGCTAGCTTGGGAATTGGAATGGTTCACCAGCATTTTATGTTGGTAGAAGCCTTCACAGTGGCTGAAAACATCATTTTAGGTAGTGAATTAACTAAAAATGGTGTATTAGATATCGCTGGAGCTAGCAAAGAAATCAAAGCTCTTTCTGAACGTTATGGCTTAGCGGTTGACCCTTCTGCCAAGATAGCAGATATCTCAGTTGGAGCCCAACAACGTGTAGAAATTTTAAAAACCCTTTATCGGGGGGCTGATATCCTTATCTTTGACGAACCAACGGCCGTTTTGACTCCATCAGAAATTGATGAGTTGATGGCTATTATGAAAAATCTTGTCAAAGAAGGAAAATCAATTATCTTGATTACCCATAAGTTGGATGAGATTCGCGCAGTTTCTGACCGAGTTACAGTTATCCGTCGTGGGAAATCAATTGAAACCGTCGAAATTGCAGGGGCTACCAATGCTGATTTAGCAGAAATGATGGTGGGTCGTTCTGTTTCCTTTAAAACAGAGAAGCAAGTCTCTCAACCAAAAGAAGTTGTCTTGTCTATTAAAGACTTGGTGGTCAATGAAAACCGCGGTGTCCCAGCTGTGAAAAATCTGTCCTTGGATGTTCGTGCTGGAGAGATTGTTGGTATTGCGGGTATTGATGGAAATGGTCAGTCTGAACTGATTCAAGCCATCACAGGCCTTCGCAAGGTTGAATCTGGTAGCATTGAGCTAAAAGGAGATTCAATTGTAGGCTTGCACCCACGTCAGATTACCGAGTTGAGTGTTGGGCACGTTCCAGAAGACCGTCACCGTGATGGTTTGATTTTAGAAATGATGATTTCTGAAAATATTGCCCTTCAAACCTACTACAAAGAACCACATAGTAAAAATGGAATTTTGAACTATTCAAATATTACTTCTTATGCTAAAAAGCTAATGGAAGAGTTTGATGTTCGTGCTGCCAGCGAATTTGTTCCTGCAGCTGCACTCTCAGGAGGAAATCAACAAAAAGCAATTATTGCTCGTGAAATTGATCGTGATCCTGATCTCCTTATCGTCAGCCAGCCAACTCGTGGGTTGGATGTCGGTGCCATTGAGTATATCCACAAACGCTTGATTGAAGAGCGTGATAATGGCAAGGCTGTCCTTGTTGTCAGCTTTGAATTGGATGAGATTTTAAACGTCTCAGACCGTATTGCCGTTATCCACGATGGTAAGATTCAAGGTATTGTATCACCAGAAACAACCAATAAACAAGAACTTGGTGTCTTGATGGCAGGTGGAAACTTGGGAAAGGAGAAGAGTGATGTCTAAAAAATTACAACAAATTTCGGTTCCCTTGATTTCTGTATTCCTAGGAATTTTACTCGGAGCCATTGTTATGTGGATCTTCGGTTATGATGCTATTTGGGGCTACGAAGAATTGTTCTATACAGCCTTTGGTAGCCTGCGTGGGATTGGAGAAATCTTCCGTGCTATGGGTCCTCTGGTCTTGATTGGTCTTGGTTTTGCTGTTGCCAGTCGAGCTGGTTTCTTTAACGTCGGACTTCCTGGTCAGGCTTTGGCAGGTTGGATTCTCAGTGGTTGGTTTGCCCTGTCGCATCCAGATATGCCCCGTCCCTTGATGATTTTAGCGACTATCGTGATTGCCTTGATTGCTGGTGGGATTGTCGGAGCGATTCCGGGTATTCTTAGAGCCTATCTAGGGACGTCAGAGGTTATCGTAACTATCATGATGAACTACATCGTTTTGTATGTAGGAAATGCCTTTATCCATGCCTTCCCTAAAGACTTTATGCAAAGTACAGATTCGACCATTCGTGTTGGGGCTAATGCAACCTATCAGACACCTTGGTTGGCTGAGTTGACTGGTAACTCACGGATGAATATTGGTATTTTCTTTGCTCTCATTGCAGTTGCAGTCATTTGGTTCATGCTCAAGAAAACAACCCTTGGTTTTGAAATCCGTGCGGTTGGTCTTAATCCACACGCTTCAGAATATGCTGGTATTTCTGCAAAAAGAACGATTATCCTCTCAATGATTATTTCAGGTGCTTTGGCAGGTCTTGGTGGAGCTGTTGAAGGGCTTGGAACCTTCCAGAACGTCTATGTTCAAGGGGCGTCATTAGCTGTCGGATTTAACGGGATGGCGGTTAGTCTGCTTGCAGCCAACTCACCAATCGGTATTCTCTTTGCAGCCTTCCTATTTGGTGTTCTCCAAGTTGGAGCACCAGGTATGAATGCGGCGCAGGTACCGTCTGAGCTTGTCAGCATTGTAACAGCGTCTATTATCTTCTTTGTCAGTGTTCATTACCTTATCGAACGCTTTGTCAAACCGAAAAAACAAGTTAAAGGAGGTAAGTAAAGATGTCTATTACAACCTTGCTCACCCTCTTGGTGTCTTCTATGCTGATTTACTCAGCACCCCTCATCTTTACAAGTATTGGTGGTGTTTTCTCTGAACGTGGTGGTGTGGTAAACGTCGGCCTTGAAGGCATTATGGTTATGGGTGCCTTTTCTGGAGTTGTCTTTAACCTTGAATTTGCAGAACAATTTGGAGCAGCAACTCCATGGCTATCTTTGCTTGTAGCAGGATTGGTAGGGGGAATCTTTTCTATCATCCACGCAGCAGCGACGGTTCATTTCCGTGCAGACCATGTTGTCAGTGGTACGGTATTGAACTTGATGGCGCCTGCCTTGGCTGTTTTCTTGGTTAAAGTTCTTTATAACAAAGGACAAACCGACAACCTAAGTCAAACTTTTGGACGCTTTGATTTCCCGGTCTTGGCAAATATCCCAGTTATCGGCGATATCTTCTTCAAGTCAACTAGTCTTCTTGGTTATCTGGCCATTGCCTTCTCATTCCTTGCTTGGTTTATCCTCTTCAAGACTCGATTTGGTCTTCGTCTCCGCTCTGTCGGTGAACATCCTCAAGCAGCGGATACCTTGGGAATCAATGTCTACAAAATGAGATATTTAGGAGTTATCATTTCAGGTTTCCTAGGTGGAATTGGTGGAGCGATTTATGCGCAATCCATCTCAGTTAACTTCTCAGTGACAACTATTGTTGGACCTGGATTTATCGCCCTTGCTGCAATGATCTTTGGGAAATGGAATCCAATCGGAGCCATGCTATCTAGTCTCTTCTTTGGACTTTCACAAAGTTTGGCTGTTATCGGCTCTCAATTGCCATTCCTACAAGGAGTGCCTGCGGTTTACCTTCAAATCGCACCTTACGTTTTGACAATTCTTGTCTTGGCAGCCTTCTTTGGGAAAGCAGTCGCACCAAAAGCAGATGGTATCAACTATATCAAATCAAAATAAGCATACAAAAAAACGTCAGTACATCAACTGGCGTTTTATTTTTTAGGATGTTGATGGGTTAGGTTCAATCCCCAAGGGACTAAATTTTCAGTCTTGTTTTTGATACGAGCGATATTGTCCTTATGACGAATGATAATCAAACTAGCAAGAGCTAGGATAATAGCGATGAAGAGAGGATCATAGTGATTCAGAATAAAACCAAAAAGTGGAAAAAGTAGAACCCCGATAACAGCCGCGATAGATGCTGTGACACTAGATAGTGAAATCATACTACCAAGATAGAGGGTTCCAAAGAAAACAACTGCAAGGTAGAGACAGAAGACAGGTGCAAATCCGAAAACCACTCCAGCACTGGTTGCGACAGCCTTGCCTCCCTTAAATCCTGCAAAGATAGGGAAGGTATGTCCAATGACAGCCAAAAGTCCAAAGATGAGAGGCGAAACTCCTTGAAGATGAAACATAATCGGAAGCAGTGTTGCTAGGGTTCCTTTGAAAAAGTCAATCACAAAGGTTGCCATACCAGCTTTCTTGCCTAAAATGCGGAAGGTATTGGTCGTTCCAGTGTTACCAGAACCATGCTCGCGCAGATTGATTTGAAAGAATACTTGTCCAATCCAGAGACCAGACGGAATCGAACCCAGCAGATAAGCTAGGATTAATAAAACTATTGTAATCATACTCCTATTATATCATGAATTGGGAAAGAAAGGCAGAGAATCTCTACTGAAATTGTCACACCGGAGAAAGAAAAATTTTGCAAAATCCTTGGAAAACCTGTAGAATAGTAAAGATGAACGAATAGGAGGTTCCTTGTGTCAAAAAAGGAAATCAATATTAACAATTATAATGATGACGCCATTCAGGTGCTAGAAGGGTTGGATGCCGTCCGTAAACGTCCAGGGATGTATATCGGATCGACTGATGGGGCAGGTCTTCATCATCTCGTCTGGGAAATCGTCGATAATGCTGTCGATGAAGCCTTGTCTGGATTTGGTGACCGTATTGATGTGACCATTAATAAAGACGGCAGTTTAACGGTTCAAGACCACGGACGTGGGATGCCGACTGGAATGCACGCGATGGGAATCCCAACGGTTGAAGTAATCTTTACCATTCTCCACGCCGGAGGGAAATTCGGTCAAGGTGGTTATAAGACATCAGGTGGTCTCCACGGGGTGGGTTCTTCCGTTGTTAATGCCCTTTCTAGCTGGCTAGAAGTTGAAATCACTCGTGATGGTGCAATCTACAAGCAACGTTTTGAAAATGGTGGCAAACCTGTCACGACTCTGAAGAAAATCGGTACAGCGCCCAAGTCTAAAACAGGTACCAAGGTTACGTTTATGCCTGATGCGACGATCTTTTCTACGACAGATTTCAAGTACAATACCATCTCAGAGCGTCTTAATGAATCAGCCTTTCTCTTGAAAAATGTGACCTTGTCTTTGACCGACAAGCGAACAGATGAAGGGATTGAATTCCACTATGAGAATGGGGTGCAGGACTTTGTTTCTTATCTGAACGAAGACAAGGAAACCTTGACGCCAGTTCTATACTTTGAAGGTGAAGACAATGGTTTCCAAGTGGAAGTGGCCCTCCAGTACAATGACGGATTTTCAGATAACATCCTATCCTTTGTCAATAACGTTCGCACCAAGGACGGTGGAACGCACGAGACAGGACTCAAGTCTGCTATCACCAAGGTTATGAATGACTATGCGCGTAAGACGGGGCTTCTCAAGGAAAAAGATAAAAACCTTGAAGGTTCAGACTATCGTGAGGGGCTAGCGGCCGTTCTTTCTATCTTGGTTCCTGAAGAACACCTCCAGTTTGAAGGACAGACCAAGGACAAACTAGGAAGTCCACTAGCTCGCCCAGTTGTGGATGGCATTGTGGCGGATAAGTTGACCTTCTTCCTTATGGAAAATGGGGAGCTTGCTTCCAATCTCATCCGCAAGGCTATCAAGGCCCGTGATGCTCGTGAAGCGGCACGTAAGGCGCGTGATGAGAGCCGAAATGGTAAGAAAAATAAAAAAGACAAGAGCTTGTTGTCTGGGAAATTGACCCCAGCCCAGTCCAAGAATCCTGCTAAGAATGAACTCTATTTGGTAGAGGGGGATTCTGCCGGTGGTTCTGCCAAACAAGGTCGTGACCGCAAGTTCCAGGCTATTCTACCTCTTCGTGGTAAGGTTATCAATACAGCCAAGGCCAAGATGGCTGATATCCTCAAAAATGAAGAAATCAACACTATGATTTATACCATCGGTGCAGGTGTCGGAGCAGACTTCTCCCTTGAAGATGCCAACTATGATAAGATCATTATCATGACCGATGCGGATACCGATGGTGCCCATATCCAGACCTTGCTCTTGACATTTTTCTACCGTTACATGCGTCCGCTAGTCGAAGCAGGACATGTCTATATTGCCCTCCCACCTCTCTATAAGATGTCCAAAGGTAAAGGTAAGAAAGAAGAAGTGGCCTACGCTTGGACGGACGGTGAGCTAGAAGAGCTCCGTAAACAATTTGGTAAAGGTGCTACCCTCCAACGCTATAAAGGTCTTGGTGAGATGAATGCGGACCAGCTTTGGGAAACAACCATGAACCCAGAAACGCGTACTCTTATCCGTGTTACAATTGAAGATCTAGCCCGCGCCGAACGCCGCGTCAATGTCCTAATGGGTGATAAGGTAGAACCACGCCGTAAGTGGATTGAGGATAATGTCAAGTTTACGCTGGAAGAAGCGACGGTGTTTTAAATCGCTTTTTAATGAATGGGTATCAACATGAGAGCTGAAACAGAAATGCTAGATCTGATTTTACAGACTGCCAAAACTTTACAAGTCAAAGCTGTCGCTATGTCTGGTTCACGGACAAACCAAAATGCTCCAAAAGATGAATTTCAAGACTACGATGTGGTCTATGTCGTGGATGATTTTGATAATCTGATGAGTGACCTTTCTTGGTTGGACTATTTCGGAAAACGAATTATAGAGCAAGAGGTTGTTTTTGACCATCGTCGTCTTTATCTCATGCTCTTTGAAGATGGCAACCGTATCGATTTGACTCTTTGCCCAAAAGACTACATTCAAGAGTGGATAGACAGTGAGGCCGGATTTACTGTTTTAGAAGATCTAGAGCATTTATTTGAACCCTATTCACCAAATATAGAGCGTTACTGGACAAATTCAGCTACTGAAAAGGATTTTGAAAAAGTCTGCAATGAATTTTGGTGGGTATCTGCCTATGTAGTGAAGGGCATTTGTCGTAAGCAAGTCATCTATGCCACTGACCATCTCTATGGTATTTGTCAGCAAGAGTTGTTGAAGGTATTGGCTTGGAAGGTTTCAAGTGATAGGGGAAAGGTCGATATCGGTAAGAATTACAAGTATCTCTTTAACTATTTACCTGTGGAGAAAGAGAAGGAATTCTCAAATCTGCTTGATTTTTCAAGTATAGAGAAACTCAGCCATTCTTTATTTGCTACGATGAATTTTTTCCACCAAGAGGCTCAGTCCCTTGCTAAAAAGCTGGGATTTCACTATGATAAGGAAGTTGCTGAGAAGATGATTCAGTATGCTGAGGAGAGACTTCTTAATCGCTAACTAACTAAAGACCTTAATTTAAAAGATTAAACTACAGAAAGGGTCGTTTGGTTATTTGTAGTAACTGGACACGGGACTAATCCTTTCTACATCCTTTTATCATTACACACACTCTACATTCTTTGAAAGGAGTTGAACACGCCCTAAATGCTGTGTGAAAAAGATAAATTCTCTTGTGAGCATCTCTCACTGCAAGAATTTCCTATTTTCACTTTGCATTTTACGGGCTTTGTATCCTATATGAGTAACATTCAAAACATGTCCCTGGAGGACATCATGGGAGAGCGCTTTGGTCGCTACTCCAAATACATTATTCAAGACCGGGCCTTGCCAGATATTCGGGATGGCTTGAAGCCGGTTCAGCGCCGTATTCTTTATTCTATGAATAAGGATGGCAATACCTTTGACAAGAGCTACCGCAAGTCGGCCAAGTCTGTCGGTAACATCATGGGGAATTTCCACCCACACGGTGACAGTTCTATCTATGATGCCATGGTTCGTATGTCACAGGACTGGAAAAATCGTGAGATTCTAGTTGAAATGCACGGTAATAACGGTTCTATGGACGGAGATCCACCTGCGGCTATGCGTTATACCGAGGCGCGTTTGTCTGAAATTGCTGGCTACCTTCTTCAAGATATCGAGAAGAAGACCGTTCCCTTTGCTTGGAACTTTGACGATACCGAGAAAGAGCCGACAGTCTTGCCAGCAGCCTTTCCAAATCTCTTGGTAAATGGTTCGACTGGTATTTCGGCTGGATATGCTACGGATATTCCACCACATAATTTGGCTGAAGTCATTGATGCGACTGTTTACATGATTGACCACCCAACAGCCAAGGTGGACAAACTCATGGAATTCTTGCCTGGACCAGACTTCCCGACTGGAGGGATTATCCAGGGTCGTGATGAAATCAAGAAGGCTTACGAAACTGGTAAGGGGCGCGTGGTTGTTCGTTCCAAGACTGAGATTGAAAAGCTAAAAGGTGGTAAGGAACAAATCGTTATCACTGAGATTCCTTATGAAATCAACAAGGCCAATCTGGTTAAGAAAATCGATGATGTTCGTGTCAATAATAAGGTAGCTGGTATTGCTGAGGTTCGCGATGAGTCTGACCGTGACGGTCTTCGAATCGCTATTGAGCTCAAAAAAGACGCTAATACGGAGCTGGTTCTAAACTATCTCTTTAAGTACACAGACCTGCAAATCAACTACAACTTTAACATGGTGGCGATTGACAATTTTACACCTCGTCAGGTTGGGATCGTTCCAATCTTGTCTAGCTACATCGCCCACCGTCGTGAAGTGATTTTGGCTCGTTCCCGCTTTGACAAGGAAAAGGCTGAGAAACGTCTTCATATCGTCGAAGGTTTGATTCGCGTGATTTCGATTTTGGACGACGTCATTGCTCTTATCCGTGCTTCTGAGAATAAGGCTGACGCCAAGGAAAACCTCAAAGTTAGCTATGATTTTACAGAGGAGCAGGCTGAGGCTATCGTAACCTTGCAACTGTACCGTTTGACCAATACAGATGTAGTTGTCTTGCAGGAAGAAGAAGCAGAACTTCGTGAAAAGATTGCCATGCTTGCGGCGATTATCGGTGATGAACGGACCATGTACAATCTCATGAAGAAAGAGCTTCGTGAGGTTAAGAAGAAGTTTGCGACTCCACGTTTGAGTACTTTAGAAGATACTGCGCAAGCAATCGAGATTGATACAGCTAGTCTGATCGCTGAGGAAGATACCTATGTCAGCGTGACCAAGGCAGGTTACATCAAGCGTACCAGCCCACGTTCTTTTGCAGCTTCAACGCTAGAGGAAATTGGCAAACGTGATGATGACCGTTTAATCTTTGTTCAATCTGCCAAGACAACCCAGCATCTTTTGATGTTCACGACTCTTGGAAATGTCATTTATCGACCAATCCATGAATTGGCAGATATTCGTTGGAAGGATATCGGAGAGCATCTGAGCCAGACCATTACAAATTTTGAAACTAACGAAGAAGTCCTTTATGTGGAAGTAGTGGATCAGTTTGATGATGCGACAACCTACTTTGCGGCGACTCGTTTCGGTCAAATCAAGCGTGTAGAACGCAAAGAATTCTCTCCATGGCGGACCTATAAATCTAAATCTGTCAAGTATGCTAAACTCAAAGACGAGACAGACCAGATTGTAGCAGTGGCTCCGATTAAACTGGATGATGTTCTCTTGATTAGCCAAAATGGTTATGCCCTTCGTTTCAATATCGAAGAGGTACCAGTTGTCGGTGCTAAGGCTGCAGGTGTCAAAGCTATAAACCTCAAAGCAGATGATGTCCTCCAATCCGCCTTTATCTGTAACACCTCATCCTTCTACCTCTTGACCCAACGTGGAAGTTTGAAACGTGTTTCTATTGACGAAATTCCAGCAACTAGCCGTGCCAAACGAGGACTACAAGTCTTGCGTGAGCTAAAAAATAAACCGCATCGTGTCTTCTTAGCAGGAGCAGTTGCAGAACAAGGCTTCGTTGGTAATCTCTTCAGTACAGAAGTGGAAGAGAACGACCAAACGCTGCTTGTCCAATCGAACAAAGGAACAATCTATGAAAGTCGACTACAAGACTTGAATCTGTCAGAACGCACAAGTAATGGTAGCTTCATCTCTGACACGATTTCGGATGAAGAAGTTTTTGACGCTTATCTTAAAGAAGTATTTACTGAAGCTAAATAAGTGAAATGAAGAATCAGTTCTAAGAGCTGGTTCTTTTTATTGAAGAAATTTTCTGAAAATTACAAAATATACTTGCTATTTTAGAAAAATAGTGTAGAATAAAAGAAATAGGTTTTTAGAATAAGGAGTGGAATATGACAGTAACGATTGATTGGGAAAATCTCGGTTTTTCCTATATGAAATTACCTTATCGCTATATTGCTCATTTTAAAAATGGACAATGGGATCAAGGAGAGCTTACAGAGGATGCAAACTTGCATATTTCAGAGTCTTCTCCAAGTCTTCACTATGGTCAACAAGCATTTGAAGGTTTGAAAGCTTATCGTACTAAGGATGGTAGTGTTCAACTGTTCCGTCCTGATGAAAATGCTAAACGCCTGCAACGGACATGTGACCGTCTCTTGATGCCACAAGTTCCAACAGAAATGTTTGTAGACGCTTGTAAGGCAGTTGTTCGTGCGAATGAAGAATATGTACCTCCATATGGAACAGGTGGAACCTTATATCTTCGCCCTCTTTTGATTGGTGTCGGAGATATTATTGGGGTTAAACCGGCAGAAGAGTACATTTTCACCATCTTTGCTATGCCAGTTGGAAATTACTTTAAGGGTGGATTGGTTCCAACCAACTTCTTGATTCAGGATGAATACGACCGTGCGGCTCCAAATGGTACAGGTGCGGCTAAGGTTGGTGGAAACTATGCTGCAAGTCTCTTGCCAGGGAAATTGGCCAAGTCACGTCATTTCTCAGATGTTATCTATCTAGACCCATCAACTCATACAAAGATTGAAGAAGTCGGCTCAGCTAACTTCTTTGGAATTACAGCTGATAATGAATTTGTAACACCATTGAGTCCTTCTATCTTGCCATCTATTACCAAGTATTCTTTGCTTTATTTGGCAGAACATCGCTTGGGCTTAACTCCTATTGAGGGGGATGTCCCAATTGATAACCTTGACCGTTTTGTAGAGGCAGGTGCCTGTGGTACAGCAGCAGTTATTTCTCCAATTGGTGGAATTCAGCACGGTGATGATTTCCATGTGTTCTATAGCGAAACAGAAGTAGGTCCTGTGACTCGTAAATTATATGATGAATTGACAGGAATTCAGTTTGGCGATATTGAAGCGCCAGAAGGTTGGATTGTAAAAGTAGATTAAAATAAACTAAAGGAGATTTTTTATGAAATCGAAAAAGTGGCTCTTAACAGCAGGAGTGGTCCTGAGCACAACAGCTCTTTTAGTAGCTTGTGGAAAAGCTGATAAAGAAGCAGATGCACCGACAACATTTTCATATGTCTATGCAGTAGATCCAGCATCTTTGGACTATAGTATAGCGACTCGTACATCTACAACAGATGTCATCGGGAACGTGGTTGATGGTTTGATGGAAAATGACCAATACGGAAATGTTATTCCTTCCTTGGCTGAAGATTGGTCTGTGTCAAAAGATGGTTTGACTTATACCTACAAACTTCGTAAAGGAGTTAAATGGTACACTTCTGAAGGTGAAGAATATGCAGAAGTAACAGCCCATGACTTTGTGACAGGACTAAAACACGTAGCTGACGGTAAGTCAGACGGTGTCTCTCTCATCCAAAATTCAATCAAGGGCTTGGATGCCTACATGACTGGTGAGACCAATGATTTCTCTACAGTTGGTGTTAAGGCCTTGGACGATTACACAGTCGAATATACCCTAAACAAACCAGAAAGCTTCTGGAACTCTAAAGTCACTACAGCAACGATGTTACCTGTAAATGAAGAGTTTTTGAAGGCATCAGGTAAAGATTATGGAGCAGTTACTCCAGCAGGAATTCTCTACAATGGTCCTTATATCTTGAAGACCTTGACGTCTAAATCGTTAATTGAATACGAGAAAAATCCAAACTACTGGGATAAAGAAAAGGTAAAGATCGAAAAGATTAAATTGACTTACTACGATGGTTCTGATCAGGAATCCTTGATTCGTAGTTTCTCTTCTGGTGCTTATACGACAGCCCGTCTCTTCCCAAGTAGCTCAAACTTCGCTTCAACATTGGAACAATACGGAGATAAAATCACTTATAGCCCACAGGACTCAAGTAGCTATTACTTCACCTTTAACGTAAATCGTCAGTCATATAATAAAACTGCGAAAACAAGTGAAGAGCAAAAGACTTCTACAAAAGAAGCTATGCTTAATAAGGACTTCCGTCAGGCTATCAACTTTGCCTTTAACCGCCATTCTTATGCTGCACAGCTAAATGGTGAAGACGGTGCGGACAAGATTATTCGTAACAGTCTAGTTCCAGATAACTTTGTGCAAGCAGGTGGTAAGAACTTTGGTCAAATCGCTCAAGCAGAGTTGGTGAACTATGGTGACCAATGGAAAGGTGTTGAGCTAGTTGACGGTAAGGATTCTATCTACAACCCTGACAAGGCTAAAGCAGCCTTTGAAAAAGCTAAGAAAGACTTGGAATCTAAAGGGGTAACTTTCCCAATTCACTTGGATGTCCCAGTTGAACAAACAGATACCATCGCCGTTCAACAAAGCAACTCTTTCAAACAGTCTATCGAATCAACTCTTGGTGCTGAAAATGTTGTCATCGACGTTCTTCAAATGACAGATAATGAAAAGGAAACAATCACTTCACAAGCGCGTGTTCCTTCTCAAAAAGACTATGATTTGAACAGTACAGGATGGGCTCCAAGTTATCAAGACCCAGCATCTTACTTGAATATCATGGATCCTAAATCAGGTTCTGCTATGAAGCACCTAGGTATTACTAAAGGGAAAGATAAAGATGTTGTAGCTAAACTTGGTTTAGATGAGTATAAGAAATTATTGGATGATGCGGATTCAGAAACTACGAATCTTGAAGAACGCTATGAAAAATATGCCAAGGCTCAAGCTTGGTTGACAGATAGTTCATTATTGATGCCAACAGCCTCATCTGGTGGTTCTCCAGTTGTAAGTAATGTAGTACCATTCTCAAAACCATACTCACAAGTTGGTATTAAGGGTGACCCATATATCTTTAAAGGAATGAAATTACAAAAAGATATCGTTACGACAAAAGAATATGAAGAAGCACTGAAAAAATGGCAAAAAGAAAAATTGGAATCAAATGGTAAGTACCAAAAAGAACTAGAAAAACACATTAAATAAAGCAGAAAACTCTATATCAGACATGGAATGATATAGAGTTTTTTCTTGCTAGTTTTAGGATTTTCTTGTAAAATAGAAAAAGTGAAGAGAGGTATGAAATGAGTAAGAAAGATAAAAAAATTGAAATTCAAGTAGCAGATGCCAAGGTTAATGTAGGAAAAGACAGTTTTGAAGGCTATACATTGACCATTGGTAAAAAAGTTATCGGAGAAATTGCCGAATTAGATGGACAATTTGCCATCATAAAGAATGGGAATGTCGATAGTTTTTATAAAAAATTGGAAAAAGCTGTGGAAATTTTGATTGAAAATTATAATTTAGCAAAATAAGTCTTGTTTTTTGGAAATTTTCATGATATAATAGTCCATGTTGATTGTAGGAGAGATAGCGAAGAGGCTAAACGCGGCGGACTGTAAATCCGCTCCTTCGGGTTCGGGGGTTCGAATCCCTCTCTCTCCATTTCATCAATGGGGTATAGCCAAGCGGTAAGGCAAGGGACTTTGACTCCCTCATGCGTTGGTTCGAATCCAGCTACCCCAGTTCTTAGGTAATGATCAAGATAAAAAGCAAAATATCTTAGGGTATTTTATTTTTATAATTGAAAGACGTGAACGATATGAACTTGTTCTTGCGGGTGCTTAGGAAAAAAATTATAAGTATGTCAAGTTTAAGAAAAACTTGATTGTTGGAGGATTTTTTAGATGAACGAATTTGAAGATTTGCTAAATAGCGTTAGCCAAGTTGAGACTGGTGATGTTGTTAGTGCTGAAGTATTGACAGTTGATGCGACTCAAGCTAACGTTGCAATCTCTGGAACTGGTGTTGAAGGTGTCTTGACTCTTCGCGAATTGACAAACGATCGCGATGCAGATATCAATGACTTTGTTAAAGTAGGAGAAGTATTGGATGTTCTTGTACTTCGTCAAGTAGTTGGTAAAGATACTGATACAGTTACATACCTTGTATCTAAAAAACGCCTTGAAGCTCGCAAAGCATGGGACAAACTTGTTGGTCGCGAAGAAGAAGTTGTTACTGTTAAAGGAACTCGTGCCGTTAAGGGTGGACTTTCAGTAGAATTTGAAGGTGTTCGTGGATTTATCCCAGCTTCAATGTTGGATACTCGTTTCGTACGTAACACTGAGCGTTTTGTAGGTCAAGAATTTGACGCTAAAATCAAAGAAGTTGACGCTAAAGAAAACCGCTTCATCCTTTCACGTCGTGAAGTTGTTGAAGCAGCTACTGCAGCAGCTCGCGCTGAAGTATTCGGTAAATTGGCTGTTGGTGATGTTGTAACTGGTAAGGTTGCACGTATCACAAGTTTCGGTGCTTTCATCGATCTTGGTGGTGTTGACGGATTGGTTCACTTAACTGAATTGTCACACGAACGTAACGTATCACCAAAATCAGTTGTAACTGTTGGTGAAGAAATTGAAGTGAAAATCCTTGATCTTAACGAAGAAGAAGGACGCGTATCACTTTCACTTAAAGCAACAACACCTGGACCATGGGATGGCGTTGAGCAAAAATTGGCTAAAGGTGATGTAGTTGAAGGAACAGTTAAACGTTTGACTGACTTCGGTGCATTTGTTGAAGTATTGCCAGGTATCGATGGACTTGTTCACGTATCACAAATTTCACACAAACGTATTGAAAATCCAAAAGAAGCTCTTAAAGTTGGTCAAGAAGTTCAAGTTAAAGTTCTTGAAGTTAATGCAGATGCAGAGCGCGTATCACTTTCTATCAAAGCTCTTGAAGAACGTCCAGCTCAAGAAGAAGGACAAAAAGAAGAAAAACGTGCTGCTCGTCCACGTCGTCCAAAACGTCAAGAAAAACGTGATTTCGAACTTCCAGAAACACAAACAGGATTCTCAATGGCTGACTTGTTCGGTGATATCGAACTTTAATCAAATTGAAAATTCACAAAATCCTTTGTTTTCTAAACAAGGGATTTTTCTTTTGTCTGTAAGCCTTTTTTGATATAATAGTTCTATGTTAGAATCAGAAAAACAATCACGTTATCAAATGTTAAATGAAGAGCTATTTTTTTTATTGGAAGGTGAAACCAATGTTTTGGCTAATCTTTCCAACGCCAGTGCTCTTTTAAAATCACGCTTTTCCAATACTGTATTTGCAGGCTTTTATTTGTTTGATGGAAAGGAATTGGTTTTAGGTCCCTTCCAAGGCGGTGTTTCCTGCATCCGTATTGCACTTGGAAAAGGTGTTTGTGGGGAGGCAGCTCACTTTCAGGAAACTGTTCTGGTTGGTAATGTAACAACTTATCCCAACTATATTTCTTGTGATAGTCGAGCTAAAAGTGAAATTGTTGTTCCGATGGTTAAGAATGGTCAATTGCTCGGGGTTCTGGATCTGGATTCTTCAGAGATTGATGATTATGATGCTATGGATCGAGATTATTTGGAACAATTTGTCGCTATTTTGCTTGAAAAGACAGAATGGGACTTTACAATGTTTGGGGAGAAAGCCTAATGTATCAAGCTCTTTATCGAAAATATAGAAGTCAAAACTTCTCCCAGTTGGTTGGACAGGAAGTTGTGGCTAAGACTCTTAAACAAGCAGTAGAGCAAGAGAAAATAAGTCATGCCTATCTTTTCTCTGGTCCACGTGGAACGGGAAAAACTAGTGTGGCTAAGATCTTTGCCAAAGCTATGAACTGTCCCAATCAAGTGGGTGGTGAACCTTGTAATAACTGCTATATTTGTCAAGCGGTGACGGATGGTAGTTTAGAAGATGTCATTGAAATGGATGCAGCCTCTAATAACGGGGTGGATGAAATCCGTGAAATTCGTGATAAATCTACCTATGCGCCTAGCCTTGCTCGTTATAAGGTCTATATCATAGATGAGGTTCACATGCTGTCTACAGGAGCTTTTAATGCCCTCCTAAAGACGTTAGAAGAGCCAACACAGAATGTGGTCTTTATTTTGGCTACTACTGAATTGCACAAGATACCTGCGACTATTCTATCCCGTGTGCAACGTTTTGAATTTAAATCGATTAAGACACAGGATATTAAGGAACATATTCACTATATCTTAGACAAAGAAAATATCAGTTCTGAACCAGAGGCTGTGGAAATCATTGCTAGACGGGCTGAAGGTGGAATGCGAGACGCCTTGTCTATTTTGGATCAAGCCCTAAGTTTAACACAGGGAAATGAATTGACGACTGCCATTTCTGAAGAAATTACTGGCACTATTAGCCTATCAGCCTTGGATGATTATGTGGCTGCCTTGTCTCAACAGGATGTTCCCAAGGCCTTGTATTGCTTAAATCTTCTCTTTGACAATGGTAAGAGCATGACTCGTTTTGTGACCGACCTTTTGCACTATTTAAGAGACTTGTTAATTGTCCAAACAGGTGGAGAAAACACTCATCATAGTCCAGTCTTTGTAGAAAATTTGGCACTTCCTCAAGAAAATCTGTTTGAAATGATTCGCTTGGCGACAGTCAGTTTAGCAGATATTAAGTCTAGTTTGCAACCTAAGATTTATGCTGAGATGATGACTATTCGTTTGGCAGAGATTAAGCTTGAACCAGCTCTTTCTGGGGCAGTTGAACATGAAATTTCTGCATTGAGACAGGAAGTTGCCCGTCTCAAACATGAACTCTCAAATGTGGGCACTGTACCAAAAACAACTAGTCCAGTACTTACCCGTCCAGCAGCGAGCAAGACCGTCTATCGTGTGGATCGTAATAAAGTTCAATCTATCTTACAAGAGGCTGTCGAAAATCCTGATTTAGCACGTCAAAATCTGATTCGCTTGCAGAATGCCTGGGGAGAGGTAATTGAAAGTCTTGGAGGTCCTGATAAGGCTCTGCTAGTTGGTTCTCAACCGGTTGCAGCCAATGAACACCATGCTATTCTTGCTTTTGAATCTAACTTCAATGCTGGTCAAACCATGAAACGAGACAATCTCAACACCATGTTTGGCAATATCCTCAGTCAGGCAGCAGGTTTTTCACCTGAGATTTTAGCTATTTCCATGGAGGAATGGAAAGAAGTTCGCGCAGCCTTTTCAGCCAAAGCAAAATCTTCTCAAACTGAAAAAGAAGCAGAAGAAAGTCTGATTCCAGAAGGATTTGAATTTTTGGCTGATAAAGTGAAGGTCGAGGAAGACTAAAGAAAGATTTCATGATACAATAAGTTTATGAATAGACAACAATTTATTATCATTGCGCTGTTTACAGCTGCTGAGACCTATTTTTTCAATGAAGCCTGGATGACTGGTCGCTATATTATGGCAGCCTTTTGGGCCATTTTGCTCTTCAGAAATTTCCGAGTTAGTTACTTGATGGGCAAGATTGTAGATGTCATTGACCAGCATTTAAAAGGAAAAGACTAGTCCTCAGCTTCTAGACAAAATCAAAGCCTTTTAGGCTTTTTTTTGTTATACTATAAAAGTATATTTATTGACCTTTTACCGTATTTTCTAGGGAAATCAAGTATGTTTCTAGTGAGTACTGGTAAAGGCCTTGAAAAAGAAAGGAACTATCATGTCAGTATTAGAGATCAAAGATCTTCACGTTGAGATTGAAGGAAAAGAAATTTTAAAAGGGGTTAACCTGACCCTGAAAACAGGAGAAATTGCCGCTATCATGGGACCAAATGGTACTGGTAAATCAACTCTTTCTGCCGCTATCATGGGAAATCCAAACTATGAAGTGACCAAAGGTGAAGTCTTGTTTGATGGCGTAAATATTCTTGAGTTAGAAGTGGACGAGCGTGCGCGTATGGGACTTTTCCTTGCTATGCAATATCCATCAGAAATTCCTGGTATTACTAACGCTGAGTTTCTTCGTGCAGCCATGAATGCTGGTAAAGAAGACGATGAGAAGATTTCAGTTCGCGAGTTCATCACTAAGCTAGATGAAAAGATGGAATTGCTCAACATGAAAGAAGAAATGGCTGAGCGTTACCTCAACGAAGGTTTCTCTGGTGGTGAGAAAAAACGTAATGAGATTCTTCAACTTTTGATGTTGGAACCAACTTTTGCCCTTTTGGATGAGATTGACTCTGGTCTTGATATTGATGCCCTTAAAGTTGTTTCTAAAGGTGTGAATGCTATGCGTGGTGAAGGCTTTGGTGCTATGATTATCACTCACTACCAACGTCTTTTGAACTACATCACACCTGATGTGGTACACGTCATGATGGAAGGTCGTGTTGTTCTTTCTGGTGGTCCCGAATTGGCTGCGCGTTTGGAACGTGAAGGATACGCAAAACTAGCTGAAGAACTTGGCTACGACTACAAGGAAGAATTGTAATTCCCTCGTGTCTTTTAGGAGAAGTAAATGACTAAAGAAAATATTAAACTTTTTTCAGAAATGCACGCTGAACCAAGCTGGTTGGCTAATCTCCGTCAAAAAGCTTTTGACAAGATTGAGACTTTGGAATTACCAGTTATTGAGCGTGTCAAATTCCACCGTTGGAATCTGGGTGATGGAACGATTACAGAAAGTGAGCCATCAGCAAATGTTCCAGATTTCACAGCTCTAGATAATCACTTGAAGTTGGTTCAAGTAGGAACTCAGACTGTTTTTGAGCAAACTCCAGTTGAGTTAGCTGAACAGGGTGTCGTCTTTACAGACTTCCACTCAGCTTTAGAAGAAATTCCAGAGCTAATCGAAGAATTCTTCATGTCATCTGTTAAGTATGACGATGACAAGTTGGCAGCCTACCATACAGCTTATTTCAATAGTGGTGCTGTTCTCTACATTCCTGATAACGTGGAAATTGCTGAACCAATCGAAGGAATTTTCTATCAAGACAGCGATAGCGATGTGCCGTTTAACAAGCATATTATGATTATCGCTGGTAAAAATTCTAAGATTAGTTATCTGGAACGTTTAGAGTCACGCGGTGAAGGAAGTGCCAAAGCAACTGCTAATATCACAGTAGAAGTAATTGCACGTTCTGGTGCTCAAGTGAAGTTTGCTGCTATCGATCGTTTAGGAGAAAACGTCACTGCCTACATTAGCCGTCGTGGTAAATTAGGCAACGATGCAAGCATTGACTGGGCAATCGGTGTCATGAACGAAGGGAACGTCGTTGCGGACTTTGATAGTGACTTGATTGGTAACGGTAGCCATGCAGATCTCAAGGTTGTAGCTCTTTCAAGTGGTCGTCAGGTACAAGGGATTGATACTCGAGTGACTAACTATGGTTGCAACTCAATCGGAAATATCCTACAACATGGGGTTATTCTTGAAAAAGCAACTTTAACTTTCAACGGTATCGGGCACATTATCAAGGGGGCTAAGGGAGCAGATGCGCAACAAGAAAGTCGTGTTCTCATGCTTTCAGACCAAGCGCGTTCAGATGCCAATCCAATTCTTTTGATTGATGAAAATGACGTAACTGCAGGACATGCGGCTTCTATCGGTCAGGTAGATCCAGAAGACATGTACTACCTCATGAGCCGTGGTTTAGATAAGGCAACTGCAGAACGTTTGGTTGTTCGTGGTTTCCTTGGCTCCGTTATCGTTGAGATTCCAGTCAAGGAAGTTCGTGATGAAATGATTGCAACTATCGAAGAAAAATTGTCAAAACGCTAAGGGGTAGCCTATGTTAGATGTAGAAGTGATTCGCAAGGATTTTCCAATTTTAGACCAGATTGTTAATGATGAACCATTGGTTTATTTGGACAATGCTGCGACGACACAAAAACCACTAGCAGTTCTGGAGACGATTAACCGCTACTATGAGAACGACAATGCCAATGTTCATCGTGGCGTTCATACCTTGGCAGAAAGAGCGACAGCTTCTTATGAAGCCGCTCGTGAAACTATTGGTGAGTTTATCAATGCAGGGTCTACAAAGGAAGTTCTCTTTACCAGAGGAACGACAACCAGTCTGAACTGGGTGGCACACTTTGCAGAGGAAGTCTTGACTGAGGGAGACCAGGTTTTGATTTCTGTCATGGAACATCATTCCAACATCATTCCTTGGCAGGAGGCCTGTCGCAAGACTGGAGCAGAGCTTGTCTATGTTTATCTCAAGGACGGAGCTCTGGATATGGATGATTTGCGAACTAAATTGACTGACAAGGTCAAGTTTGTTTCGCTAGCTCACGCCTCCAATGTTCTTGGTGTGGTTAATCCTATCAAAGAAATCACTCAATTGGCCCATCAAGTTGGAGCCATCATGGTGGTGGATGGTGCTCAATCTACTCCTCATATGAAGATCGATGTCCGGGACTTGGATGTGGACTTCTTTGCCTTTTCAGGTCACAAGATGGCTGGTCCAACTGGTATTGGTGTTCTTTATGGTAAAGAAAAGTATCTGGAACAAATGTCACCAGTAGAATTTGGTGGTGAGATGATTGATTTTGTCTATGAGCAATCTGCTAGTTGGAAGGAATTGCCTTGGAAATTTGAGGCTGGAACTCCTAATATGGCAGGTGCAATTGGACTTGCTGCGGCAGTAGATTATCTTGAAAAGATTGGTATGGATGCCATTGAAGCCCATGAACAAGAATTGATCGCATACGTCTATCCAAAACTGCAGGCGATTGAAGGATTGACTATTTACGGTTCGCAGGACTTGGCTCAACGTTCAGGTGTCATTGCCTTTAACCTAGGTGACCTTCATCCTCACGACCTTGCGACTGCTTTGGATTATGAAGGAGTGGCTGTTCGAGCAGGTCACCACTGTGCGCAACCCTTGCTCCAGTATTTGGATGTTCCAGCCACAGCTCGTGCAAGTTTTTATATCTACAATACCAAGGCAGATTGCGATAAGCTAGTCGATGCCTTACAAAAGACAAAGGAGTTTTTCAATGGCACTTTCTAAACTAGATAGCCTTTATATGGCAGTGGTAGCGGACCATTCGAAAAATCCACATCACCAAGGGAAGTTGGAAGATGCTGAGCAAATCAGTCTCAACAATCCGACTTGTGGGGATGTTATCAATCTCTCTGTCAAGTTTGATACAGAGAATCGTTTGGAAGATATCGCTTTTCTAAACTCAGGTTGTACCATCTCAACTGCCTCTGCAAGCATGATGACGGACACAGTTTTAGGAAAAACCAAACAAGAAATCTTAGAACTTGCGACTATTTTTTCTGAAATGGTTCAAGGGCAAAAAGATGAACGCCAAGACCAACTAGGAGACGCAGCCTTCTTATCAGGCGTTGCAAAATTCCCTCAACGAATCAAGTGTGCAACCCTAGCTTGGAACGCTTTGAAGAAAACAATTGAAAATCAAGAAAACAAGTAAGGCAAGTTTCTTTTGTCTTATGAATCAGTAGAAATGAAGAATGAAAGAAAGGATATTATGGCTGAAGAAAGAGTAGAACCAAAACCAATTGACCTTGGTGAATATAAATTTGGTTTCCATGATGATGTAGAGCCTGTCCTATCGACAGGAAAAGGATTGAATGAAGATGTCATTCGTGAACTATCAGCTGCTAAGGGAGAACCTGAGTGGATGCTAGAATTCCGTTTGAAGTCTTATGAAACCTTCAAAAAAATGCCCATGCAAACTTGGGGAGCAGACTTGTCAGAGATTGACTTTGATGACTTGATTTATTACCAAAAACCATCTGATAAACCAGCTCGTTCATGGGATGAGGTTCCTGAAAAAATTAAAGAAACCTTTGAACGTATCGGGATTCCGGAAGCTGAGCGTGCCTATCTAGCAGGTGCCTCTGCCCAGTATGAGTCAGAAGTGGTTTACCACAACATGAAGGAAGAGTTCCAGAAGTTGGGGATTATCTTTACAGATACGGATTCTGCCCTCAAGGAATACCCAGACTTGTTTAAACAATACTTTGCTAAGTTGGTACCGCCAACAGATAACAAATTGGCTGCCCTTAACTCAGCAGTATGGTCTGGTGGAACCTTTATCTACGTACCAAAAGGGGTCAAGGTAGATATTCCTCTTCAAACTTACTTCCGTATCAACAACGAGAATACAGGTCAGTTTGAACGTACCTTGATTATCGTTGATGAGGGAGCAAGTGTCCATTATGTAGAAGGATGTACAGCGCCAACTTATTCAAGTAACAGCTTGCACGCTGCCATCGTAGAAATCTTTGCCTTGGATGGAGCTTATATGCGTTATACGACTATCCAAAACTGGTCTGATAACGTCTATAACTTGGTAACCAAACGTGCTAAAGCTCAAAAGGATGCCACTGTTGAGTGGATTGATGGTAACTTGGGTGCTAAAACAACCATGAAATACCCATCTGTTTACCTAGATGGAGAAGGGGCGCGTGGTACCATGCTCTCTATTGCCTTTGCCAATGCAGGGCAACACCAGGACACTGGTGCCAAGATGATCCACAATGCTCCACATACCAGCTCGTCTATTGTGTCTAAATCCATCGCTAAAGGCGGAGGAAAGGTTGACTACCGTGGACAGGTAACTTTTAATAAGAACTCTAAGAAATCTGTTTCTCACATCGAGTGTGATACCATTATCATGGATGACTTGTCAGCATCAGATACCATTCCGTTTAACGAAATTCACAACTCACAAGTCGCTTTGGAACACGAAGCTAAGGTATCTAAGATTTCAGAAGAGCAACTCTATTACCTCATGAGCCGTGGATTGTCAGAATCTGAAGCAACTGAGATGATTGTAATGGGATTTGTAGAACCCTTTACAAAAGAACTTCCAATGGAATATGCAGTTGAGCTGAACCGCTTGATAAGCTACGAAATGGAAGGATCAGTTGGATAAAATTTGTTTTTATACTCTTCGAAAATCTCTTCAAACCGTGTCAGCTTTATCTGCAACCTCAAAGTGGTGCTTTGAGCAACCTGCGGCTAGTTTCCTAGTTTGCTCTTTGATTTTCATTGAGTATTAGCTTTATTCAAAATCAAGGATTTTGAAGATGAACTTCTAACAAAAAAATCGCGGTTTAAAATCGCGATTTTTTTATAATTTCTCGTTGATAAAGCGGATAAACTGATTCCACCAAACTTTTAAGAAGAAGGCTTTTTCTACTTTCTTTTCTGCTACCATTTCAAAACTAGGACGTTCTGTGGTAATGTAACCTTGACCAATCAAGTCTGAGTCTTCATAAGTCAAATGCCCAACAACTGTTCCGGCTTCAAGTGGTGCTGGAATTGCCTTAGAATCAGGTATGAATTGAATAGATTGAGAAGATTGACCTCCAACACGTTCAATTAGAGAAATATCATCTTTGGCAACAGCAGTGACTGTATCTTCTTTTCCATCCTGTACAGGGGCTTTGCTATCTTGATAGGCATCGCCTTTCTGAACGATTTTGCGAAGTGTGAATGTAGAAGAGATATAATCCATTAGTGAGGATGTAGCTGTGAAGCGAGCGTAAGGATTATTGTCTTGATGATCTGCATTCAAAACAACTGTGATAACCCTCATCCCTTTTTCGACAGTAGTACCAACAAAAGATTCTCCAGCTTTGTCTGTTGTTCCTGTCTTAAGTCCGTCAAAACCACCGCGATAAGCAGGCATACCCTCTAACATGTAGTTGGTAGATGTGATTGTCATTCCAGCAAAAGTAGAAGAAGGTTTTTTCGTGATTTCCAAGACTTGTGGGTATTTTTTGATGAGATTGCGAGCAACGATAGCGACATCATAAGCACTAAGCTTATTTTCCTCATCTTTTTTAGATCCTGGGTAAATGTTATCCCCTAGAGTCTCATTATTAAGACCCGTCGTATTGACAACAGTGGCATCCTGAATTCCCCATTCCAAGAGCTTTGCACGCATCATATCGACGAAATCTTTTTCTGAGCCAGCAATTTTCTCAGCTAGGGCAATAGCCGCACTGTTAGCACTAGATACTAGGGTTGCTTCAAGTAGTTGTTCGACGGTATAATTACGAGCCTCCATAGGAACGTTACTCGCTTCAGAATTTGTCGTTAATTTGTAAGGATAATCAGAAATATCTACCGGAGTTGATAGTGTAATACTGCCGTTTTCCAAGGCTTCATAGACAAGATAAACAGTAATTAACTTTGTGATTGAAGCAATTTCAACAGGTTGTGTTGCATCTTTCTCATAGAGAATTTTACCAGTATTTGCTTCAACAGCAATGGCATGTTTAGCAGCAATATTAAAATCTTGAGCAGCAACAGTAGATGCTGAGCCAATAAGGGACAGGCTTAATAGAGTTAAAATTATTTTTTTCATAGTAAGTTTATTCTATCATAAAGAAAAAAATATTCCCAGTTTCATGATAGAAGAAAGAAGCTTTTTTGAAAGTGTGGTAAAATAGATAAATGGAGGTACCCCATGTTTCGTAAGAATAAATTATTTTTTTGGACCAGTGAGATTTTACTATTAACCATCATCTTTTATTTATGGAGACAGATGGGAGCGATTATTACACCTTTTGTAAGCGTCGCAAACACTATAATGATTCCCTTTCTTTTAGGTGGTTTTTTATATTATTTAACCAATCCTATTGTAAATTTTTTACAAAAGTATTTCAAAATTAACCGTATCATTGGTATTCTACTAACCTTGTGTGCCTTGGTCTGGGGGCTAGTTATTGGGGTAGTCTATCTCTTACCGATTTTGATTAATCAGTTGACCAGTTTGATAGCAACAAGCCAGACGATATACAGTCGAATACAAGATTTGATTGTGGATTTATCTACTTATCCAGTCTTTCAAAATTTAGACATTCAAGCGACTTTTCAACAGTTAAATCTATCGTATGTAGATATTCTACAAAATATCCTAAATAGTGTAACGAATAGTGTCGGAAGTGTCCTATCTGCGCTCTTTAGTACTGTTTTGATTATTATCATGACCCCTGTATTTTTAATTTATTTTTTGTTAGATGGTCACAAATTCTTACCGATGCTTGAACGTACTGTTTTAAAGCGTGATAAGTTGCATATTACAGGTCTTTTAAAAAATTTGAATGCTACAATCGCTCGCTATATTAGTGGAGTCGCCATTGATGCGATTATTATTGGTTGTTTGGCCTTTATCGGATATAGTATTATTGGTTTAAAATATGCTTTGGTCTTTGCCATCTTTTCAGGTTTAGCCAATCTCATTCCTTATGTAGGGCCAAGTATTGGCTTGATTCCGATGATTATTGCCAATGTCTTTACTGACCCTCATAGAATGTTGATTGCAGTTGTTTATATGCTGATTATTCAACAAGTGGATGGAAATATTCTCTACCCTCGGATCGTTGGTGGGGTAATGAAGGTTCATCCAATTACGATTTTAGTATTACTTTTGTTATCAAGTAATATCTATGGTGTCATTGGTATGATTGTCGCTGTACCAACTTATTCTATCTTAAAAGAAATTTCTAAGTTTTTATCACGTTTGTATGAAAATCATAAAATAATGAAAGAACGAGAAAGAGAATTAACTAAGTAAAAGTCAGGAGAACCCTGATTTTTCTTTTTATTTAGGCAAGTGATAGGAGTGGAAGTGTCGTTTAGATTAGTAGATTAAGAATAATTCACAAAAACTTTGTAAAACACTTGCAATTTAGCTGAAATTTGATAAAATAGTAAGGAAAGTTAGACTGTATTGCCTACTGTCTATCTATAAAATATATTTTATTGGAGGCTTTTACTCAAATGGCAAAAGAAAAATACGATCGTAGTAAACCACACGTTAACATTGGTACTATCGGACACGTTGACCACGGTAAAACTACCCTAACTGCAGCTATCACAACTGTTTTGGCACGTCGCTTGCCTTCATCAGTTAACCAACCTAAAGACTATGCGTCTATCGATGCTGCTCCAGAAGAACGCGAACGCGGTATCACAATCAACACTGCGCACGTTGAGTACGAAACTGAAAAACGTCACTACGCTCATATCGACGCTCCAGGACACGCGGACTACGTTAAAAACATGATCACTGGTGCCGCTCAAATGGACGGAGCTATCCTTGTAGTAGCTTCAACTGACGGACCAATGCCACAAACTCGTGAGCACATCCTTCTTTCACGTCAGGTTGGTGTTAAACACCTTATCGTCTTCATGAACAAAGTTGACTTGGTTGACGACGAAGAATTGCTTGAATTGGTTGAAATGGAAATCCGTGACCTATTGTCAGAATACGACTTCCCAGGTGACGATCTTCCAGTTATCCAAGGTTCAGCTCTTAAAGCCCTTGAAGGTGACACTAAATACGAAGACATCGTTATGGAATTGATGAACACAGTTGATGAGTACATCCCAGAACCAGAACGTGACACTGACAAACCATTGCTTCTTCCAGTCGAGGACGTATTCTCAATCACTGGACGTGGTACAGTTGCTTCAGGACGTATCGACCGTGGTATCGTTAAAGTCAACGACGAAATCGAAATCGTTGGTATCAAAGAAGAAACTCAAAAAGCAGTTGTTACTGGTGTTGAAATGTTCCGTAAACAACTTGACGAAGGTCTTGCCGGAGATAACGTAGGTGTCCTTCTTCGTGGTGTTCAACGTGATGAAATTGAACGTGGACAAGTTATCGCTAAACCAGGTTCAATCAACCCACACACTAAATTCAAAGGTGAAGTCTACATCCTTACTAAAGAAGAAGGTGGACGTCACACTCCATTCTTCAACAACTACCGTCCACAATTCTACTTCCGTACTACTGACGTTACAGGTTCAATCGAACTTCCAGCAGGTACTGAAATGGTAATGCCTGGTGATAACGTGACAATCGACGTTGAGTTGATCCACCCAATCGCCGTAGAACAAGGTACTACATTCTCTATCCGTGAGGGTGGACGTACTGTTGGTTCAGGTATGGTTACAGAAATCGAAGCTTAATTCGATTTAGTTCCCAGAAGAACAATTATTTAAGTCAGACACTAAAAGAATCTTGCTATGCAAGGTTCTTTTTTTAAAAAAATAAAAAGATAGACCTGATAAAGTCCAGATCCATCTAATAAGTTATTTTCAAGTGACTAGTTCGCTCCAAACACTAACATTCGATATAGTAGAGGTTTCACCAGCTGGAACCCATTTGTTAGTTCCTAAGTATCTAACTTCTAGTTTACGAACATTTACTATGTAAGATGCTTTTAGCCTGATGTAACCATAAGTGTAGGGTGGTACGTTATGGGATACTGAGTGATTTAAACTAAGTCAAAATCCAGACTCAGGAGCAGAAAAGCTAACAGCTGCACTTAAAGTTAGGGTAGCTCCAGCTTTTCCACCCTAAGCAGTTGAACTTAGAGATCCTGATGTAGCGCTGCTCTTATAAGAGTGAGAGGAGCTAGTTCTATAGTCTGCAACACCAGTTGCATTAGAACGAGTCTGATACGTAGATTTAGACTCTAAATAGGCGTCTCTAAGTTCAGTCGTATAAAATGACAATAACTCTCCTGTGTTGATATCTTTTACAACACGATTAGATACAATTTCATAATTTGTGCAAGGATAGACATCAGCAAAAACCGTAGATGTTGTGACTAAGAAAAATAGATTTGATAGAACAGAGAAAAACAATAATTTCAATTTAATCATAAAAAAATGTCTATTCTTCATGATCAAAAGATTATTTTTTCAATCCTTTGAAAGTCATAATGCAACCCGAAAGGATACTGAGAGTTCCTATAGGTCTCCAATATAGCTGCCAAAAGAATAAATTTATTCTTCCTTTCAGTGTCTCATCGGGTCCAGCATAATAGGGGTTGATGTGAAATAATAAAAAACCAAAACATAAAACTATGATTCCGGTTAAGAATAAAATGTCCTTATTTACTTTCCTCATAAAATCTCCTTTTATTTAATTTTAAGCGTTTTCTATTATTAGTATACGTCAAAAAAATAAAAAAACAAGTCTATTTATTTATTAATTTATATGGTATAATAAAATAGTTGGAGAGTTTTTTTACTACGAATCTTATGTAGTTTTACAAAAAAGAGGCTAGATAAAAACTCAATTTTAGGAGAAAATGAAGTAAAATTTCCCACAATAAAACGCATAATATCAAGGTTCAATACCTGATATTATGCGTTTTTGATTTTAAAGACTTTTTGCCCAGCCTCAATGAGGGCTTTATTTTACATAGAGTTCTTGATTTTTTAGGACAATTTCTCGTACACTTGCAAACTTCTTAAGTTTTTTGATTTCTTCTGGATGAGTGACGAGAGTGATAACGTAACCTTCCTTGCCCATACGACCAGTACGGCCAGCACGGTGAGTGTAGGTTTCGCTATCTCTAGGAACATCAAAGTTTACGACACATTCGAGGCTATCGATATCAATTCCACGAGCCAGAAGGTCTGTTGCGAGAAGTAGGGTTAGTTGCTTGTCTTTAAACTTTTCTAAGATGACTTTTCTGAACTTGACATTGACATCACTAGCGAGGGAAACAGCCAAGATATCCCGATACTGTAGTTTTTCTTCTGCACTTCCAAGGTCTGATAGGCTGTTAAAGAAGACAAGACCTCGGAAATCCTCTACATGAGCCAGTTTTCGTAGCATATCCACTCGGTGACGTTGATCTACCTGCATGTAGAAGTGCTGGATGTTGTCCAATTTTTGGTCAGAGAGATCAATGGTACGTGTGTTAGGCGCAATCTTCTTTTGGTCAAACTTGGTTGTCGCACTCATATAGACAAGTTGGTGGTCACGAGGTGCGTAGTGAGTAATTTTCTCGACAAAGTGTATCTGAGAATCATCTAGTAATTGGTCGAATTCATCCAGGATGATGGTTTCCACATTCATCATCTTGATTTTTTTCAATTTAATCAGTTCAAAGATACGGCCAGGGGTTCCAATCAGAATTTCTGGTCCTTTTTTGAGTCGTTCAATTTGACGTTTTTGACTCGAACCTGATAAGAAGAGTTGGGTAGTTAAGCAGATAGCTTCAGCCCACGTTTTACATACATCAAAAATCTGTCCAGCAAGCTCAGTATTTGGTGCTAGAATCAAGAGTTGTTGGGCTTTTTTCTTTTGTAGTCTGAGAAGACTTGGTAGAAGGTAAGCTAGGGTCTTACCAGTTCCTGTTGGGCTCACTCCTAGGAGGTTTTCTCCAGCAAGAAGGGGCTCAAATAGTTGAGTTTGAATGGGAGTGAATTCTTGGAAACCGAGTTGGTCACTCAGTTCTTGCCATTCAGTCGGTAGTTTGTTTTTCATTTTTCTGCCTCAAATCTAATGCCAGCAGTCTGGCGCATGGTAAATAGTAGTTCATGAACAAAACTTGCATCTTCCAACCAAGTTTGGTAGAGATTCAGATCTGGTTGCTGGATCATGTGTGCAAATGCAGCAACTTCCTCAGTCATTGTATGAGGAGCCTGTTGGATAGGGAGTTGGATTTGATTGCCTTGGTGGTCGGTAAAAATAGCCGAGCTGACATGTTCGATGGTGTTGAGCGTCAGGGTTCCATCTGTCGTATAAATTTCGCAAGGGAGATTGGAAGTGATGTTTTTCCCAGCCTTGATGTGAACTTGAAAGTCAGGGTAGAAGAGAATTCCGTCTCCATTTAGGTCAATGCTATTGTATAGCTGTTGAGCCTGATAGGTCGCGTCTTGAGCTTTTCCAAAGAGACGAACGACAGCGTAGAGAGGATAAATCCCCAAATCCATAAGCGCTCCACCAGCAAAACGGTCTGAGAAGACATTTGGTGATTCCCCAGTCAACAAGTTAGGCATTTTAGAAGAATACTTGGCATAGTTGAGATCTGCTCCCAACACATGCTTGTCTGCTAAAAAGTTTTTGATGATAGTGAAAGCTTTTTCATGGTAATTGCGAGCTGCTTCGAATATAAAACAGTGATTTTTCTTAGCTGTATGTCTCAAATCTAGCCATTCATGTGGCTGAGTGACAGCTGGCTTTTCAAGAATGACATGTTTACCTGCAGACAATGCAGCTTTTGCCTGAGCAAAATGCAAGGAGTTTGGGCTAGCAATATAGACCACATCAAAGGAGCTCTTGAAGAAGTTCTCTACTTGATCAAAGAGTTGGATATTCTGATAGCGAGAAGCAAAGGTTGCCGCAGTTTCTAGTTTTCTAGAATAGACTGCGACCAGCTTGTATTCTCCACTGGAATGGGCTGCTTCTATGAAGTGGTGACTGATAGCCCCTGTTCCGATGACACCTAATTTAAGCATAGTTACTCCTTTTTCGATTTCAAATCCTTCTTTCATTATAACATAGATAAACGAGACTATCCAACAGAGGGTAAAAATTTTCAAATAAGCTACTAGGTCTTTTCCAAAGAAAGTGGTACAATAATGAGATGAGTAAATGAAATGGGAGGGAAAATGAGGTTATTACCTATAAGAAAAATATCACGTCAGTCTAAGAGGCTAGCACTTTTTTTGACTTTTTGTGCAGGTTATGTAGATGCCTATACGTTTATTGTGCGAGGGAATACTCTTGTAGCTGGACAAACTGGGAATGTAGTCTTTTTATCAGTGGGACTCATTCAACACAATGTGTCAGATGCCAGTGCCAAAGTAATGACCTTACTAGCTTTTATGATGGGGGTCTTTTTACTAACGATTTATAAGGAAAAATTGAGAATTGTGAAAAAGCCCATTCTGTCATTGATTCCTTTGGCAATCTTATCAATCATTATTGGTTTTGTGCCGCAAACTGTAGATAATATCTATCTAGTGCCGCCCTTGGCTTTCTGTATGGGACTGGTGACAACTGCTTTTGGAGAAGTGTCGGGTATTGCCTATAATAACGCTTTTATGACAGGGAATATCAAACGGACCATGCTGGCTTTTGGAGATTATTTCCGAACCAAGCACACACCTTTTTTGCGTGAAGGATTTATATTTGTTAGCCTGCTTAGTAGTTTTGTCCTTGGCGTTGTCTTTTCAGCCTATTTGACGATTTTCTATCATGAAAAGACCATTCTTGGTGTTCCTATTATGATGAGCATTTTTTACATTAGCATGCTTTTTGCCTCTTGGCAGAAAAAAGTAAAAGAAAAAGCTTCATTTTAGGTGTTATTACTTGTAAGAAAATAGGAGATATGCTATACTTGAAGAGTTGACTATGCACGATCCTGTGCAACCGCACGAACATCGTTGCTTGATTATTCAAGTTTAAGTGGTTTGTCCCACGATGCTAGGCGAGTCTTCACAAAAAATTCGGGGAAACCCATAAAAATCATAGGAGGTGCATAATGAGCACATACGCAATTATCAAAACTGGCGGAAAACAAGTTAAAGTTGAAGTTGGTCAAGCAGTTTACGTTGAAAAATTGAACGTTGAAGCTGGTCAAGAAGTTACTTTTAACGAAGTTGTTCTTGTTGGTGGTGAAAACACTGTTGTCGGAACTCCACTTGTTGCTGGAGCTACTGTAGTTGGAACTGTTGAAAAACAAGGAAAACAAAAGAAAGTTGTTACTTACAAGTACAAACCTAAAAAAGGTAGCCACCGTAAACAAGGTCACCGTCAACCATATACAAAAGTTGTCATCAACGCAATTAACGCTTAATTTTAAGGAGAACACATGATACAGGCAGTCTTTGAGAGAGCCGAAGATGGCGAGCTGAGGAGTGCGGAAATTACTGGACACGCCGAGAGTGGCGAATACGGCTTTGATGTCGTGTGTGCATCGGTTTCTACGCTTGCCATTAACTTTATCAATTCTATTGAGAAATTTGCAGGCTATGAACCAATCCTAGAATTAAACGAAGATGAAGGTGGCTATCTGATGGTTGAAATACCAAAAGATCTTCCTTCACACCAGAGAGAAATGACCCAGTTATTCTTTGAATCATTTTTCTTAGGTATGGCAAACTTATCGGAGAACTCTTCTGAGTTCGTCCAAACCAGAGTTATCACAGAAAACTAACACGGAGGAAAACATTATGTTAAAAATGACTCTTAACAACTTGCAACTTTTCGCCCACAAAAAAGGTGGAGGTTCTACATCAAACGGACGTGATTCACAAGCAAAACGTCTTGGAGCTAAAGCAGCTGACGGACAAACTGTAACAGGTGGATCAATCCTTTACCGTCAACGTGGTACACACATCTACCCAGGTGTAAACGTTGGACGTGGTGGAGACGATACTTTGTTCGCTAAAGTTGAAGGCGTAGTACGCTTTGAACGTAAAGGACGCGATAAAAAGCAGGTTTCTGTTTACCCAATCGCTAAATAAAAAGGTCCAGTGAACCTTTTTATCCCGAGCCTTGAAATGTAAAGGCAAGGAAGCTAGAAGTAGCATTAAATAAGGCTTTCCGATTTTTCGGAGAGCCTGTTTTTTCGTTTTGGTACCCATTTTGGTCCCCGTATCTAAAACCCTATGTAAGAAGAGAATTTATCGGCTACTTTATTTTACAATGAAAAAATAGTTGAATGTAAAACTTTTACAATAATGAATTTTATAAGGGAATAAGATATTGTAAAAATTGCTACGGTTTGATATTATAATTGTATCTCAGAGAAAAAGTAAGCAGAATGAAAGGATGTGGACTTGTATGAAAAAAATTATCATAATGATAGTCTGTTCAATCTCTTTTCTTGTTATATCTGCTTGTGTCAGTAAGAAAAAACTTATTCTTCCTGAACCTGAAACGATTTCTGTAATTTCTATTCAGAAAAAACTCTCTGAAAATGTTAAAACAATAACCCAGAGAGAAGAAATCTCAAAGTTAATTAAGGAGATACAGAAACAGTCCAAATCTACAACTTTTGAGAGTTTCAATGATCAACCGACAAATGTTAAAGATTACATCATTATCAAATTCACTCATCAGAATGAAGAAAATGATAGTGTAGTCTATCTATATACTATGAAAGAAAAACAGTATATTGAACAACCTTATGTTGGGATTTGGCAAGTAAGTCCAGATATAGCCAATAGAATTGAAGAGATTTTTCTAGTTGATTCATAGAGATAGAAGTAAAGTTTAGAGGGCTTTTTTCATAAATTTATATGAAATTGAATTTGTATCATCTTTTAAACGGTAAATCAACAAGATTTGCTGTTTTTATTTGCTTGAAATCAGATAAGGACTGAAAAAAGACATTATTCTAATTCTTGTCTTGGAATGTTAGAGTCTTTATTGAGACTTGAAAATTTCCAAACTTTTTTCCTTTTTGGAAAACTTCTAAAATATGGTATAATGAAAAGATAAAGAAGTTGGGGGTAGAAGATGAACATTCAACAATTACGCTATGTTGTGGCTATTGCGAATAGCGGTACTTTTCGTGAAGCTGCTGAAAAGATGTATGTTAGTCAGCCGAGTCTGTCTATTTCTGTTCGTGATTTGGAAAAAGAGTTGGGCTTTAAGATTTTCCGTCGGACCAGCTCAGGGACTTTCTTGACTCGTCGTGGTATGGAATTCTATGAAAAAGCTCAAGAATTGGTTAAAGGATTTGATATTTTTCAAAATCAGTATGCCAATCCTGAAGAAGAAAAAGATGAATTTTCCATTGCTAGTCAGCACTATGACTTCTTGCCACCAACCATTACGGCCTTTTCAGAGCGCTATCCTGATTATAAGAACTTTCGTATTTTTGAATCAACTACTGTTCAAATCTTAGATGAAGTAGCGCAAGGGCATAGTGAGATTGGGATTATCTACCTCAACAATCAAAATAAAAAAGGTATTATGCAACGGGTTGAAAAGCTAGGTCTGGAGGTCATTGAATTGATTTCCTTCCATACCCACATTTATCTCCGCGAGGGGCATCCTTTGGCTCAGAAAGAGGAATTGGTTATGGAGGATTTATCTGATCTACCAACGGTTCGTTTCACTCAAGAGAAAGATGAGTATCTTTATTATTCAGAGAACTTTGTTGATACCAGTGCGAGCTCGCAGATGTTCAATGTGACAGACCGTGCTACTTTGAATGGTATTTTGGAGCGGACGGACGCTTATGCAACAGGTTCTGGATTTTTAGATAGTGACAGTGTCAATGGGATTACAGTCATTCGTCTCAAGGATAACCTAGATAATCGCATGGTCTATGTTAAACGTGAAGAAGTGGAGCTGAGTCAAGCTGGGACTCTCTTTGTAGAAGTCATGCAAGAATATTTTAATCAGAAGAGGAAATCATGAAAAAAAGAGGAATAGTGGCAGTCATTGTACTACTTTTGATTGGGCTTGATCAGTTGGTAAAATCCTATATCGTCCAGCAGATTCCACTGGGTGAAGTACGCTCTTGGATTCCCAATTTCGTTAGTTTGACCTACCTGCAAAATCGAGGTGCAGCCTTTTCTATCTTACAAGATCAGCAGTTGTTATTCGCTGTCATTACCCTGGTTGTCGTGGTAGGTGCCATTTGGTATCTACATAAACACATGGAGGACTCATTCTGGATGGTCTTGGGTTTGACCTTGATTATCGCAGGTGGTCTTGGAAACTTTATTGACAGGGTAAGTCAGGGCTTTGTTGTGGATATGTTTCACTTGGACTTTATCAATTTTGCAATTTTCAATGTGGCAGATAGCTATCTGACTGTTGGAGTGATTATTTTATTGATTGCAATGCTAAAAGAGGAAATAAATGGAAATTAAAATTGAAACTGGTGGCCTGCGTTTAGATAAGGCTTTGTCGGATTTGACAGAATTATCACGTAGTCTCGCGAATGAACAAATCAAATCAGGACAGGTCTTGGTTAATGGTCAAGTCAAGAAAGCTAAATACACAGTTCAAGAGGGTGATATCGTCACTTACCATGTACCAGAGCCGGAGGTCTTAGAGTATGTGGCTGAGAATCTTCCGCTAGATATCATCTACCAAGATGAGGATGTGGCCGTCGTTAACAAACCTCAGGGGATGGTGGTGCATCCGAGTGCTGGTCATACTAGTGGAACTCTAGTAAATGCCCTTATGTATCATATTAAGGACTTGTCGGGTATCAATGGGGTTCTACGCCCAGGAATTGTTCATCGTATTGATAAGGATACGTCTGGCCTTCTCATGATTGCTAAAAACGATGAGGCGCATCTAGCACTTGCCCAAGAACTCAAGGATAAAAAGTCTCTCCGAAAATATTGGGCTATTGTTCATGGAAATCTGCCTAATGATCGTGGTGTGATTGAAGCTCCGATTGGCCGTAGTGAAAAAGACCGTAAGAAACAGGCTGTGACTGCTAAAGGGAAGCCTGCAGTGACCCGTTTCCACGTCTTGGAACGTTTTGGTGATTACAGCTTGGTAGAGTTGCAGCTAGAGACAGGACGCACTCATCAAATCCGTGTTCACATGGCTTATATTGGCCATCCAGTCGCTGGTGATGAGGTCTATGGTCCTCGCAAGACTTTGAAAGGACATGGACAATTTCTCCATGCCAAGACTCTAGGCTTTACCCATCCGAGAACAGGTGAGACCATGGAATTTACAGCAGATATCCCAGAGATTTTTAAGGAAACATTGGAGAGATTGAGAAAGTAAGAATGAAAAAGAAATTAACTAGTTTAGCACTTGCAGGTGCTTTTTTATGCTTGTCATTTCATGGGAATGTTCAAGCTCAAGAAAGTTCAGGAAATAAAATCCACTTTATAAATGTTCAGGAAGGTGGCAGTGATGCGATCATTCTTGAAAGTAATGGACATTTTGCCATGGTGGATACAGGAGAAGATTATGATTTCCCAGATGGAAGTGATTCTCGTTACCCATGGAGAGAAGGAATTGAAACATCTTATAAGCATGTTCTGACAGATCGTGTTTCGCGACATTTAAAGGAATTGGGTGTCCAAAAACTTGATTTTATTTTGGTAACCCATACCCATAGTGACCATATTGGAAACGTTGATGAGTTACTGCAAACCTATCCAGTTGGTCGTATCTACATGAAAAAATACTCTGATAGTCGGATTACAACACCAACTCATCTATGGGATAATCTGTATGGCTATGATAAGGTTTTACAGACTTCTGCAGAAAAAGGTGTTTCAGTTATTCAAAACATTACACAAGGGGATGCTCATTTTCAGTTTGGGGACATGGATATTCAACTCTATAACTATGAAAATGAAACTGATTCATCAGGTGAATTAAAGAAAATTTGGGATGACAATTCTAATTCTTTGATTAGTGTAGTGAAAGTCAATGGTAAGAAAATTTACCTCGGAGGAGATTTGGATAATGCTCATGGAGCAGAAGACAAGTATGGTCCTCTCATTGGAAAAGTTGATTTGATGAAGTTTAATCATCACTATGATACCAATAAATCAAACACCAAGGATTTCATTAAAAATTTGAGTCCGAGTTTGATTGTTCAAACTTCGGATAGTTTACCTTGGAAAAATGGTGTTGATAGTGAGTATGTCAATTGGCTCAAAGAACGAGGAATTGAGAGAATTAACGCAGCCAGCAAAGACTATGATGCGACAGTTTTTGATATTCGACAAGATGGTTTTGTCAATATTTCAACTTCTTACAAGCAGATTCCAAGTTTTCAAGCTGGTTGGCATAAGAGTGCTTATGGAAACTGGTGGTATCAAGCGCCTGACTCTACAGGAGAATATGCAGTTGGTTGGAATGAAATCAAGGGTGAATGGTATTACTTCAACCAAACGGGTATCTTGTTACAGAATCAATGGAAAAAATGGAACAATCGTTGGTTCTATTTGACAGACTCTGGTGCATCTGCTAAAAATTGGAAGAAAATCAATGGAAGCTGGTATTATTTCAACAAAGAAAATCAGATGGAGACTGGTTGGCTTAATACTGGCGGTCAGACCTATTATCTATCAAATGATGGGGATATGATAACAGGATGGCGTAAGATTGATGGACAATGGTACTATTTTGCTCAATCAGGGGAAATGAAAACGGGCTGGGTAAAAGATAAAGAAACCTGGTACTATATGGATTCTACTGGTACCATGAAGACAGGCGAGATAGAAGTTTCTGGTCATCATTACTATCTAGAAGAATCAGGAGCTATGAAGCAAGGCTGGCTTAAAAAGGCAAATGATTGGTATTTCTATAAGGAAGACGGTTCACGAGCTGTTGGTTGGATTAAAGACAAGGATAAATGGTACTTCTTGAAAGAAAATGGTCAATTACTTGTGAACGGTAAGACACCAGAAGGCTATACTGTTGATTCAAGTGGTGCCTGGTTAGTGGATGTTCCGGTAGAGAAATCTGCTACAACTAGAGATACAAGTAACTCAGAAATAAAAGAATCCAATGAAGTAGTGAAAAAAGATCTTGAAAATAAAGAAACGAGTCAACACGAAAGTATTACAAGTTCTTCAACTAGTCAAGATTTGACTTCTTCAACTTCACAAAGCACTGAAACAAGTGCAAATAAATCGGAATCAGAACAGCAGTAAAAAAGAAGGTTTTAGGGCCTTCTTTTTCCTATCAACTCTTTTCTATTTCCTGCCATTCATGTTATAATGGATAAATATGAAGAATCGGAGTGAGACTATGAAATACAAACGGATTGTCTTTAAGGTGGGGACTTCTTCTCTGACAAATGAGGATGGAAGTTTATCACGTAGTAAGGTAAAGGCTATTACCCAGCAATTGGCTATGTTGCACGAAGCTGGTCATGAATTGATTTTGGTGTCGTCAGGTGCCATTGCTGCAGGTTTTGGTGCCTTAGGATTTAAAAAGCGTCCGACTAAGATTGCTGATAAACAGGCTTCAGCAGCGGTAGGGCAAGGGCTTTTGTTGGAAGAATACACGACCAGTCTTCTCTTGCGCCAAATCGTTTCTGCACAAATCTTGCTAACCCAGGATGACTTTGTGGATAAGCGCCGTTATAAAAATGCCCATCAGGCTTTGTCAGTTCTACTTAGCCGTGGAGCGATTCCTATCATCAACGAGAATGACAGTGTCGTTATTGATGAACTCAAGGTTGGGGACAATGACACTTTAAGTGCCCAGGTAGCGGCCATGGTCCAAGCTGACCTTTTGGTCCTCTTGACAGATGTAGACGGTCTTTATACTGGAAATCCTAATTCAGATCCAACAGCCAAACGCTTGGAGAAAATTGAGACCATCAATCGTGAGATTATTGATATGGCAGGTGGTGCAGGTTCGTCTAATGGTACAGGTGGCATGTTAACCAAAATCAAAGCTGCAACTATCGCGACGGAATCAGGAGTTCCTGTTTATATCTGCTCATCCTTGAAGTCAGACGCTATGATTGAGGCGGCTGAGGAGACCAAGGATGGTTCCTACTTTGTTGCGCAAGAGAAGGGACTTCGTACCCAGAAACAATGGCTGGCTTTTTATGCTCAGAGTCAAGGTTCTATTTGGGTTGATAAAGGTGCTGCAGAAGCTCTCTCTCAACATGGCAAGAGTCTCCTTTTATCTGGTATTGTTGACGCAGAAGGAGCCTTTTCTTACGGTGATATCGTGACAGTATTTGACAAGGAAAGTGGAAAATCACTTGGAAAAGGACGCGTGCAATTTGGTGCATCTGCTTTGGAGGATATGTTGCGTTCTCAAAAAGCCAAGGGGGTCTTGATTCACCGTGACGATTGGATTTCCATTACTCCTGAAATCCAACTACTCTTTACAGAATTTTAGAGGTAAACTATGGTAAGTACACAAGAACAATTTGAACAGGTACAGGCCGTTAAAAAATCAATCAACACAGCCAGTGAAGTCGTGAAAAACCAAGCTCTGCTAGCCATGGCTGATCACTTAGTGGCTGCTACTGAGGAAATTTTAGCGGCCAATGCCCTCGATATGGAAGCTGCTAAGGGTAAAATCTCAGATGTGATGCTGGATCGTCTTTATTTGGATGCAGGGCGTATAGAAGCAATGGCAACTGGGATTCGTGAAGTGGTTGCCTTACCAGATCCAATAGGTGAAGTTTTAGAAACAAGTCATCTTGAAAATGGTTTGGTTATCACCAAAAAACGTGTGGCTATGGGTGTTATCGGTATTATCTATGAAAGCCGTCCAAATGTGACGTCTGACGCGGCTGCTTTGGCTCTCAAGAGTGGAAATGCGGTTGTTCTTCGTAGTGGGAAGGATGCCTATCAAACTGCCCATGCCATTGTCACAGCCTTGAAGAAGGGCTTGGAAACGACTACTATTCACCCAGATGTGATTCAACTGGTGGAAGATACCAGCCGTGAAAGTAGCTATGCCATGATGAAGGCCAAGGGCTATCTAGACCTTCTCATTCCTCGTGGAGGGGCTGGCTTGATCAATGCCGTGGTTGAGAATGCTATCGTACCAGTTATCGAGACAGGAACTGGGATTGTTCATGTTTATGTCGATAAGGACGCAGATGAAGATAAGGCTCTATCTATCATCAACAATGCCAAAACTAGTCGTCCTTCTGTCTGCAATGCCATGGAGGTTCTACTTGTTCATGAAGACAAAGCAGCAAGCTTCCTTCCTCGTTTGGAGAAAGTGCTAGTTGCAGATCGAAAAGAAGCTGGACTGGAACCAATTCAATTCCGCTTGGATAGCAAAGCAAGCCAGTTTGTTTCAGGTCAAGTAGCTGAAGCACAAGACTTTGATACTGAGTTTTTAGACTATGTCCTAGCTGTTAAAGTTGTGAGCAGTTTAGAAGAAGCGGTTGCCCATATTGAAACCCACAGTACCCATCATTCGGATGCCATTGTGACGGAGAATGCTGAAGCTGCAGCTTACTTTACAGATCAAGTGGACTCTGCAGCAGTCTATGTCAATGCTTCAACTCGTTTCACAGATGGAGGCCAATTTGGTCTTGGTTGTGAAATGGGGATTTCTACTCAGAAATTGCACGCGCGTGGTCCAATGGGCTTGAAAGAGTTGACTAGCTACAAGTATGTGGTTACTGGTGATGGGCAGATAAGGGAGTAAGAGATGAAGATTGGATTTATCGGCTTGGGGAATATGGGAGCTAGTTTGGCCAAGGCTGTTTTGCAGGCCAAGACGGGTGCTCAGATTCTCCTTGCCAATCGTAGTCAAGCCAAGGTGGATGCTTTCATTGCAGACTTTGGTGGTCAGGCTTCTAGTAACGGAGAAATCTTCGCAGAAGCAGATGTGATTTTTCTAGGTGTTAAGCCAGCCCAGTTCTCAGACTTGCTTTCTCAATACCAGACCATTCTTGAAAAACGAGAGAGTCTTCTTTTGATTTCCATGGCAGCTGGATTGACTTTAGAAAAACTAGCAAGTATTATCCCAAGTCAACACCGAATTATTCGTATGATGCCAAATACCCCTGCTTCTATCGGTCAAGGAGTTATCAGCTATGCTTTGTCACCTAATTGTAATGCTGAGGATAGTGAGCTCTTTTGTCAGTTATTAGCAAATGCTGGCCTCTTGGTTGAACTAGGAGAAGGCTTAATAGATGCTGCGACAGGACTTGCAGGCTGTGGGCCAGCCTTTGTCTATCTCTTTATTGAGGCCTTGGCAGATGCGGGTGTTCAGACGGGATTGCCAAGAGAAACGGCATTGAAAATGGCGGCTCAAACTGTTGTAGGAGCTGGTCAATTGGTCCTAGAAAGCCAGCAACATCCTGGGGTCTTGAAAGACCAAGTTTGTAGCCCAGGCGGTTCGACTATTGCTGGTGTAGCGAGCTTAGAAGCGCATGCTTTTAGAGGAACAGTCATTGATGCAGTTCATCAAGCTTACAAACGAACACAAGAATTAGGTAAATAAGAGGTGGATTTGTCTGCCTCTTTTATGGTGGTTGATACTCTTCGAAAATCAAATTCAAACTGCGTCAGCTTTATCTACAACCTCAAAGCGGTGTTTTGAGCAGCCCGCGGCTAGCTTCCTAGTTTGCTCTTTGATTTTCATTGAGTATTAAATGAGAAGACAAAAAAGATTGTCACAAACCCCTATTTTTTTGATAGAATAGAAGTAGTAAAAAAGAAATGAGTTAGACATGTCAAAAGGATTTTTAGTCTCTCTTGAGGGACCAGAGGGAGCAGGAAAGACCAGTGTTTTAGAGGCTCTGCTCCCAATTTTAGAGGAAAAAGGGGTAGAGGTGCTGACGACCCGTGAACCTGGCGGAGTCTTGATAGGGGAGAAGATTCGGGAAGTGATTTTAGATCCAAGTCATACTCAGATGGATGCGAAGACAGAGCTCCTTCTCTATATTGCCAGTCGCAGACAGCACTTAGTGGAAAAAGTTCTTCCAGCCCTTGAAGCTGGCAAGTTGGTCATTATGGACCGCTTCATCGATAGTTCTGTTGCCTATCAGGGATTTGGTCGTGGCTTGGACATTGAAGCCATTGACTGGCTCAATCAGTTTGCGACAGATGGCCTCAAACCTGATTTGACCCTCTATTTTGACATTGAGGTGGAAGAGGGACTGGCTCGCATTGCTGCTAATAGTGACCGCGAGGTCAATCGTTTGGACTTGGAAGGGTTGGACTTGCACAAAAAAGTTCGTCAAGGCTATCTTTCTCTTCTGGACAAAGAAGGAAATCGCATAGTCAAGATTGATGCGAGTCTTCCTTTGGAGCAAGTTGTGGAAACTACCAAGGCTGTCTTGTTTGACAGAATGGGCTTGGCCAAATGAAACAAGATCAACTAAAAGATTGGCAACCAGATCAGTTTGACCGCTTTGTCCGTATCCTAGAACAAGACCAGCTCAATCATGCCTATCTTTTTTCAGGTTTCTTTGGAAGCTTTGAAATGGCGCAGTTTTTGGCTAAGAGCCTCTTTTGTACAGATAAAGTAGGTGTTTTACCATGTGAGAAATGCCGAAATTGTAAGCTGATTGAACAGGAAGAGTTTCCAGATGTCACCTTGATTAAGCCAGTCAATCAGGTCATCAAGACAGAACGCATTCGGGAATTGGTGGGCCAGTTTTCCCAAGCAGGGATTGAAAGTCAGCAACAGGTCTTTATTATCGAGCAAGCTGAGAAAATGCATCCTAATGCAGCCAATTCTCTGCTCAAGGTCATCGAAGAACCCCAGAGCGAGGTTTATATTTTCTTCTTGACCAGCGATGAGGAAAAGATGTTACCGACCATCCGCAGTCGAACCCAGATTTTCCACTTTAAAAAGCAAGAAGAGAAGCTCATCCATCAATTAGAACAAGCAGGTCTGGTCAAGAAAAAAGCAACTCTTTTAGCCCAGTTTAGTCAATCGCGAGCTGAAGCAGAAAAGTTAGCCAATCAGGCAAGTTTTTGGATCTTGGTTGATGAAAGTGAACGCCTGCTGACTTGGTTAGTAGCTAAGAAAAAGGAAAGTTATTTGCAAGTTGCCAAACTAGCTAGCTTGGCAGATGATAAGGAAAAACAAGATCAGGTTTTACGGATTCTTGAAGTCCTCTGTGGGCAAGATATCCTACAAGCAAGAGTAAGAGTGATTCTACAAGATTTGCTAGAAGCTAGAAAAATGTGGCAAGCTAATGTCAGCTTTCAAAATGCCATGGAATATCTGGTCTTGAAAGAAATGTAAACTCAAAATGAACGATAAAGAAAGGAAAGGGCTGTTTTATGGACAAAAAAGAATTATTTGACGCGCTGGATGATTTTTCTCAACAGTTATTGGTAACCTTAGCCGATGTGGAAGCCATCAAGAAAAATCTCAAGAGCCTGGTAGAGGAAAATACAGCTCTTCGCTTGGAAAATAGTAAGTTGCGCGAACGCTTGGGTGAGGTGGAAGCAGATGCTCCTGTCAAGGCCAAACATGTTCGCGAAAGTGTCCGTCGCATTTACCGTGATGGATTTCACGTATGTAATGATTTTTATGGACAACGTCGAGAGCAGGACGAGGAATGTATGTTCTGTGACGAGTTGTTATACAGGGAGTAGGCATGCAGATTCAAAAAAGTTTTAAGGGGCAGTCTCCCTATGGCAAGCTGTACCTAGTGGCAACGCCGATTGGCAATCTAGATGATATGACCTTTCGAGCCATCCAAACCTTGAAAGAAGTGGACTGGATTGCGGCTGAGGACACGCGCAATACAGGGCTTCTGCTCAAGCATTTTGACATTTCTACTAAGCAGATTAGTTTTCATGAGCACAATGCCAAGGAAAAAATTCCTGATTTGATTGGTTTCCTGAAAGCAGGACAAAGCATTGCTCAGGTATCCGACGCGGGTCTGCCTAGCATCTCAGACCCTGGTCATGATTTGGTTAAGGCAGCCATTGAGGAAGAAATTGCGGTTGTGACTGTTCCAGGTGCCTCTGCAGGAATTTCTGCCTTGATCGCCAGTGGTTTAGCGCCACAGCCACATATCTTTTACGGCTTTTTACCGAGAAAATCAGGCCAGCAAAAGCAATTTTTCGACTCGAAAAAAGACTATCCAGAAACTCAGATTTTCTATGAATCGCCCCATCGTGTGGCAGATACGTTAGAAAATATGCTAGCAGTTTATGGCGACCGCTCGGTGGTCTTGGTTAGAGAATTGACCAAAATCTATGAAGAATACCAAAGAGGTACAATTTCTGAATTGCTGGAAAGCATCGCTGAAACGCCACTTAAGGGAGAATGCCTTCTCATCGTTGAAGGTGCCAGTCAGGATGTAGAAGAAAAAGACGAGGAAGACTTGTTCTTAGAAATCCAAACTCGTATCCAGCAAGGCATGAAGAAAAATCAAGCTATCAAGGAAGTAGCTAAGTTTTACCAGTGGAATAAGAGCCAGCTTTACGCAGCCTACCATGACTGGGAAGAACAACAATAAAGGGAGACAGGATTTAATAATTCTGTCTGTTTCTGTTTAACTTAATTAGTGATGATAATATTCGGAGTCTAAATCATAGAATTGATTGAGTAGTGAATAAATAAAAACAATGTTCATTCAGTTTACGTTGAATATATATAATGTACTCTATTAGAATTATTTTTAAGTACGCAGTATGGTATAATTATATATGAGAAAATAGTGTGGAGTTTATCAGTTGAAAAAATATAACATTGTAGATTTATTTTCAGGAGCAGGTGGTCTATCTTATGGATTCGAGATGGCTGGATTTAATGTTCTATTAGGAATTGATAATGACGAAAAAGCCTTAGAAACCTTTCAAAAAAATCATCAGAATTCAGAAATATTATGTGGAGATATTGCGAATATATCTTATGAGGAAGATATAAAACCAATAATTGGAGAACAAAAAATTGACATAATTGTAGGTGGTCCCCCTTGTCAGGGGATGTCGCTTTCTGGACCTAGAAAATTTGATGATCCAAGGAACAAACTTTATTTGTCTTATATTCGATTGGTTCGAGAAATAAAGCCAACTGCTTTTGTCATTGAAAATGTGATTGGGATTGTTAGTTTGTTTAAAGGGCAAATAAAAGATACTATCATAGAAGAATTTTCGAAAATGGGTTATAAGGTTCAGTTTAAAGTGTTGCTGGCCTCTGACTATGGAGTTCCTCAAAATAGAAAACGTGTTATTTTTGTGGGGACGAGGAATGATGGATTTGAATATCCTGAAGCATTGGGAACAATCATTACAACAGAGATGGCAATTTCTGATTTACCAACATTAGAAAATGAACTTGGCGAGATAGAAATGTCTTATGTTTCAGAACCACAAAATGACTATCAAAAACTAATGCGAAAACGTTCAAACGTGGTTTTGAACCACGTTGCAGCCAAGCATTCAGAAAAAGTGATAAGTACAATTGCCCTTGTCCCTGACGGTGGAAATTATAAAAATCTCCCAGAGGAATTACGAGAAACAAGAAAATTTAATGTCGCTTGGACACGATTTGCTAGTTGGAAGCCAGCTCCTACGATTGATACGGGGCATAGACATCATTTCCACTATAAGTATAATCGTGTGCCAACAGTGAGGGAATCTGCTCGTCTACAATCTTTTCCAGATGATTTTATCTTTTACGGAAGTAAAACACAGCAATTTAGACAAGTTGGTAATGCTGTTCCTCCTTTAATGGCTCAGCAGATTGCAAACAATTTACTGAAATATTTAAAAAATAACGAAGAATAACTATGTATCAAGTTCCAGAGAAATATTATTTTAGACTACATCACCCAAGACCTCGTTTTAAAAATGATGTCGAAAATGTACTTGTTTATATGGCAACGAATATTTCTTATTTGGGAATATTGCCTAAAAAGGAATTTAGTCAGCAACTAAATGACATTATCAAACAATATGCAGGAAATGCAGATAAAACAGAGAAAACAATCAATAACTGGCGAACAGAGATTTCTTCTTTGTTTGGAATGATGATTGAGAAAGAGGGCTTTGTCTATTCAGGAAATAGGGCTAAGGAATTGACTGAAGACCAAGACCTTATTCGCTTTTTTAAAACCTTTTTGTATAATTTTGAATATCCTGGTGGGCATCTAAAAGATAACGAGATTGTTAAACTTTGTCAAATCGGAGTTCAATTTAAGCCAGCTCAGTATCTACTGGAACTATTTACAGAAGCCTCACAAGCTGAAGAAAAAACTATTTACCTCACCGATGAAGAAGTCGCCCATTGTATCTTTAATGATTTGAGATGTACTCGTGATAGAGAGCCTGTTTTGGAAATATGGAATCGTATCAAAGAGAATAGAGCGTCTAAAGTAGCTTACGATACTAAAGGAGATGTTATTCGATATGCCAAAGATATTTTAGATTACATGGTTATAGCGAGTTTACTAACTGTTCAAGGTGGTAGGTATAAAATAAATTCTATGGAAGAGCAAGCAATAAATGACTTTTTGCAATCAGATGCTACCTTTGATGGCTATGCTCAATTTATTGGAAATGCTTCTACAACAATTGAAGATGTTCGAAATTTTAGAAGTGCTTGGTTCGAATATGTCAATCGTGATTTAGGAGATATTGATTTTAGGACAAACTTTAATCTCTACCTTCCAAGTGATATTGATTTTACTGAAGAGAAAACAGATATTATCGGACATCTAACTGAACACATCGAATACAGCGAGAAAATCTCTACCGCTGTTGTAGGGAGTTCGGGAGAAGCTATTGTTATCAATCATGAAAAACAAAAATTACGAGAACATGGGCAAGAACAGTTGCTCCATCTGGTGAATTTTATTCCAACACAGTTTGGTGTCGGCTACGATGTTCAATCTTTTGAGTGTGATGATTCTGAGCTGAGAAAGTATATTGAAGTCAAAACAACTGTCAGCAATGCTTCTATTACTTTTAATTCGTTTCATATCACACCGAACGAATGGCGAACTGCTAAATCTGTGCGTGATAGATACTATATTTATCGTTTGCAGATTTCTAAACATAGCAAAAAATTGTTTATTATCAAGAATTTGTATGAGTTAGTCAAAAATGAGAAGATGCTTCTGATTGAGAGAAAAGATGGATATGATGTCCGTTTTTCATCGTCAGTTGGCTTTGAGGAGAATTTAATTTGAAGAAACTAAAAATTGCCTCTCTTTTTAGTGGAGGAGGTGGAACGGATATTGGTTTTGCTGGTGGATTTGATTTTTTAGGTAAACATTATGCCGATAATCAAATTGAGATTGTCTATGCAAATGATATTGAAGACAGTGCCAATAAAATGTTTGAAAAGAATTTTGGTGTTACTCCAGACAATCGAAATATCCGAGAAATAAAATCAGATGAAATCCCATCTTTCGATATTTTAACGGGAGGTTTTCCTTGTCAATCATTTTCTGTTAGTGCTCAAAATCCGAAACGCTTAGGAATAAAAGACGAAAAAGGGACATTGTTTTTTGAGATGGTGCGAGTGTTAAAAGCTCATCAACCAAAAGCATTTTTTGCCGAAAATGTTAAGGGAATTTTGTCTGCAAACAATAAAGAAGCCTTTCCTCTAATTATTGAAGAGTTCGAAAAAGCTGGTTATAATGTTTCTTATAAACTTTGCGTAGCCACCAAATACGGCGTTCCGCAAAAGAGAGAGCGAGTGTTTATTGTTGGTATTCGAAAGGATTTGAATTTTACTTTTGAATTTCCTGAAGAGCCTATTCAAAATGTAGAAGATTATACACCACTAAAAGTAATTCTTCAGCAAGATATTGATGAAAAGTATTATTTTAGCGAGAGGGCTGTGCAAGGAATGCTAAATAGTAAATCTGGCAAAAAAATGAATAAAGGACGAGCACAAGACATTGAACAGCCGAGTAATACGGTTAGTTCTCATTTAGCAAAAGTATCCTTAAATAGCACTGACCCTGTTTTGTTAGAAAATGGACGTTACCGTCGCTATACTCCAAGAGAGGTTGCACGTATTCAGTCGTTTCCAGAAAACTATGAATTGCTTGGTTCAGAAGGTGCTCAATATAGAATGCTGGGGAATGCTATTCCACCAGTAATGATGTGGTATATTGCTGAAAAGTTAGTGTCAGATTTACGAAATAGTGATGTAATTGCAAAGCAACAGAAACTCGAAGAAAGTTTTGGTCAACTGGATTTGTTTGAAGCGAGTTGATGTTTTAAATCTAGGGAACTTGATATGGAATTAAATTTTCAAGATAAGAGTTTTATAAAAGTATTTTTTAATAGTGACGGTTATGTATTAAATTTTTCTAACTCTACTTTTGCTAATTTTACTTTTAATTCAGTAGGAGTAAATATTCAAGAGAAATATGGAGGTTCAAAAGGGAAAGCTTTACAGGCTTTTGTAGATAACGAACCAGATGAACTGGTTTTAAAATTAGCTTTAGATTTACTTAGATATTATGAAGACCTTCCTGACTCATATTACGAGAAAACTGAAGAGAGGAACTCTCAGGCATTGAAATTGAAAGAGAGACTTTCGAAGTATGAAGTCTCACAAATGGCCTACTTAAATAATGTTGCTGAATCTTTATCTGACTATTTTGATAGCGACTATATAGATAAGCAAATGGGGATTATGAATGAAATGATTTCTCGCTCTCCAGCGGACGCTATTGGAAAAGCTAAGGAATTGTTGGAATCATGTTTTAAACATATTTTAGAACATGAAAAAATTGAGTATTCTAATTCTAATGATATTGCAACTTTGCAAAAGAAAGTCTTTAAATTTTTAAACTTGGATTCTAATGAAAATATTTCAGCAAAAAATAATCAAGATGTAAAGCTAGTTCTAAGTAGTTTGAATCAAATTATCAAGGGTATTAACAGTCTTAGAAATGATAAAGGTGATGGTCATGGTAAGGGAGCTAACTTTATAGAATTGCCACCAAGGTATGCTTCAGTTGTTGTAGGATCTGCATTAACGGTAGTGTCATTTGTTTGGGAAACATACCAAGATAAGCAAAAATAGTAAGGAGGAGGTTTAATGTCGAAAAATCAAGAAAAATTACACTTTCAACTTAAAAAATTTATAGTAAATGTAGGTTGGACTCATAAAATTCATGCGGTTAGAATGGACGAGTTAGAAAGCTATATTCGATGGTTTAGAATAGCAATAATAATCATTTCTGGAGTTGTCTCTTCTGGCTTAGTTGGAATACTTTGGTTTGATGAATATTGGATAAAGCTTGTTACAGCATTTTTATCATTAGTCACTACAATAATTTTTAGCATCACCAAGGAGTTTAACTTTGAGGAACGACTAGCTTTGGAGAGGAAATCTGTTGATGAGCTTTGGAATCTTAAAGTGTTAGCTGAAATTCTTTTATCTGAGGTGGTTTACAATGGAAAACCATCAAGTGAAATCCAAGAATCTTTCGAAGAATTAAAATTTCGAAGAGATGCTACTTATAGTCAACTTTCTAATGCTTCTCCCAAAAATGTATCCAAGGCTTCAAAACTAATAAAATCGAGAAAAGATAATGATTATGAGGAAGATTATAGATACTTTATTCCAAAAGAATTGATGGAAATTAAGGAGGAAGAGTAATGTCTTTATCTAATGATTTTAAAGAATTTTGCGAAGACGAACTCCCCATGACGGACGAGGAATGGGAAAAATGGAAGAATAGATTAAAAGAGATTACGAAACGACTTAATCGAAAATACTATTCCTTAGATGAGCTTGAAGATGAAGAAATTGACAATGGTTTGATTGTTGGTAGTGTGGGGAGAACGACGGCTGTTCGAAATGTTAGTGATTTTGATTATATTTTTTCACTACCCTCAGAAGTGTATAGACGATTTGATTCTTATGAGGGTAATGGTCAATCAGCACTTCTACAGGAAATAAAAAACGAATTACTAAAAAGATACCCAAATACAAAAATAAAAGGAGACGGACAGGTCGTTGTTATTGATTTTTCGGATGGTGGAAAAATTGAGTTAGTTCCAGCTTTCGAACAATCTGATGGTAATTTTAAATATCCTGATTCTCGTAACGGAGGCTCTTGGAAAACTACTAAACCAAAGCCTGAAATTGAAAAATCTAAATCTTTAAATTCGAATTTTAATAATCATTTTTCTAACTTAACAAGGCTCATACGACAATGGAAAAATCATATGGGCTTTTCATTTAAGGGGTTGTTGATAGATACTTTGATATCTGATTTAATTGATGATAAAGGTATTTCTGAAATATATTACTCTGATTACAATATTCTCTTGAAAGATATTTTTGAATACTTTTCAAACCAAGATAAAAATAGAGAGTATTGGTATGCTTTAGGTAGTAATCAAAAGATTTATAATAATGATGGAGCAAAATTTGTCAATAAAGCTAAGCAAGCTCTAAAGAAAATAGAAGACGCTTCAGAAGAGAAACTTACTGAAGTTTATAGACAGCTATTTGGTAGAAAATTCGCTCAATCCACTTCTACAACAAATCGAGCTTCGAATGAAGAATTTATTGATGAATTGTTTAATGTTAATATCGAATATAATATTGTTTTGGAGTGTGAAATTACACAAGATGGTTTTCGAAAAGCACTTCTTTCAGACTTTTTAAAAAGTAGATTTAAGATTAAAAATAGAAAATCTCTTGATTTTGAAATTATAAAATCAGATATTCCAGATAATCTTTTGTCTGATGTTAAATATTATTGGAAAGTAAGAAATATTGGAGCTGAGGCGATTAGAAGAAATTGTGAGCGTGGTGCTATTTTTTCAGGTAAAATAAAACATCACGAAGATTCTCAGTTTAAAGGAGACCACTATGTTGAATGTTATGCTGTTTTAGATAATACGGTTATAGCAAGAGATAGAATAACAGTCCCTATCGATCCGTTACGTGGAAGAGATTTTATAGAGTAGCATATAATTGATTTTTAATTGGAATACTCACTATCTCTTTACATCAAGAAAATGACTAAACAGGGAAGTTTGCCTTCTTCCCTTTTTTTGTTATACTAGTAGAAGAAAAAATAGAAAGATTTGTGGGTGTTAAACAAGCCAGTGCCTTGTTTTGATATGAACTTAGGTTCCACCCAAAGAGGTATTAGTGTCGTGTCTCAATCTTATATCAATGTTATCGGTGCTGGTTTGGCAGGGTCAGAAGCAGCCTACCAAATCGCAGAACGTGGTATTCCAGTTAAACTTTATGAAATGCGTGGTGTCAAGTCAACACCTCAGCACAAAACAGACAATTTTGCAGAGTTGGTTTGTTCCAATTCTCTTCGTGGGGATGCTTTGACCAATGCTGTTGGTCTCCTCAAGGAAGAAATGCGTCGCTTGGGTTCTGTCATCTTAGAGTCTGCTGAAGCTACACGTGTTCCTGCAGGTGGTGCCCTTGCGGTGGACCGTGATGGTTTCTCCCAAATGGTGACCGAAAAAGTGATCAACCACCCCTTGATTGAAGTGGTTCGTGATGAAATTACAGAATTGCCGACAGATGTTATCACAGTTGTGGCGACTGGTCCTTTGACAAGCGATGCCCTAGCTGAAAAGATTCATGCACTTAATGACGGCGATGGTTTCTATTTCTACGATGCGGCAGCGCCTATTATCGATGTCAATACTATCGATATGAGCAAGGTCTATCTCAAATCTCGTTATGACAAGGGAGAAGCCGCTTATCTCAACGCTCCAATGACCAAGCAAGAGTTTATGGATTTCCATGAAGCCTTGGTTAATGCGGAAGAAGCACCGCTCAATTCCTTTGAAAAAGAAAAGTACTTTGAAGGCTGCATGCCTATCGAAGTCATGGCCAAACGTGGCATTAAAACTATGCTTTATGGCCCTATGAAGCCAGTCGGTCTGGAGTATCCAGACGATTATACAGGTCCTCGTGATGGCGAATTCAAAACACCTTACGCGGTTGTTCAACTTCGTCAGGATAATGCTGCTGGTAGCCTCTACAATATTGTCGGTTTCCAGACCCACCTCAAATGGGGGGAACAAAAGCGTGTCTTCCAAATGATTCCAGGTCTTGAAAATGCTGAGTTTGTTCGTTATGGTGTCATGCACCGCAATTCTTACATGGATTCACCAAATCTTCTTGAGCAGACTTACCGTTCTAAGAAACAACCAAATCTCTTCTTTGCTGGTCAGATGACGGGTGTGGAAGGTTATGTTGAATCAGCGGCGTCAGGCTTAGTTGCGGGAATTAACGCGGCTCGTCTTTTCAAGGGAGAAAGCGAGGCTATTTTCCCAGAGACAACAGCGATTGGAAGTCTAGCTCATTACATCACTCATGCAGATAGCAAACATTTCCAACCCATGAATGTCAATTTCGGTATTATCAAGGAGTTGGAAGGCGAACGTATCCGTGATAAGAAGGCTCGCTATGAAAAAATTGCAGAGCGTGCTCTTTCTGATTTAGAGGAATTTTTGACTGTCTAATTTTTTTCAAAGAATTGCTCATGATACTATAAAAATCTTAGAAATTGTGATAAAATAGGTAGGATAAAAGAAGGAGAGTGAAAATGGCGAATCCCAAGTATAAACGTATTTTAATCAAGTTATCAGGTGAAGCCCTTGCCGGTGAACGTGGCGTAGGGATTGATATCCAAACAGTTCAAATAATCGCAAAAGAGATTCAAGAAGTTCATAGCTTAGGTATCGAAATTGCCCTTGTTATTGGTGGAGGAAATCTCTGGCGTGGAGAACCTGCAGCAGAAGCAGGAATGGACCGCGTTCAGGCAGATTACACTGGAATGCTTGGGACCGTTATGAATGCTCTTGTGATGGCAGATTCATTGCAACAAGTTGGTGTTGATACGCGTGTGCAAACTGCTATTGCTATGCAACAAGTGGCAGAGCCTTATGTCCGTGGACGTGCCCTTCGTCACCTTGAAAAAGGCCGTATCGTTATTTTTGGTGCTGGAATTGGTTCACCTTACTTCTCAACAGATACAACAGCGGCCCTTCGTGCAGCTGAAATCGAAGCGGATGCCATCCTTATGGCTAAAAATGGTGTCGACGGTGTTTACAATGCCGATCCTAAGAAAGACAAGACAGCCGTTAAGTTTGAAGAATTGACCCACCGTGACGTTATCAATAAAGGTCTTCGTATCATGGACTCAACAGCTTCAACCCTCTCAATGGACAACGATATTGACTTGGTTGTCTTCAACATGAACCAACCAGGCAACATCAAACGTGTCGTATTTGGTGAAAATATCGGAACAACAGTTTCAAACAATATCGAAGAAAAGGAATAAGAAAGATTATGGCTAACGCAATTATTGAAAAAGCTAAAGAGAGAATGACCCAATCTCACCACTCACTTGCTCGTGAATTTGGTGGTATCCGTGCTGGCCGTGCCAATGCAAGCTTGCTTGACCGTGTACATGTAGAATACTATGGAGTAGAAACTCCTCTTAACCAAATCGCTTCAATTACGATTCCAGAAGCGCGTGTTTTGTTGGTGACACCATTTGACAAGTCTTCATTGAAAGACATCGAACGTGCCTTGAACGCTTCTGATCTTGGTATCACACCAGCTAACGACGGTTCTGTTATTCGTTTGGTTATCCCTGCTCTCACAGAAGAAACTCGTCGTGACCTTGCTAAAGAAGTGAAGAAGGTTGGTGAGAATGCTAAAGTGGCTGTCCGCAATATCCGTCGTGATGCTATGGATGAAGCCAAGAAACAAGAAAAAGCAAAAGAAATCACTGAAGACGAATTGAAGACTCTTGAAAAAGATATTCAAAAAGTAACAGACGACGCTGTGAAACACATCGACGACATGACTGCCAATAAAGAAAAAGAACTTTTGGAAGTCTAAAAATAAACAGAAAAACTCAGTTGGCATTGCTGGCTGAGTTTTATTCGAAAGAAGGAAATATGAATACAAATCTTGCAAGTTTTATCGTTGGACTCATCATCGATGAAAACGACCGTTTTTACTTTGTGCAAAAGGATGGTCAAACCTATGCTCTTGCTAAGGAAGAAGGTCAACATACAGTAGGGGATACGGTCAAAGGTTTTGCCTACACGGATATGAAGCAAAAACTCCGCTTGACCACTTTAGAAGTCACTGCCACTCAGGACCAATTTGGTTGGGGACGTGTCACAGAGGTTCGTAAGGACTTGGGTGTCTTTGTGGATACAGGCCTTCCTGACAAGGAAATCGTTGTGTCACTCGATATTCTCCCTGAGCTCAAGGAACTCTGGCCTAAGAAGGGCGACCAACTCTACATCCGTCTTGAAGTGGACAAGAAAGACCGTATCTGGGGACTCTTGGCCTATCAAGAAGACTTCCAACGTCTGGCTCGTCCTGCCTACAACAACATGCAGAACCAAAATTGGCCAGCCATTGTATACCGTCTCAAGCTGTCAGGAACTTTTGTTTACCTGCCAGAAAATAACATGCTTGGCTTTATCCATCCTAGCGAGCGTTACGCAGAGCCACGTTTGGGGCAAGTATTAGATGCGCGTGTCATTGGTTTTCGTGAAGTGGACCGCACGTTGAACCTCTCCCTCAAACCACGTTCCTTTGAGATGTTGGAAAATGATGCCCAGATGATTTTGACCTACTTGGAAAGCAATGGCGGTTTCATGACCTTAAATGATAAGTCATCTCCAGACGACATCAAAGCAACCTTTGGCATTTCTAAAGGTCAGTTCAAGAAAGCACTTGGAGGCTTGATGAAGGCTGGTAAAATCAAGCAAGACCAGTTTGGAACAGAGTTGATTTAGGGTGGCATATGAGAAAATCATTTTACACTTGGCTTATGACCGAGCGCAATCCTAAAAGTAACAGTCCCAAGGCTATCTTAGCAGACCTCGCTTTTGAAGAGTCAGCCTTCCCAAAACACACAGATGATTTTGATGAGGTGAGTCGCTTTTTGGAGGAGCACGCCAGTTTCTCTTTTAACCTAGGAGACTTTGACGCTATCTGGCAAGAATACTTAGAACACTAGCATGATTCACTAGGTTTGGGCTAGTAATTTCTCCGCCCCTTTGCTATAATAAAAAGAAATAAAAGGATTAGAGAGGTTCTTTATTTGAAGGAACATTCAATAGACATTCAACTGAGTCATCCAGATGACCTGTTTCATCTTTTTGGTTCCAATGAACGTCATCTTCGTTTGATGGAAGAAGAGCTTGATGTGGTGATTCATGCTCGTACGGAGATTGTCCAGGTTTTGGGAGAAGAGTCTGCTTGCGAGGAAGCTCGTCAGGTTATCCAAGCCTTGATGGTCTTGGTAAACCGTGGGATGACCGTTGGTACGCCAGATGTGGTAACTGCAATTAGCATGGTCAAAAACGATGAAATTGACAAGTTTGTCGCCCTTTATGAAGAAGAAATCATCAAAGACAATACTGGGAAACCTATCCGTGTCAAAACACTGGGTCAAAAACTTTATGTGGACAGTGTTAAACAGCATGATGTGACCTTTGGAATTGGGCCAGCAGGTACAGGTAAGACCTTTCTTGCAGTGACCTTGGCGGTGACTGCCCTTAAACGTGGGCAAGTCAAGAGGATTATCCTGACTCGTCCAGCAGTGGAAGCAGGTGAGAGTCTTGGATTTCTTCCGGGTGACCTCAAGGAAAAGGTCGATCCTTACCTTCGCCCTGTTTATGATGCCTTGTATCAGATTTTGGGGAAAGACCAAACGACTCGACTCATGGAGCGTGAAATTATCGAGATTGCGCCCCTTGCCTATATGCGTGGACGAACCTTGGATGATGCCTTTGTCATTCTCGATGAGGCGCAAAATACGACCATCATGCAGATGAAGATGTTCTTGACTCGTTTAGGTTTTCATTCTAAGATGATTGTCAATGGAGATATTAGTCAGATTGACCTTCCGCGTAACGTCAAGTCCGGTTTGATTGATGCTCAAGAGAAACTCAAGAATATCCATCAAATTGACTTTGTTCACTTTTCAGCCAAGGATGTGGTTCGCCATCCAGTTGTCGCTCAAATTATCCGAGCTTATGAACCAGCTCCAGTTAAAAATGAAGAGAGTGAAGAAGTCCAAGAAGAAATAGAATAGCAAAAAAGAGCAGTTCAGGTGGAATTGCTCTTTCTTTTATCTGATAATTAGATTTTTTATACTAGTTCATCAATTGGAGTATGTTTTTGATCGAGACCTTGAGCTACTGGAAGACTGGTTAAGTAACCTTGATAAGTGGTAACACCTTGACGCAAGCCCTCATCCTCAGAGATTGCTTGCACAAAACCTTTACCAGCCAAAGCTTCGATATAAGGAAGAGTGACATTAGTTAGGGCGATGGTTGAAGTACGGGCAACTGCACCGGGGATGTTAGCAACGGCATAGTGGAGCACACCGTGTTTTTCATAGACAGGCTCATCGTGCGTTGTCACACGGTCAGCTGTCTCGATAACACCACCTTGGTCAACAGCAACGTCAACGATGACTGATCCTGGACGCATTTGCTTGACCATCTCATCTGTGACCAGTTTTGGTGCTTTGGCACCTGGAATGAGAACCGCCCCAATAACAACATCCGCATCTCTCACACTGGCTTCGATGTTGAATGAATTGGACATGAGAGTTTGAATTTGGTGGCCAAAGACCTCCTCTAAAACGGAGAGACGTTTAGCACTGATATCAAGGATGGTCACTTGAGCACCAAGACCAAGCGCAATTCGAGCAGCATGGGTCCCTACGACACCACCACCGATGATGGTTACTTTCCCTTTAGGTACACCCGGTACACCACCCAGTAGGACGCCAGAACCTCCTGCTTGTTTGGTTAGGAAGTGAGCTCCGATTTGGACTGCCATACGGCCTGCAACCTCACTCATAGGAACGAGGAGTGGTAACTGACCTTGGGAATCTTGGACAGTTTCATAGGCAATCCCTGTTGTTTTTGCTTCCAACATAGCATCTGCTAATTCTGGAGCAGCGGCCATGTGCAAGTAGGTGAAGAGAAGCAGGTCTTCACGCAAGTACTCATATTCAGAAGGTAATGGTTCTTTTACTTTCACGACCAACTCTGCCGCCCAAGCTTCACCAGCAGTAGCGATAATTTCAGCTCCTTGCTTTTGATAGTCAGCATCAGTAAATCCTGAACCGAGACCAGCATTTGTTTCGATAAGGACGCGATGACCACGACCGACTAAGCTGTGGACACCAGCAGGTGTGAGGGCAACACGGTTTTCATTATTCTTAATTTCTTTTGGAATTCCGATTAACATAGAGAAAAACTCCCTTTCTATTGATGGGGTGTAAATGATTTATCACAATTATCTATAAAATAAGGTGATGATTTTATTCTATATGAAACCGCTTTAAAAATCAAGAAAAACTTGTTGTAACTTCTTTTTTATGCTAGACTGATAGAAAATACTTTTGAATGGTAGAAACGTATGGAATCAATCTTTTTAAAACTAGCCAGCATTCAATAGTGGAGACAGAGTGTTTATTGCTTAGATTTCTATCCTTGGATGATACGGAAGCAATGTTTGAGTGTACATCAGATAAGAAAAAAGGAGATTCTCTTGGACGAAAAGCAAATTATAAAGTTAAAGGACGTTGAATTTGTAGGAATTGGTACTTTTGAAGGGGAAATAGTTTTTTTTGATAAGAAAACAGGCAAGATGTTCTTAGGTCATTCTAAAACAAAGTTTAAAGTGTCTCCTGTTGCTTTCTCAGCAGGAGCAACACTTATACTTTATGTGATTGTAAGAGAAATAAGTAAAATTCAGGTATTCAGTGGTTTTTGGCCCTTGATTTTTGGTTTTTTTCTAATGATCATTGTCTCAAAACTCCTCTACAGACCAGCTTTGAATGAAGAATTAATTATTAGTCCTTTTGTACTTTCAAACGTTGATATGATAACTTTTCTTAAAAACGAGAAGAAAAATATAGTTAAGAGCCATCTAATTATATTATTGGCATTTCTTCTTCCAGTGCTTTTTTCTATAGTTTATTTATTGACTTCTAATTTTTTATTTTTGTTTTTAGCCATTTTATTTTTTATGTTTCCTCTATTGTTATTAAACACGAAACCAATACAGAGATTTAAAGTAGTTCATATGTTAGACAAAAAATATTCCACTAAGGAAAATGATATATGAAAAAATATTTAAAAAATATGGTTCCGATAGGAACAATTGATAAAAATCCAGTTTATTTTGATAAAAAAGATTATAGTTTAAACATTGTAAGAAAAAAGACTTCTTTTTTGGAAACTGCAGGCAGTAGCTTGATTATGATTATTTATGTCATAATCGGAAAAGTCAATTCCAAATACTATTCAACCATTCTGGGAAGATATCAATTTCTAATGATTGGCATCCTGATTTCCTTTATAATAGCCTTTGTTGTTTGTTATGCGACCTTCCATCGTGAGAGAGAAGTGGAAAAACTTCAATTAGAGGAAAAAGCAATGAGGGACTTTGTGTTAAGAGAACGAAAAAATATCTTGTTTACCTATTTATCTCTTATCATATTACCACTAATTATAATATTCTTTGCATACCTCTTTGTCACATATGACAATCTTTCGTGGGGAGTTGTTTCAGTTTTATTTATGACTATATATTTTATGTTCTTTTATAATAAAATCTTCCAAAGAGGAAAAATCATAAATGAACTGTATAAAACTTATAAATGATAAAGATAATTATGAAAAGTAACACTAAAAATTTCATTGCCCTAGGTATATATCAGGGAAAATCTGTTTACTATAACAATGAAAATCATCAACTGTTATATTCAACAAAGGATAAAACCAATGGAGCAACTGCTCTTACTGGTTACAGTTCAATTGCTCTTGTTTTATATAGTGTTTTAAGAAGTATAAGTAAAAATGGTAAAGTACCAACAGATTTTCGGTTGCTGTCTTTGGTCCTTGCTTATATTATCATTAGTATTGGTAGCAGTCTATTCCTTTATTATGTTTTAAATCGTGTCATTGAGTTAGAAGAATTTCAAATTGATTTAAGAAATTATCAAAACTTTTTAAAGCAAGAAAAAAGGAATGTTTTAATATTATATATAACGATGCTCTGTTTTTTGATTATAGGAATAGTGACTGGAATTATTTTCATAAGTTCAGGTAATTATATTAGTCTTGTATTAACTTTATCATCATATTTTATTGTATACACTATTTTAAATACCAAATTGATTAAACGTGGCATGATATTGAGAAAGTTATACAAAGAATTAGAAAATAAAGATATTTAATTGAAAGATCGAGTTCTATAGATTTTTTAATTTATTGAAAAATTAGAATAAGCTGATTAAGCTGTGATTTTTAATTAAACGGACTTAGAGTTAGGTCAATTTAGGAGGTTAATGTGAAAGAAAAAACAGTTAGAGAAGTTGAAGAATTAAATAAAGCTTATTTTAAAAGTTTAGCGAATACTCGCGCATCTGCAAGTATGATGGTTATTTCATGGACAGGAGTATTTATATTATCTTTAATTATTTGGGTTTTTTCCTGGTATTTAAAAGAGGTTTTATTAATAAATCCATTAACTTATTGGTTTTTTGATCTTCTCATTTTCTTCTTACTTTATTTAATTGTTGCTTTTTTTATTCCATTAGCAGGAATGTTTGCATATAAAAGACAAATTTTAGCAACTTTTTCTCTGATGATGGTTTATATTGGAATATACTTTTCATTACAAATGATGTTGCTGATAATTTTTGTAACATCAATCTCGACGAAGGAATTTTCGCTTGGATTCCCTAAGTATTCTCCAATTTTTATTCCATTTTTGTTAATTTCTACAGTTTGTGGCTTTATTTATCAATATTTCTGGTTAAAACGCCAGTTAAAAAAAGGTTTCTCTGTAAATAGGACGATGGGGAATTATTTTGCAAAATCCAGTGCTTATGGTAAGAACTCTCTTCTTATTATTTTTATAGTTTCTATGATAGGCGGTCTTCTTTCAGGTAAGTTGATACTTATTTTTGGAATCCTGGGAGCTCTTCTTTTCAGCTATGCATTTTCTCAATTGATTACAGAAGTTGCCTACCTTTTATACCTAAAAATTCAGAGCAAGGAGTATTGGGAAGATGTGCCTACGAAAAAAGAGACTTTTCGAGATTTATTTAAGGGTTTCAGTTTAAAGAAAGCAAAAATTCGTATCTCACTTGAGATGGTAGCTTTTGCAATATTATTAGGGATTATTAATTATAGTGGTTATTCAGATGAGAGCATTAAGCGACCTATTTGGCTGGTCTGGAGTGTCAAATTGTTCATCTATGCAATAGAACTAGATATTTTGGGAAGTTTTATTCTTTATGTCATAAAAAAAATAAATACTAGATTCAAAAAAGGAAAGAAAAAATGATGAATCTTCATTGTCAGTGGGACTCTGAATTATGTAATTATTGATTTTAAGAAACATTTAGAAATGCTTCCAAAGACCAGAAAACTTTCTGCTCTAGAATCAGTTATCTGGTATTCTTTGTTCGCGCTTCTTGTTGTAACTTCTTTTTTATGCTAGACTGGTAGAAAATATTTTTAAATGGAGGAGAAGTATGGAATCAATCTTTTTAAAACTAGCTCAGTATCCCATAGTCGAGACTGAGCGTTTATTGCTTAGACCTGTAACCTTGGATGATGCGGAAGAAATGTTTGACTATGCCTCGGACAGAGAAAATACGCGCTACACTTTTCCAACCAATCAAAGCTTGGAAGAAACCAAAAATAATATTGCTCAGTTCTACTTGGCTAATCCCTTGGGACGTTGGGGAATAGAACTAAAAAGCAATGGCAAATTTATCGGAACCATTGACTTGCACAAGATTGATCCTGTTCTTAAGAAGGCAGCTATTGGCTACATTATCAATAAAAAGTATTGGAATCAAGGATTTACGACAGAAGCCAATCGTGCCGTAATTAAGCTAGCTTTTGAGAAGATAGGGATGAACAAGTTAGTTGCTTTATACGATAAGGCTAATCCCGCGTCAGGAAAGGTCATGGAGAAATCAGGAATGCGTTTTTCCCACGAAGAAGCTTATGCTTGTATGGACCAGCATGAAGAAGGCCGAATCGTTACAAGAGTTCATTATGTCTTGACCAAGGAAGACTATTTTGCAAATAAATAAGCAGTTGAGAAGAAATTTTCAACTGTTTTTTCTTCCTCTTACGAATAATCTAAGAGAGGAGAAAATATGGAATCAATTATCGAGAAAATTAAAGAGTATAAAATCATTGTCATCTGTACTGGTCTGGGCTTGGTTGTAGGCGGATTTTTCCTGCTAAAGCCAGCTCCACACACACCTGTCAAAGAAACGAATTTGCAGGCAGAAGTTGCAGCTGTTTCCAAGGATTCATCGACCGAAAAGGAAGTGAAGAAGGAAGAGAAGGAAGAACCCCTTGAACAAGATCTAATCACAGTAGATGTAAAAGGCGCTGTTAAAGCACCTGGAATTTATGATTTGCCGGTAGGTAGTCGAGTCAATGATGCTGTTCAGAAGGCTGGTGGCTTGACAGAGCAAGCAGACAGCAAGTCGCTCAATCTAGCTCAGAAAATCAGTGATGAGGCTCTGGTTTACGTTCCAACTAAGGGAGAAGAAGCAGCTAGTCAGCAGACTGCTTCGGGGACGCCTTCTTCAACAAGCAAGGACAAGAAGGTCAATCTCAACAAGGCCAGTCTGGAAGAACTCAAGCAGGTAAAGGGACTGGGAGGAAAACGAGCTCAGGACATTATCGATCATCGTGAGGCAAATGGGAAATTTAAGTCGGTTGATGAACTCAAGAATGTCTCTGGAATTGGTGCCAAGACCATAGAAAAGTTAAAAGATTATGTTACAGTGGATTAAGAATTTCCCCATTCCCCTAATTTACCTGAGTTTTCTATTGCTTTGGATTTATTATGCTATTTTCTCAGCATCCTATCTTGCTTTGTTGGGCTTTGTTTTTCTGCTAGTTTGTCTCTTTATTCAATTTCCTTGGAAATCAGCTAGTAAAGTTCTACTGCTTTGTGGAATCTTTGGCTTCTGGTTTCTGTTTCAAAATTGGCAACAGAGTCAAGCGAGTCAAAATTTGGCGGATTCTGTTGAAAGGGTACGGATTTTGCCTGACACTATTAAAGTCAATGGTGATAGTCTGTCCTTTCGTGGTAAGTCTGATGAACGCATTTTTCAAGTCTATTATAAACTCCAATTCGAGGAGGAGAAAGAATCCTTTCAAGCTTTAACAGATCTTCATGAGATAGGACTAGAAGGAAAACTTTCGGAGCCAGAGGGGCAGAGGAATTTTGGTGGCTTTAATTACCAAGCCTATCTGAAAACTCAGGGGATTTACCAGACTCTCAATATCAAAAAAATCCAGTCACTTCAAAAGGTTGGTAGTTGGGATATAGGTGAAAACCTGTCCAGTTTACGTCGAAAGGCTGTAGTTTGGATTAAGACGCATTTTCCAGATCCTATGCGCAATTACATGACGGGGCTTCTATTAGGACATCTGGACACGGACTTTGAGGAGATGAATGAGCTTTATTCCAGTCTAGGAATTATCCACCTCTTTGCCCTGTCTGGTATGCAGGTAGGATTTTTCATGGATGGATTTAAGAAACTACTCTTGCGATTGGGCTTGACCCAAGAAAAGTTGAAATTGCTGACCTATCCCTTTTCCATTCTCTATGCTGGTCTGACAGGATTTTCAGCATCTGTTGTTCGCAGTCTCCTGCAAAAGCTACTGGCTCAACATGGTATTAAGGGCTTGGATAATTTTGCCTTGACGGTCCTTGTCCTCTTTATTGTCATGCCTAACTTTTTCTTGACAGCAGGAGGTGTCTTGTCCTGCGCCTATGCTTTTATCTTGACCATGACCAGCAAAGAAGGGGAGGGGCTTAAGGCTATTGCCAGAGAAAGTCTAGTCATTTCCTTTGGAATATTGCCCATTCTGTCCTTCTATTTTGCGGAATTTCAACCTTGGTCCATTCTTTTGACCTTTGTCTTTTCCTTTCTATTTGACTTGGTCTTCTTACCGCTCTTGTCTATCTTATTTGCCCTTTCCTTTCTCTATCCAGTCATTCAGCTGAATTTTATCTTTGAATGGTTGGAAAGCATTATTCGCTTGGTGTCGCAGGTGGCAAGTAGACCTCTGGTCTTTGGACAACCCAATGCATGGCTTTTAATCTTATTGTTAATTTCCTTGGCTTTGGTCTATGATTTGAGGAAAAACATTAAAAGGCTAGTAGTATTGAGCTTGTTGATTACAGGACTCTTTTTCTTGACCAAGCATCCACTGGAAAATGAAATCACCATGCTGGATGTGGGGCAAGGAGAAAGTATTTTCCTACGGGATGTAACTGGGAAAACCATTCTCCTAGATGTTGGTGGCAAGGCAGAGTCTGATAAGAAAATCGAAAAATGGCAAGAAAAGGCGACGACCAGCAATGCCCAGCGAACCTTGATTCCCTATCTCAAAAGTCGAGGAGTAGCCAAGATTGACCAGCTAATTTTGACTAACACGGACAAGGAGCATATTGGTGATTTGCTGGAAGTGGCCAAGGCTTTCCATGTAGGGGAGATCTTAGTATCAAAAGGCAGTCTGAAACAGAAGGAATTTGTGGCAGAACTACAGGCGACCCAAACTAAGGTGCGCAGTGTGACAGCAGGAGAGAACTTGGCAATTTTTGGAAGTCAGTTAGAAGTCCTAGCTCCAAGGAAAATAGGAGATGGAGGTTATGATGATTCCCTGGTTCTGTATGGAAAACTTTTGGATAAGTACTTTCTCTTCACAGGAAATTTGGAGGAGAAAGGGGAGAAGGAATTGCTGAAGCATTATCCTGACCTAGAGGTGGATGTTTTGAAGGCTGGTCAACATGGCAATAAAAAATCATTAAGTTCAGCCTTTCTAGAAAAACTCAAACCAGAGCTTACTCTCATCTCAGTTGGAAAGAACAAACGAGCGAAACTCCCCCATCAGGAAACCCTGACCCGACTGGAAGGTATCAATAGTAAGGTTTACCGAACTGACCAGCAAGGAGCTATACGCTTTAAGGGGTTGAATAGTTGGAAAATCGAAAGTGTTCGATAGGAAGGACAAATATTATATATTAGTAAAATAAACTAAAAATCTGTTGCATAATAATGATAAAAACGATATAATGAAAGCGTATTCAATATTGATGATGTAAAACCATTAAAAATTAGCAAAAACCGTTTAATTAGTTAGTTTATGATTATTGGTCTTTTTCAGTCCAGTGTATCTGCTGTGAGCGTTCTTAAAACTTATAGGTATGATTGGAATACCTTATATAGGTCTAGTATGAATTACCACAGACATAGCTATATTAACGTTCCATCATGGTCTCGTTATTATAGCTATTTTAATATAAAATTGGTTCTGGTTGGAATTACAATCGTTATGAGGTAATAAACTACTCCAGCGGAGGCTATTAATCCTTAAAGAGTGATAAAAAGGAGGGCTAGGTATGTTGCATCTTACTCATGTGACCTTAAAAACGCGACAAGTCATCTTACAAGATGTTGATTTTACATTTGAAAAGGGTAGGATTTATGGTATTCTTGCTATCAATGGCTCTGGAAAGACGACCCTGTTCCGCGCCATTAGCAATTTAATTCCTATAAGTAATGGAAATATCGTAGCCCCTCCTTCTTTATTTTATTATGAAAGCGTTGAATGGCTGGATGGAAACTTAAGTGGGATGGACTACCTTCGTCTTATCAAAAACATCTGGAAGTCAGATCTAAACTTGGGGGATGAAATTGATTACTGGGAAATGTCTGACTATATCAGCCTTCCCATTCGCAAGTATTCCTTAGGCATGAAGCAACGATTGGTGATTGCCATGTATTTACTCAGTCAGGCGAAATGCTGGCTTATGGATGAGATTACAAATGGCTTAGACGAGTATTATCGACAGAAGTTTTTTGATAGGCTAGCACAAATCGATAGACAAGAACAGCTGGTTCTTTTAAGTTCCCACTATAAGGAAGAGTTGCTTGATGTCTGCGATAGAGTAGTAACCATTCATCAGGGGCAAATAGAAGAGGTTTAGTTTATGAAAGATGTTAGTCTATTTTTATTAAAAAAAGTTTTCAAAAGTCGCTTAAACTGGATTATCTTAGCTTTATTTGTATCTGGACTCGGTGTTACCTTTTATTTTAATAGTCAGACTGCAAACTCCGTCAGTTTGGAGAGAGAGTTGGAAACTAGTCTTGTAAAAGATGAGAGAGTCATCAATGAATATGAAGAGAAACTCTCCCAAATATCTGACACCAGCTCGGAGGAATACCAAATTGCTAAAAATAATTTAGAATTGCAAAAAAATCATTTGACTCAAAAGACAGAAATTCTGACTTTATTAAAAGAAGGGCGATGGAAAGAAGCCTACTATTTGCAGTGGCAAGATGTAGAGAAGAGTTATGAAATTTTATCAAAGGAACCGACTGCTAGTTCTGACTTAAAAATGGCGGTTGACCGCGAACGAAAGACTTACCAAGCCCTATATCCCTTGAACATAAAAGCGCACAATTTAGTTTATCCGACCTACGGGATTGATCAGATTGTCTGGATTTTAGAGGCTATCATCCCAAGCTTGTTTGTGGTTGCTATTATTTTTATGCTAACGCAACTATTTGCAGAAAGATATCAAAATCATCTGGATACAGCTCAGTTATATCCTTTTTCAAAAGTGGCATTTGCAATGTCTTCTCTTGGAGTTGGAGTGGGTTATGTAACTGTGCTGTTTATCGGAATCAGCGGATTTTCTTTTCTAGTGGGAAGTCTGATAAGTGGTTTTGGACAGTTAGATTATCCCTACCCGATTTATAGCTTAGTGAATCAAGAGGTAACTATTGGAAAGATACAAGATGTGTTATTTCCTGGCTTGTTATTAGCTTTCTTAGCCTTTATCGTCATTGTGGAAGTAGTGTACTTGATTACTTACTTTTTCAAGCAAAAAATGCCTGTCCTCTTTCTTTCACTCATTGGGATTGTTGGCTTATTGTTTGGCATCCAAATAATTCAGCCTCTTCAAAGGATTGCACATCTGATTCCCTTTACTTACTTGCGTTCAGTGGAGATTTTATCTGGAAGATTACCTAAGCTGATTGATAATGTCAATCTAAATTGGGACATGGGGCTAGTTTTACTTCCTTGCCTGATTATCCTTTTGTTAGTGGGGATTCTATTTATTGAGAAATGGGGAAGTTCACAGAAAAAAGAATTTTTTAATAGATCCTAGCTTACCTATAGGGAAAATAAGTAAAAACTAACATAGAGAGGGAATCAACTTGATTCTCTCTTTTTGATTAGGAAATCAAGGCAAAATACAAACACAAACTTTTCAAAAAAATAACTTTTTATCTTGACAAGAGCTAGAAAACTTGGTATCATATAAAAGTTGAGAAAAGCAGAAGTGAGAGCTTCTCGCCTTGTGACATTAAGTTGCCTGGCCCTACGGATGAAAAGTTTCTAAGAAACGCTATCATAACGTGCGGGCTTGTATATTTACGGGTCCGCTATTGTTTTTCTCTAATAAAACAAAAGAGGTGAAAACCATAGCAAAGCAAGACTTATTCATCAATGATGAGATTCGTGTACGTGAAGTTCGCTTGATTGGTCTTGAAGGAGAACAGCTAGGCATCAAGCCACTCAGTGAAGCGCAAGCTTTGGCTGATAACGCTAATGTTGACCTAGTATTGATTCAACCCCAAGCCAAACCGCCTGTTGCAAAAATTATGGACTACGGTAAGTTCAAATTTGAGTACCAGAAGAAGCAAAAAGAACAACGTAAAAAACAAAGTGTTGTTACTGTGAAAGAAGTTCGTCTAAGTCCAACTATTGACAAGGGTGACTTTGATACAAAACTTCGCAATGCACGCAAATTCCTTGAAAAAGGAAATAAAGTTAAGGTATCTATTCGCTTTAAGGGTCGTATGATTACCCATAAAGAGATTGGTGCAAAAGTTTTAGCCGAGTTTGCTGAAGCAACTCAAGATATTGCCATCATCGAACAACGTGCTAAAATGGATGGACGTCAAATGTTCATGCAATTGGCGCCAGCGACTGACAAAAAATAATTGTCAGAAAGTTAAATAAAGGAGAAAAAATCATGCCAAAACAAAAAACACACCGCGCATCAGCTAAACGTTTCAAACGTACAGGTTCTGGTGGACTTAAACGTTTCCGTGCTTACACTTCTCACCGTTTCCACGGAAAAACTAAGAAACAACGTCGTCATCTTCGTAAAGCATCTATGGTGCATTCAGGAGATTACAAACGTATCAAAGCAATGCTTACTCGCTTGAAATAATAGCTTGACTGTAAGTAAACAATTCTAGGAAATATTTGGAGGAAATAAAACATGGCACGTGTTAAAGGTGGCGTTGTATCACGCAAACGTCGTAAACGTATTCTTAAATTAGCAAAAGGTTACTATGGAGCTAAACACATCTTGTTCCGTACTGCAAAAGAACAAGTAATGAACTCTTACTACTATGCATACCGTGACCGTCGTCAGAAAAAACGTGACTTCCGCAAATTGTGGATCACTCGTATCAATGCGGCAGCTCGTATGAACGGACTTTCATACTCACAATTGATGCATGGTTTGAAATTGGCTGAGATCGAAGTTAACCGTAAAATGCTTGCTGACTTGGCTGTTAACGATGCAGCAGCTTTCACAGCTCTTGCAGATGCAGCGAAAGCAAAACTTGGTAAATAATAACTGATAAGACTGGAACAGGATTGTCCCAGTCTTTTTAAAAATAAAGGAGAAAAATATGGCTTCAAAAATGCTACATACTTGCTTGCGAGTAGAAAATCTTGAAAAATCAATTGCATTTTATCAAGATGCTTTTGGATTTAAAGAATTGCGTCGCAGAGATTTTCCTGACCATGCCTTCACGATTGTCTATCTAGGTCTTGAGGGTGACGACTATGAGTTGGAGTTGACTTATAACTACGATCATGGTCCTTATGTGGTTGGAGATGGGTTTGCCCATATCGCCCTCAGTACACCTGATCTTGAGGCACTTCATCAAGAGCATAGTGCCAAAGGTTATGAAGTTACTGAGCCAAATGGCCTACCAGGAACTGCGCCTAACTATTACTTTGTCAAAGACCCTGATGGCTACAAGGTAGAAGTCATTCGTGAAAAATAATCTCGTGAGGTCAAGTAGAATGTTCGTTTTCTACTTGACTTTTTTTAGCTGAAAGAGTATACTAGTAAAAATTTAACCTTTAAGGGGAGTCCAGAGAGACTCACAAGGTGTCAGATAAAAGAATAGTACAATTTTCTAGAGGAGACTTTTTGAGTGTGCTCTCTTGTGTTGTACGATTTTAACTGAGGCCTTGCACTAGCAAGGTCTTTTCTTTGTCTGATCCCCTTAAAAATTAAGGAGGAAAAGTCATGAATCCCACATGTAAGAAACGTTTGGGTGCAATTCGTTTGGAGACCATGAAGGTGGTTGCACAGGAGGAAATCGCGCCAGCAATCTTTGAATTAGTCCTAGAAGGGGAAATGGTTGAAGCCATGCGAGCAGGTCAATTTCTACATCTGCGCGTGCCTGATGATGCCCATCTTTTGCGTCGTCCTATTTCAATTTCATCTATTGATAAGGTTAACAAGCAGTGTCATCTCATTTACCGGATTGAAGGAGCTGGGACAGCTATTTTCTCAACCTTAAGTCAGGGAGATACTCTTGATGTGATGGGGCCTCAGGGAAATGGTTTTGACTTGTCTGACCTTGATGAGCAGAGCCAGGTTCTCCTTGTTGGTGGGGGGATTGGTGTTCCGCCCTTACTTGAAGTAGCCAAGGAATTGCGTGCGCGTGGTGTGAAAGTAGTGACAGTTCTTGGTTTTGCTAATAAGGATGCTGTTATTTTAGAGACGGAATTAGCTCAATATGGGCAGGTATTTGTAACGACAGATGATGGTTCTTATGGCATTAAAGGAAATGTTTCCGTTGTTATCAAGGATTTAGACAATCAATTTGATGCTGTTTACTCATGTGGGGCGCCTGGAATGATGAAGTATATCAATCAAACCTTTTATGACCACCCAAGAGCCTATTTATCTCTGGAATCTCGTATGGCTTGTGGGATGGGGGCTTGCTATGCCTGCGTCCTAAAAGTGCCAGAAAGCGAGACGGTCAGCCAACGCGTCTGTGAAGATGGCCCTGTTTTCCGCACAGGAACAGTTGTATTATAAGGAGAAAATTATGACTACAAATCGTTTACAAGTTTCTCTACCAGGCTTGGATTTGAAAAATCCGATTATTCCAGCATCAGGCTGTTTTGGTTTTGGTCAAGAGTATGCCAAGTACTATGATTTAGACCTTTTGGGTTCTATTATGATCAAGGCGACAACACTTGAAGCCCGTTTTGGCAATCCAACTCCAAGGGTGGCAGAAACACCCGCTGGTATGCTTAATGCAATCGGTTTGCAAAATCCTGGTTTGGAAGTTGTTTTGGCTGAAAAGTTACCTTGGCTAGAAAGAGAGTATCCAAATCTTCCTATTATCGCCAATGTAGCTGGTTTTTCAAAACAAGAGTATGCGGCTGTTTCTCATGGTATTTCCAAGGCAGCTAATGTGAAGGCTATTGAGCTCAATATTTCTTGTCCCAACGTAGATCACTGTAATCATGGACTCTTGATTGGTCAAGACCCTGATCTGGCTTATGATGTGGTGAAAGCAGCTGTGGAAGCTTCTGATGTGCCAGTTTATGTCAAACTAACTCCTAGTGTGACCGATATCGTTACTGTCGCAAAGGCAGCAGAGGATGCAGGAGCAAGTGGCTTGACTATGATTAATACTCTGGTTGGAATGCGTTTTGACCTCAAAACCAGAAAACCAATCTTGGCCAATGGAACAGGTGGAATGTCTGGTCCAGCAGTCTTTCCAGTAGCCCTCAAACTTATCCGCCAAGTCGCCCAAACAACAGACCTGCCTATCATTGGAATGGGAGGAGTGGATTCGGCAGAAGCTGCCCTAGAAATGTATCTGGCTGGAGCATCGGCTATTGGAGTTGGAACAGCCAACTTTACCAATCCTTATGCCTGCCCTGATATCATCGAAAATTTACCAAAAGTCATGGATAAATACGGCATTAGCAGTCTAGAAAATCTCCGTCAGGAAGTAAAAGAGTCTCTGAGGTAAACTGCAATCAATCTGTTCTTGATTTTTTATCAGTTTGTAATGTTGATTATAGAGAATTTTGATACAATAAAATGGAAAGAACAGAGGAAGAAAGTTTATGAAGAAATTGAGATTTATTTTTTTAGCCCTGCTATTTTTCATAGCCAGACCAGAGAGTGCAATGGCTAGCGATGGCACTTGGCAAGGTAAACAGTATCTGAAAGCAGATGGTAGTCAAGCAGCTAATGAGTGGGTTTTTGATGCTCAGTATCAATCTTGGTTTTATATAAAAGAAGATGCCAACTATGCTGAAAATGAATGGCTGAAGAAAGGTGACGACTATTTTTACCTAAAATCTGGTGGCTATATGGCCAAGTCAGAATGGATAGAAGATAAGGGAGTCTTTTATTATCTTGACCAAAATGGAAAGATGAAAAGAAATGCTTGGGTAGGAACTTCCTATGTTGGTGCAACAGGTGCCAAAGTAATAGAAGACTGGGTATTTGATTCTCAATACGACGCTTGGTTTTATATCAAAGCAGATGGACAGCACGCAGAGAAAGAATGGCTCCAAATTAAAGGGAAGGACTATTATTTCAAATCCGGTGGTTATTTACTGACAAGTCAGTGGATTGACCAAGCTTATGTGAATTCTAGTGGTGCCAAAGTACAGAAAGGTTGGCTTTTTGACAAACAATACCAATCTTGGTTTTACATTAAAGAAAATGGGAATCATGCTGATAAAGAATGGATTTTCGAAAATGGTCACTATTATTATCTAAAATCCGGTGGCTATATGGCAGCCAATGAATGGATTTTGGATAAGGAGTCATGGTTTTATCTAAAATCTGATGGCAAAATGGCTGATAAAGAATGGGTATACGATTCTAAAAGTCAAGCCTGGTACTACTTCAAATCCGGTGGCTACATGGCAAAAAATGAGACTATTGATGGTCATCAGCTTGGAAGCGACGGTAAATGGCTTGGAGAAAAAGCTACAAATGAAAATGCTGCTTATTATCAAGTAGTACCTGTCACAGCAAATGTCTATAATGCAGATGGTGAAAAGCTCTCCTATATATCGCAAGGTAGTGTTGTTTGGCTAGATAAGGATAGAAAAAGTGATGACAAGCGCTTGGCTATTACTATTTCTGGTTTGTCAGGCTATATGAAAACAGAAGATTTACAAGCACTAGATGCTAGCAAGGATTTTATCCCTTATTATGAGAGTGATGGACATCGTTTTTATCACTATGTGGCTCAGAATGCTAGCATCCCAGTATCTACTCATCTTTCTGATATGAAAGTAGGCAAGAAATATTATTCGGCAGATGGACTGCATTTTGATGGTTTTAACCTTGAAAATCCCTTCCTTTTTAAAGATTTGACAGAGGCTACAAACTATAGTGCTGAAGATTTGGATAAGGTATTTAGTCTGTTAAATATTGACAATAGTCTCTTGGAAAATAAGGGAGCTACCTTTAAGGAAGCCGAAGAACATTACCATATCAATGCCCTTTACCTCCTTGCCCATAGTGCTTTAGAAAGTGACTGGGGACGAAGTAAGATTGCCAAAGATAAGAATAATTTCTTTGGAATTACAGCCTATGATACGACTCCTTACCTTTCTGCCAAGACATTTGATGATGTGGATAAGGGAATTTTAGGTGCAACCAAGTGGATTAAGGAAAATTATATCGATAGGGGTAGAACTTTCCTTGGAAACAAGGCATCTGGTATGAATGTGGAATATGCATCAGACCCTTATTGGGGTGAAAAAATTGCTAGTGTGATGATGAAAATCAATGAGAAACTAGGTGGCAAAGATTAGTCCTATAATTGGATATGATTTGAGTGAATAGTAAGTTAAAAATCCTGATTTCAAGTAAAATCAGGATTTTTTCATGGATGAGATTTTTTCGGGGTCTGGTGTGACACGGAGGGTCTTTTGTCCTGTGTAAGTGACAAAGCCTGGTTTTCCGCCAGTTGGTTTGTTGAGTTTCTTGACTTCAATCATATCTACCTGCACCAGATTTGACAGGCGACCTTGAGAGAAGTAGGCAGCCAACTCTGCCGCGTCTGTCTTGACTTCATCAGATGGATCTAGGTTGCCTGAGATGACAACGTGGCTTCCGGGAATGTCCTTGGCATGGAACCAAAGTTCCTCCTTGCGGGCCATTTTAAAGGTTAGCTCCTCGTTTTGCAGGTTATTACGTCCTACATAGATGATGGTTTTGCCATCGCTTGCTAGATATTGTTCTGGTTTTTTGCGTTTCTGGATTTTTTCCCGTTGTCTTCTGCGGATAAAACCAGTTTGAATCAATTCTTCACGGATTTCAGCGATTTCTTCTAGTCCAGCTTGGTTGAGGACGGTCTCCACACTTTCCAGATAGAGAATGGTTGCCTTGGTTTCCTCAATCAAATCAGTCAAGTATTTGACAGCTTCTTTTAGTTTCTGGTACCGTTTAAAATAGCGTTGGGCATTCTGGTTGGGTGTTAGAGCTTTATCCAGCGCAATTGTGATAGGTTGATTAGTATAGTAGTTGTCTAGGATTACCTGGTCTTGGTCGTTAGGCACTTGGTGGAGGAAAGTTGTTAGCAATTCTCCTTTTTGACGAAATTCTTCAGCATTGTCTGTCGCCAGTAACTCTTTTTCCTGTTTTTTGAGTTTGTGGCGGTTTTTCTGAAGTTCATTTTCAACACGACGAATGAGTTCACTGGCTTGCTGTTTGACACGGTCGCGCTCAGCCTTATCCTTATAGTAGGTGTCCAACAAATCAGAAAGACTGGCAAAAGGCTCTCCCACCTGATTTGCAAAAGGAACTGGGCTGAAGGAAGTCTCAGTCAAGCATGGCTTGGTTTCTTGATTGAAAAAGTTACGGAAAGTAGATAGTTTATCACTAACCAGAATGTTTTCCAATTCATTTGCCGTATCGCGTCCCAGACCTTGAAAGAGGCTTTGAAGATTTTTAGCTGTCGTTTCCTGTGTTTGCAGGATTTCAAAAAGTTTCTCGTCCTTGATTGTAAAAGGATTGAGAGCTTCCGTACTTGGCGGAGCGATATAGGTCGATCCAGGAAGCAAGGTGCGGTAGCTATTTTGTGAAAAGCCAACATGTTTGATAACTTCGAGGATTTTATGACTGCTTTTATCGACCAGTAGAATATTACTGTGTTTCCCCATAATTTCGATAATCAAGGTAGCCTGAATATGGTCCCCAATCTCGTTTTTATTAGAAACCGTAATTTCCACAATACGGTCATTTTCCACTTGCTCAATCGATTCAATCAGGGCACCCTGCAAATATTTTCTTAAAACCATGATAAAGGTAGAAGGCTGGGCTGGGTTTTCAAAAGTTGTTTGGGTCAGCTGAATGCGTCCAAAAACTGGATGGGCAGAAAGGAGCAGGCGATGACTTTGGCGATTGCTACGGATTTGCAAGACCAACTCTTGTTCAAAAGGTTGATTGATTTTCTGAATGCGACCATTCACTAATTCTCTTTGCAATTCCTCAACCATGTGGTGTAAAAAAAATCCGTCAAATGACATCGTTCTCTCCTTGTGATTGTATTCCATAGTATTATATCAAAAAGGTAGAATAAAATCATGGAAATGTGGTATAATAAAGCCAAGTAAAGAGAAACGAGAAGCACATGTATATTGAAATGGTAGATGAAACTGGTCAAGTTTCAAAAGAAATGTTGCAACAAACCCAAGAGATTTTGGAATTTGCAGCCCAAAAATTAGGAAAAGAAGACAAGGAGATGGCAGTTACCTTTGTGACCAATGAGCGTAGTCATGAACTCAATCTGGAGTACCGTGACACCGACCGTCCGACAGATGTCATCAGCCTTGAATATAAGCCAGAGTTGGAAATTGCCTTTGACGAAGAAGATTTGCTTGAAAATCCAGAATTAGCAGAGATGATGTCTGAGTTTGATGCCTATATTGGGGAATTGTTCATCTCTATTGATAAGGCTCATGAGCAGGCTGAGGAATATGGCCACAGCTTTGAGCGTGAGATGGGCTTCTTGGCAGTACACGGCTTTTTACATATTAACGGCTATGATCACTACACTCCGGAAGAAGAAGCGGAGATGTTCGGTTTACAAGAAGAAATTTTGACAGCCTATGGACTCACAAGACAATAAACGAAAATGGAAAAATCGTGACCTGATATCCAGTTTAGAATTTGCTCTTACAGGAATTTTTACTGCTATAAAGGAAGAACGCAATATGCGAAAACATGCGGTGACGGCTCTCGTGGTCATCCTCGCAGGTTTTGTTTTTCAGGTGTCACGAATCGAATGGCTCTTTCTCCTATTGAGCATTTTTTTGGTAGTAGCCTTTGAAATTATCAATTCTGCTATCGAGAATGTGGTGGATTTGGCCAGTCACTATCACTTTTCTATGCTGGCTAAAAATGCCAAGGATATGGCGGCTGGCGCGGTATTAGTGGTCTCTCTTTTCGCAGCCTTAACAGGCGCATTGATTTTTCTCCCACGAATCTGGGATTTATTATTTTAAATAGCAAGAGGAAATTATGACTTTTAAATCAGGCTTTGTAGCCATTTTAGGACGTCCCAACGTTGGGAAGTCAACTTTTTTAAATCATGTCATGGGGCAAAAGATTGCCATTATGAGTGACAAGGCGCAGACAACGCGCAACAAAATTATGGGAATTTACACAACTGATAAGGAGCAAATTGTCTTTATCGACACACCAGGGATTCACAAACCTAAAACAGCTCTCGGAGATTTCATGGTCGAATCTGCCTATAGCACCCTTCGTGAAGTGGATACCGTTCTTTTCATGGTGCCTGCTGATGAAGCGCGTGGTAAGGGGGACGATATGATTATCGAGCGTCTCAAGGCTGCTAAGGTTCCTGTTATTCTGGTGGTGAACAAGATCGATAAGGTTCATCCAGACCAGCTTTTGTCTCAGATTGATGATTTTCGTAATCAAATGGACTTTAAGGAAATCGTTCCAATCTCAGCTCTTCAAGGGAATAACGTCTCTCGTCTAGTGGATATTTTGAGTGAAAATCTGGACGAAGGTTTCCAATATTTCCCATCTGATCAAATCACAGACCATCCAGAACGATTCTTGGTTTCAGAAATGGTTCGCGAGAAAGTCTTGCACCTAACTCGCGAAGAGATCCCTCACTCAGTTGCTGTAGTGGTTGATTCGATGAAACGAGATGAAGAGACAGACAAGGTTCATATCCGTGCAACCATCATGGTCGAGCGAGATAGCCAAAAAGGGATTATCATCGGTAAAGGTGGCGCTATGCTTAAGAAAATCGGTAGCATGGCCCGTCGCGATATTGAACTGATGCTAGGAGATAAGGTCTTCCTAGAAACATGGGTCAAGGTCAAGAAAAACTGGCGTGATAAAAAGCTAGATTTGGCTGACTTTGGCTATAATGAAAAAGAATACTAAGCAGAGGTGGGCTCATGCCTGCTTCTTGTTTTTACAGAAGGAGGACTTATGCCTGAATTACCTGAGGTTGAAACCGTTCGACGTGGCTTGGAAAAATTGATTTTGGGTAAGAAGATTTCGAGTATAGAAATTCGCTATCCCAAGATGATTAAAACGGACTTGGACGAATTTCAAAAGGAAGTGCCTGGTCAGATTATTGAGTCAATGGAACGTCGGGGAAAATATTTGCTTTTTTACCTGACAGACAAGGTCTTGATTTCCCATTTGCGGATGGAGGGCAAGTATTTTTATTATCCGGACCAGGTTCCTGAACGCAAGCATGCCCATGTTTTCTTTCAGTTTGAAGATGGTGGCACGCTTGTTTATGAGGATGTTCGCAAGTTTGGTACTATGGAACTCTTGGCTCCTGACCTTTTAGACGCCTATTTTATTTCTAAAAAAATAGGTCCTGAACCAAGAGAGCCAGACTTTGATGTGCAGGTCTTTAAAAATGCCCTCGCTAAGTCCAAAAAGCCTATCAAATCCCACCTTTTAGACCAGACCTTGGTAGCTGGCCTTGGCAATATCTATGTAGATGAGGTTCTCTGGCGAGCTCAGATTCATCCAGCAAGATCTTCTCAGACTTTGACAGCAGCAGAAGCGACAGCCATTCATGACCAGACTATTGCTGTTTTGGGGCAGGCTGTTGAAAAGGGTGGCTCAACCATTCGGACCTATACCAATGCCTTTGGAGAAGACGGAACCATGCAGGATTTTCATCAGGTCTATGACAAGGCTGGTCAAAAATGTTCACGATGTGGAACTATAATTGAGAAAATCCAACTAGGCGGACGAGGAACTCACTTTTGTCCTCAGTGCCAAAGGAGGGGCTGATGGGAAGAATCATTGGAATCACTGGGGGAATTGCCTCTGGTAAGTCAACCGTGACAAATTTTCTAAGAAAGAAAGGCTTTCAAGTAGTGGATGCCGACTCTCTTGTTCACCAACTACAGAAACCTGGTGGTCGTCTGTTTGAGGCTCTAGTTCAGCACTTTGGGCAAGAAATCATCCTTGAAAACGGAGAACTTAATCGCCCTCTCCTAGCTAGTCTCATATTTTCAAATCCTGAAGAACAGGAATGGTCTAAGCGAATCCAAGGAAAGATTATCCGTGAGGAGCTAGCTACGTTGAGAGACCAATTGGCTCAAACAGAAGAGATTTTTTTCATGGATATACCCTTACTTTTTGAGCAGGACTACGTCTCTTGGTTTGATGAGACTTGGCTGGTCTATGTGGATAGGGATGTCCAAGTGAAACGCTTAATGAAAAGGGATCGGTTATCCAAGGATGGAGCTGAATCTCGTCTGGCAGCCCAGTGGCCTTTAGAAAAAAAGAAATATTTGGCTAGCCATGTTCTAGATAACAATGGCAATCAGGATCAGCTTCTAACTCAGGTGCTTACCCTTCTTGAGGGAGGTAAGCAAGATGACAAAGATTAACTGGAAAGATAATCTGCGCATTGCATGGTTTGGTAATTTTCTGACAGGAGCCAGTATTTCCTTAGTTGTGCCTTTTATGCCCATCTTTGTGGAAAATCTAGGTGTAGGGAGTGAGCAAGTCGCTTTTTATGCAGGTTTAGCTATTTCTGTCTCTGCCATTTCTGCGGCACTTTTCTCTCCTATCTGGGGCATCCTTGCTGACAAATACGGTCGAAAACCCATGATGATTCGGGCTGGGATGGCCATGACCATTACTATGGGGGGCTTGGCTTTTGTCCCAAATATTTATTGGTTAATCTTTCTTCGCTTACTAAATGGTGTATTTGCAGGTTTTGTTCCTAACGCCACAGCCTTGATAGCTAGTCAGGTTCCCAAGGAGAAATCAGGCTCTGCTCTTGGGACTTTGTCTACAGGAGTAGTAGCAGGTACTTTAACTGGTCCTTTTATCGGTGGCTTTATCGCAGAATTATTTGGCATTCGTACAGTCTTTTTACTGGTTGGTAGTTTTCTCTTCTTAGCCGCTGTTTTGACTATTTGCTTTATCAAGGAAGATTTTCAACCAGTAGCAAAAGAAAAGGCCATTCCAACAAAGGAATTATTTACATCAGTTAACTATCCCTATCTCTTGGTCAACCTCTTTCTGACCAGTTTTGTCATCCAATTTTCAGCCCAATCAATCGGACCTATCTTAGCTCTGTATGTACGCGACTTAGGCCAGACAGAGAATCTTCTTTTTGTCTCTGGTTTGATTGTATCCAGTATGGGCTTTTCCAGCATGATGAGTGCAGGTGTTATGGGAAAGCTAGGTGACAAGGTGGGCAATCATCGCCTCTTGGTTGTAGCCCAGTTTTATTCAGTCATCATCTATCTCCTCTGTGCCAATGCTTCTAGCCCTCTTCAACTAGGACTTTATCGTTTCCTCTTTGGCTTGGGAACCGGTGCCTTGATTCCCGGAGTTAATGCTCTTCTCAGCAAGATGACACCCAAAGCTGGTATTTCAAGAGTATTTGCCTTCAATCAGGTCTTCTTTTATCTGGGAGGTGTCGTTGGTCCCATGGCAGGTTCTGCAGTAGCAGGCCAATTTGGCTACCATGCAGTCTTTTATGCGACAAGCCTTTGTGTTGCCTTTAGTTGTCTCTTTAACCTTCTTCAATTTCGAACATTATTAAAAGTAAAGGAAATCTAGTGCGAGTAAAAATTAATCTCAAATGCTCCTCTTGTGGCAGTATCAATTACCTAACCAGTAAAAATTCAAAAACCCATCCAGACAAGATTGAGGTTTTAAAGTATTGTCCCAAGGAAAGAAAAGTAACCCTACATCTTGAATCTAAGTAGATTTTATGGTAAAATAATAGGGATTTTAAGGAGTTTGATATGTATAACCTATTATTAACCATTTTATTAGTATTATCTGTTGTGATTGTGATTGCGATTTTCATGCAACCAACCAAAAACCAATCCAGCAATGTATTTGATGCCAGCTCAGGTGATTTGTTTGAACGCAGTAAAGCACGCGGTTTCGAAGCTGTAATGCAGCGTTTGACAGGGATTTTAGTCTTTTTCTGGCTAGCCATTGCCTTAGCATTGACGGTATTATCAAGTAGATAAGAAAATAATGGGCAGGACTAGGTCTTTGCCTCTTTTTATTTTTAAAAGATATTTGAGAAGGTTTTACAGTAAAAGAAAACAAAAAATCTAGAAAGAAAATATGAAAGATAGAATAAAAGAATATTTACAAGATAAGGGAAAGGTAACTGTCAATGACTTGGCTCAGGCTTTGGAAAAAGACGGTTCCAAGGATTTTCGTGAGTTGATTAAAACCTTGTCCCTAATGGAAAGAAAGCACCAGATACGCTTTGAAGAAGATGGAACTTTGACTTTGGAAGTCAAGAAAAAACATGAGATTACTCTCAAGGGGATTTTTCATGCCCATAAAAATGGCTTTGGCTTTGTTAGTCTGGAAGGCGAGGAGGACGATCTTTTTGTAGGAAAAAACGATGTCAACTATGCTATTGATGGGGATACCGTTGAGGTCGTGATTAAGAAAGTAGCTGACCGTAATAAGGGAACAGCAGCAGAAGCAAAAATTATCGATATCTTAGAACACAGTTTGACAACCGTTGTCGGCCAAATCGTTTTAGATCAGGAAAAGCCTAAGTATGCTGGCTACATCCGTTCGAAAAATCAGAAAATCAGCCAACCGATTTATGTAAAAAAACCAGCCCTTAAACTGGAGGGAACAGAAGTTCTCAAGGTCTTTATCGACAAATACCCAAGCAAGAAACATGATTTCTTTGTCGCGAGTGTCCTCGATGTGGTGGGGCATTCAACGGATGTCGGAATTGATGTTCTTGAGGTCTTGGAATCAATGGACATTGTATCCGAGTTTCCAGAAGCTGTTGTCAAGGAAGCAGAAAGTGTGCCTGATGTTCCGTCTCAAAAGGATATGGAGGGTCGTCTGGATCTGAGAGATGAGATTACCTTTACCATTGATGGTGCTGACGCTAAAGACTTGGACGATGCTGTGCATATCAAGGCTCTGAAAAATGGCAATATCGAACTCGGAGTTCACATAGCAGATGTTTCCTATTATGTTACTGAGGGTTCTGCCCTTGATAAGGAAGCTCTTAACCGCGCAACTTCTGTCTATGTGACAGACCGTGTGGTCCCAATGCTTCCAGAACGACTGTCAAATGGCATTTGCTCCCTCAATCCTCAAGTTGATCGCCTGACCCAGTCTGCCATTATGGAGATTGATAAACATGGTCGTGTAGTCAACTACACCATCACACAAACGGTTATCAAGACTAGCTTCAGGATGACCTACAGTGATGTCAATGATATCCTAGCTGGAGACAAGGAAAAGAGACAAGAATATCAGAAAATTGTCCCTAGTATCGAACTCATGGCCAAGCTTCATGAAATTTTAGAAAACATGCGTGTGAAACGTGGTGCCCTCAATTTCGATACCAATGAAGCTAAGATTTTAGTGGATAAGCAAGGTAAGCCTGTTGATATCGTTCTTCGTCAGCGTGGTGTTGCTGAGCGCATGATTGAATCCTTTATGCTGATGGCCAATGAAACAGTTGCCGAGCATTTTAGCAAGCTGGATCTACCTTTCATCTATCGAATTCACGAGGAGCCTAAGGCTGAAAAAGTTCAGAAGTTTATTGATTATGCTTCGAGTTTTGGCTTGCGTATTTATGGGACTGCCAGTGAGATTAGCCAGGAGGCCCTCCAAGACATCATGCGTGCTGTTGAGGGGGAACCTTATGCAGATGTATTGTCCATGATGCTTCTTCGCTCTATGCAGCAGGCTCGCTATTCGGAGCACAATCACGGCCACTATGGCCTTGCTGCTGACTATTACACTCACTTTACCAGTCCGATTCGTCGTTATCCAGACCTTCTTGTTCACCGTATGATTCGTGATTACAGCCGTTCTAAGGAAATAGCAGAGCATTTTGAACAAGTGATTCCAGAGATTGCGACCCAGTCTTCCAACCGTGAGCGTCGAGCTATCGAGGCCGAGCGTGAAGTCGAAGCCATGAAAAAGGCTGAGTACATGGAAGAATACGTGGGTGAAGAGTACGATGCGGTTGTGTCCAGCATTGTCAAGTTTGGTCTCTTTGTCGAATTGCCAAACACAGTTGAAGGCTTGATTCACATCACTAATCTACCTGAATTTTATCATTTCAATGAACGTGATTTGACCCTGCTTGGGGAGAAATCGGGTACAACCTTCCGTGTAGGTCAGCAAATCCGTATCCGAGTTGAAAGAGCCGACAAGATGACGGGTGAAATTGACTTTTCTTACATCCCAAGTGAGTTTGATGTGATTGAAAAAGGCTTGAAACAAGCTGGTTGCAAAGACAGAGGGCGTGGTTCAAATCGTCGTTCAGATAAGAAGGAAGACAAGAGAAAATCAGGACGCTCAAATGATAAGCGCAAGCATTCACAAAAAGACAAGAAGAAAAAGGGCAAGAAACCTTTTTACAAGGAAGTAGCTAAGAAAGGAGCCAAGCATGGCAAAGGGCGAGGGAAAGGTCGTCGCACAAAATAAAAAGGCGCGTCACGACTATACAATCGTAGATACGCTAGAGGCAGGGATGGTCCTGACTGGAACTGAAATCAAGAGTGTACGAGCAGCTCGAATCAATCTCAAGGATGGCTTTGCCCAAGTAAAAAATGGGGAGGTATGGCTGAGCAATGTTCATATCGCTCCTTACGAAGAGGGCAATATCTGGAACCAAGAACCAGAACGTCGTCGAAAACTCTTACTCCATAAAAAGCAAATTCAAAAATTGGAACAAGAGACTAAAGGAACAGGAATGACCCTGGTTCCCCTTAAAGTCTATATCAAAGATGGCTATGCCAAGCTCCTTTTAGGCCTAGCTAAAGGGAAGCATGACTACGATAAACGGGAGTCTATCAAACGACGTGAGCAAAACCGCGACATCGCGCGTGTTATGAAAGCTGTTAATCAGCGATAAAAAGAGGAATGAAGATGGAAAAACTAGTTGCCTATAAACGCATGCCTTTGTGGACTAAAGAAACCATGCCAGAGGCTGTTCAGCAAAAGCACAATACCAAGGTTGGGACTTGGGGCAAGATTACTGTTTTAAAAGGAACTCTCAAGTTTATTGAATTGACAGAGGATGGTGAGGTTCTAGCTGAACACCTATTTGAAGCAGGGGCTGACAATCCAATGGCGCAACCACAAGCCTGGCACCGAGTGGAGGCTGTAACAGACGATGTAGAATGGTACTTGGAATTTTATTGTAAACCTGAGGATTATTTTCCTAAGAAATACAATACCAATCCTGTTCATTCAGAGGTCCTAGAGGCAATGCAGACAGTAAAACCAGGGAAAGCCTTGGATTTGGGCTGTGGTCAGGGCCGTAACTCTCTCTTTCTTGCACAGAATGGTTTTGATGTGACAGCTGTAGATCAAAATGAATTATCTCTTGAAATCTTGCAAAGCATTGTTGAGCAGGAAGACCTAGATATGCCTGTTGGTCTTTACGATATCAATTCAGCCAGTATTGGGAAAGAATATGATTTTATCGTTTCAACAGTTGTTCTCATGTTTCTACAAGCGGACCGCATTCCAGCTATTATTCAAAATATGCAGGAGAAAACCACTGTTGGTGGTTACAATCTTATCGTTTGTGCTATGGACACGGAGGATTATCCTTGCTCTGTGAACTTCCCATTCACATTTAAAGAAGGAGAATTGGCAGACTATTACAAGGACTGGGAATTGGTTAAGTACAATGAAAATCCTGGCCATCTTCACCGTCGCGATGAGAATGGCAATCGTATTCAACTACGCTTTGCGACCATGCTAGCTAAGAAAATCAAATAAACATGAATGAAGATTAGGAATTTTCCTGATCTTTTTTCTTTTTTACGAATAATATAGAAAAGGAGGGAAATCATGTTTGTTGCGAGAAATGCTAGGGGACAGCTGGTAAATGTGTTAGAGGATAAGCTTGAGAAGCAAGCATACACCTGCCCAGCTTGTGGAGGTCAGCTCCGTTTGCGTCAAGGACCAAGTGTCCGGATCCATTTTGCCCACAAAACCTTAAAAGACTGTGATTTTTCCTCTGAAAATGAAAGTCCAGAACATCTGGAAAATAAGGAAGTCCTTTATCACTGGTTGAAAAAAGAGGCCGAGGTGCAATTAGAATACCTGCTTCCAGAGCTTAAACAGATTGCGGATGTATTTGTAAATGGCAATCTAGCTTTAGAGGTTCAATGTAGTCCCTTGCCTCAAAAAGTTCTTAAAGAGCGTAGCGAGGGCTATCGTAGTCAGGGTTACCAAGTACTGTGGTTGCTGGGAAAAAAACTGTGGCTCAAGGAGCGTTTGACTCGTCTACAACAAGGTTTTCTCTATTTCAGTCAAAACATGGGCTTTTATGTTTGGGAATTAGACAGTGAAAAACAAGTTTTAAGACTCAAATACCTGATTCACCAAGATCTCCGAGGTAAACTCCATTATCAGATTAAGGAATTTCCCTATGGTCACGGTAGTTTACTGGAGATATTACGTTTTCCCTATAAGAAACAAAAAATATCTCATTTTACAGTTTCTCAGGACAAGGACATCTGTCGTTATATCCGGCAACAACTGTACTATCAAAATCCCATTTGGATGAAAGAACAAGCAGAAGCCTATAAAAAGGGAGAAAATCTCCTGACTTATGGGCTAAAAGAATGGTATCCACAAATTCGACCACTAGTAGGTAATTTTTGCCAAATTGAGCAAGATTTGATTCGCTATTATCTGTATTTTCAAACCTATTATCAAGAAAATCCTCAAAATGATTGGCAAATGCTCTATCCACCAGCCTTTTATCAGCAATATTTCTTAAAAAATATGGTAGAATAGAAAGGATGGAGGAATCTAATGGTATTACAAAGACATGAAATAAATGAAAAAGATACATGGGATCTATCAACGATCTACCCAACTGACCAGGCTTGGGAAGAAGCCTTAAAAGATATAACAGAACAATTGGAGACAGTAGCCCAGTATGAAGGCCATCTCCTGGATAGTGCGGATAGTCTACTCGAAATTACTGAATTTTCTCTTGAAATGGAACGCCAAATGGAGAAGCTTTACGTTTATGCTCATATGAAGAATGACCAAGACACACGTGAAGCCAAGTACCAAGAGTACTATGCCAAGGCCATGACTCTCTATAGCCAGCTAGACCAAGCCTTTTCATTCTATGAACCTGAATTTATGGAGATTAGTGAAGAGCAGTATGCTGACTTTTTAGAAGCTCAGCCAAAATTGCAGGTTTATCAACACTATTTTGACAAGCTTTTGCAAGGCAAGGATCACGTTCTTTCACAACGCGAAGAAGAATTATTGGCTGGAGCTGGGGAAATCTTTGGTTCGGCAAGTGAAACCTTCGCTATCTTGGACAATGCGGATATTGTATTCCCTTATGTCCTTGACGATGATGGTAAAGAAGTTCAGCTATCTCATGGGACTTACACACGTTTGATGGAGTCTAAAAATCGTGAGGTGCGTCGTGGTGCCTATCAAGCACTTTATGCGACTTATGAACAATTCCAACATACCTATGCCAAAACCTTGCAAACCAATGTTAAGGTGCAAAACTACCGTGCCAAAGTTCGCAACTATAAGAGTGCTCGTCATGCAGCCCTCGCTGCGAATTTTGTTCCAGAGAGTGTTTATGACAATTTGGTAGCAGCAGTTCGCAAGCATTTACCCCTCTTGTATCGTTACCTTGAGCTGCGTTCAAAGATTTTGGGGATTTCAGACCTCAAGATGTACGATGTCTACACACCACTTTCATCTGTTGAATACAGTTTTACCTACCAAGAAGCCTTGAAAAAGGCAGAAGATGCCTTGGCAGTCTTGGGTGAGGATTACTTGAGCCGTGTTAAACGTGCCTTCAGTGAGCGTTGGATTGATGTTTACGAAAATCAAGGCAAGCGTTCAGGGGCATACTCTGGTGGTTCTTACGATACCAATGCCTTTATGCTTCTTAACTGGCAGGACAATCTAGACAATCTCTTTACTCTTGTTCATGAAACAGGTCACAGTATGCATTCAAGCTATACTCGTGAAACGCAGCCTTATGTTTACGGAGATTACTCTATTTTCTTGGCTGAGATTGCCTCAACCACTAATGAAAATATCTTGACGGAGAAATTATTGGAAGAAGTGGAAGACGACGCAACGCGCTTTGCTATTCTCAATAACTTCCTAGATGGTTTCCGTGGAACAGTTTTCCGTCAAACTCAATTCGCTGAGTTTGAACACGCTATTCACCAAGCGGATCAAAATGGTGAAGTCTTGACAAGCGATTTCTTAAATAAACTGTACGCAGACTTGAACCAAGAGTATTATGGTTTAAGTAAGGAAGACAACCCTGAAATCCAATACGAGTGGGCTCGCATTCCACACTTCTACTATAACTACTATGTATACCAATATTCAACTGGCTTTGCAGCAGCTTCAGCCTTGGCTGAAAAAATTGTCCATGGTAGTCAAGAAGATCGTGACCGTTATATTGATTACCTCAAGGCAGGTAAATCTGACTATCCACTTAATGTCATGAGAAAAGCTGGTGTTGATATGGAGAAGGAAGACTATCTTAACGATGCCTTTGCAGTCTTTGAACGTCGTTTGAATGAGTTTGAAGCCCTTGTTGAAAAATTGGGATTGGCATAAGATGGTTGAATCATATAGTAAGAATGCCAACCATAACATGCGTCGTCCTGTTGTCAAGGAAGAAATTGTGGACTTAATGCGCCAGCGCCAAAAGCAGGTCACAGGATCTTTGAAAGAATTGGAAGACTTTGCCCGCAAGGAAAATATTCCCATTATTCCTCATGAAACGGTTGCTTATTTCCGTTTTCTCATGGAAACCATGCAACCTAAAAACATTCTGGAAATTGGGACGGCTATCGGTTTTTCAGCTCTTTTAATGGCGAAACATGCTCCAAAGGCCAAGATTACAACCATTGACCGCAATCCAGAAATGATTGGTTTTGCCAAGGAAAATTTTGCCCAGTTTGACAGTCGCAAGCAAATTACGCTCCTAGAAGGAGATGCGGTAGATGTCTTATCTATCTTGACAGAGTCCTATGATTTCGTCTTTATGGATTCAGCCAAGTCTAAATACATCGTCTTTCTGCCAGAAATCCTCAAACATTTGGAAGTTGGTGGTGTGGTTGTTTTGGATGATATTTTCCAAGGCGGTGATGTTGCCAAGGATATTATGGAAGTCCGTCGTGGCCAGCGAACTATATACAGAGGTCTTCAAAGACTATTTGATGCAACCTTAGACAATCCAGGACTCACTGCAACATTAGTACCTTTGGGTGACGGTATTCTCATGCTTCGTAAAAATGTAGCAGATGTTCAATTGCCTGACAGCGAATGATTTTCAGAAAAATTTAAGAAAATATAGTAAAATAGATAGGGTAACACTTATCTCAAAGGAGTAGACATGAAGAAAAAACTATTGGCAGGTGCCATTACATTATTATCAGTAGCAACATTAGCAGCTTGTTCGAAAGGTTCAGAAGGAGCAGATCTTATCAGCATGAAAGGGGATGTCATCACAGAACATCAATTTTATGAGCAAGTGAAAAGCAATCCTTCAGCTCAACAAGTGTTGTTGAACTTGACTATCCAAAAAGTATTTGAGAAACAATACGGTTCAGAAGTAGATGACAAAGAAGTCAACGATACAATTGCCGAAGAAGAGAAACAATATGGTGAGAACTACCAACGTGTCTTGTCACAAGCAGGAATGACTCTTGAAACACGTAAAGCTCAAATTCGTACAAGTAAATTGGTTGAGTTGGCAGTTAAGAAAGCAGCAGAAGCTGAATTGACAGATGATGCTTATAAGAAGGCCTTTGACGAGTACACTCCAGATGTGACTGCTCAAATTATCCGTTTGGACAATGAAGACAAAGCTAAAGAAATTCTTGAAAAATCTAAAGCTAGTGATGCAGACTTTGCTCAATTAGCTAAAGATAATTCAACAGATGAGAAAACTAAAGCGAATGGTGGAGAAATCACTTTTGATTCTGCTTCAACAGAAGTACCAGATCAAGTTAAGAAAGCAGCTTTTGCTTTAGATGTAAACGGTGTTTCTGATGTGATTAGCGTTACTGGAACACAAGCCTACAGCAGTCAATATTACATTGTTAAACTGATTAAGAAAACAGAGAAATCATCTAATATTGACGATTACAAAGAAAAATTAAAAACTGTTATCTTAACTCAAAAACAAAACGACGCATCATTTGTTCAAAGTATTATCGGAAAAGAATTGCAAGCAGCCAATATCAAGGTTAAAGATCAAGCCTTCCAAAATATCTTCACTCAATACATCGGTGGTGGAGATTCAAGCTCAAGCAGTTCTTCAAAAGAATAAAACAGAAAAGAGCCAAGTGCTCTTTTTCTTATGAGAAAATCTTCTATCTTAAGGGTAAGAGTTTTTTTCTTTCGGAAAAAATGGTATAATAGCAATCAAAACTAGAAAATAAACGGAATTTGGGAATAATTTCTTTTGTTCTCATTAGATTGGTGATACTATGAAGATTAGTAAGAGGCACCTGTTAAACTATTCTATTCTAGTTCCTTACTTACTTTTATCTATTTTGGGCTTGATTGTAGTCTATTCTACAACCAGTGCCATTCTTATAGAAGAAGGTAAAAGTGCTTTGCAATTGGTTCGAAGTCAGGGAATGTTTTGGGTATTTAGTTTAATATTGATTGCCTTGATATATAAGCTGAAATTGAATTTTTTAAGAAAAGAACGACTGTTATTTATTGTTATGTTTGTTGAGCTGATTCTCTTAGCTCTGGCTCGCTTAATTGGTACGCCAGTCAATGGAGCCTATGGTTGGATTTCAGTAGGACCTTTGACCATTCAGCCAGCGGAGTATTTGAAGATTATCATCGTCTGGTACTTGGCCCAACGTTTTTCAAAACAACAAGATGAAATTGGTATTTACGATTTCCAAGTTTTAACTCAAAATCAATGGATTCCTCGTGCTTTTAATGATTGGCGCTTTGTCCTCTTGGTAATGATAGGAAGTTTGGCTATCTTCCCAGATCTGGGGAATGCGACTATCCTAGCTCTGGTTGCCTTGATTATGTATACAGTTAGTGGGATTGCTCATCGTTGGTTTATAGCCTTTATCGGTGTATTGGTAGGAGTTTCAGCCCTATCCTTATCAGCTATTTCTATGATTGGGGTTGATAAGTTTTCAAAAGTTCCAGTATTTGGTTACGTTGCTAAGCGTTTCAGTGCCTACTTTAATCCCTTTGCTGATTTGGCAGGAGCAGGCCACCAACTTGCAAATTCCTACTTTGCCATGGTAAATGGTGGTTGGTTTGGTCTAGGATTAGGAAATTCAATCGAAAAACGTGGTTATTTACCAGAGGCTCATACAGACTTTGTATTTTCAATTGTCATTGAAGAGTTTGGATTTGTGGGAGCCAGCTTGATTTTAGCCCTTGTCTTTTTCCTGATTTTGCGGATTATCCTAGTCGGTATTCGTGCTAAGAATCCCTTTAATTCCATGATGGCGATTGGAGTTGGGGGGATGATGCTGGTACAGGTATTTGTCAATATCGGTGGAATTTCTGGCATTATTCCTTCGACAGGAGTAACATTCCCCTTCTTATCACAAGGGGGGAACAGTCTCCTAGTCTTGTCTGTAGCCATCGCCTTTGTCTTAAATATTGATGCAAGTGAAAAACGTGCCCAATTATATGAGGAGTTAGAAGCTCACTCATCAAACTATATGTAGAGTTGATAGTGGAAAGGATGACCTATGTCTCTTCAAAAATTAGAAAACTATAGTAATAAAGCTGTCGTGCAAGAAGAAGTATTGATTTTAACAGAATTGTTAGAAGATATCACTAAAAATATGCTTGCACCAGAGACTTTTGAAAAAATCATGCAGTTGAAAGAATTGTCAACTCAAGAAGATTATCAAGGCTTGAACCAATTGGTTACTAGTCTGTCAAATGATGAAATGGCTTATATTTCACGCTATTTCTCTATCTTGCCCCTCTTGATTAATATTTCAGAAGACGTGGATTTGGCTTATGAAATCAACCACCAAAATAATATCGATCAAGATTATCTTGGGAAATTATCAGCAACAATCAAAATGGTTGCTGAAAAAGAAAATGCGGTTGAAATTCTTGAACACTTGAATGTTGTCCCTGTTTTGACAGCCCATCCAACACAAGTGCAACGTAAGAGTATGTTGGATTTGACCAACCATATCCACACCCTCTTGCGTAAGTATCGTGATGTGAAATTAGGCTTGATTAATAAGGAAAAATGGCATAATGATCTCCGTCGTTACATTGAGATTATCATGCAGACAGATATGATTCGTGAAAAGAAATTGAAAGTAACCAATGAAATCACGAATGTTATGGAATACTACAATAGTTCATTCCTGAAGGCTGTCCCTCATTTGACTGCTGAGTACAAGCGTCTGGCTAAAAAACATGGTTTGGAGTTGAAACATCCTAAACCAATTACCATGGGAATGTGGATTGGTGGAGACCGTGATGGGAATCCTTTTGTTACAGCAGATACCTTGAAACAATCTGCTATGACTCAGTGTGAAGTCATCATGAACTACTATGATGAAAAGATTTACCAACTCTATCGTGAATTCTCTCTTTCAACCAGTATTGTCAATGTGAGCAAGCAAGTCAGAGAAATGGCTCGTCAATCCAAGGATAACTCGATCTACCGTGAAAAAGAGCTTTATCGTCGTGCCTTGTTTGATATTCAATCAAAAATCCAAGCAACAAAAACTTATCTGATTGAAGATAAGGAAGTTGGAGCTCGCTATGAAACGGCCAATGATTTTTATAAGGATTTAATTACCATTCGTGATTCCCTATTGGAAAATAAGGGTGAAGCACTGATTTCTGGTGATTTTGTTGAGCTGATTCAGGCAGTTGAAATTTTTGGTTTCTATTTGGCATCTATTGACATGCGTCAAGATTCTAGTGTTCATGAGGCCTGCGTAGCTGAACTTTTGAAATCAGCAGGAATTCATTCGCGTTATAGCGAACTAAGTGAAGAAGAAAAATGCCAGCTTCTTTTGAAAGAATTAGAAGAAGATCCACGTATTCTTTCTGCCACTCACGTTGAAAAATCAGAGTTACTTGAAAAAGAATTAGCAATCTTTAAGGCTGCTCGTAAGTTGAAAGATAAGTTGGGCGATGATGTTATTCGTCAAACCATTATTTCACATGCAACTAGCGTATCAGACATGCTGGAATTGGCTATCTTGTTAAAAGAAGTAGGGCTAGTTGATAAAGAAAGAGCCCGTGTCCAAATTGTTCCTCTCTTTGAAACAATTGAGGACTTGGACCACTCAGAAGAAACTATGAGAGAATACCTTTCTCTTCCTCTTGCTAAGAAATGGATTGCTTCACGTAATAACTACCAAGAAATCATGCTTGGTTACTCTGATAGTAATAAAGATGGTGGTTACCTTTCATCATGTTGGACCCTCTACAAGGCTCAACAACAATTGACTGCTATTGGAGATGAATTTGGCGTTAAGGTTACCTTCTTCCACGGCCGTGGTGGGACTGTCGGTCGTGGTGGTGGACCAACCTATGAAGCCATCACCTCTCAACCTCTCAAGTCCATTAAGGATCGTATCCGCTTGACGGAGCAGGGTGAAGTAATTGGCAATAAATATGGTAACAAAGACGCAGCTTACTATAACCTTGAAATGTTGGTTTCGGCGGCCATTAACCGTATGATTACTCAGAAGAAGAGCGATACCAACACCTCAAATCGTTACGAAGCTATTATGGACCAAGTGGTGGACCGTAGTTACGATATCTACCGTGATTTGGTCTTTGGTAATGATCATTTCTATGATTATTTCTTCGAGTCAAGTCCAATCAAGGCTATTTCAAGCTTTAATATTGGTTCTCGTCCAGCCGCTCGTAAGACTATTACTGAAATCGGTGGTTTGCGAGCTATCCCTTGGGTATTCTCATGGTCGCAAAGTCGCGTCATGTTCCCTGGATGGTATGGAGTTGGTTCAAGCTTCAAGGAATTTATCGATAAAAATCCAGAGAATATTGCTATCTTACGAGATATGTACCAAAATTGGCCTTTCTTCCAATCGCTTCTTTCAAATGTCGACATGGTCTTGTCAAAATCAAATATGAATATTGCTTTTGAATATGCCAAACTGTGTGAGGATGAAGAAGTCAAAGCAATCTATGAGACTATTCTAAATGAATGGCAAGTCACCAAGGAAGTCATCTTGGCTATCGAAGGTTACGATGAACTCTTGGCTGAAAATCCATATCTAAAAGCAAGTTTGGATTATCGTATGCCTTACTTTAATATTCTCAACTATATCCAGTTGGAGTTGATTAAACGTCAACGCCGAGGAGAATTATCAAGCGATCAAGAAAAATTAATCCATACAACCATCAACGGAATTGCGACAGGATTGCGTAATTCGGGCTGATGTCTTTCAAACTTCCTCTTTTCTATAGGGGAAGTTTTTGAATCTTTCAAAAAAATGCTAAAAGAGTCTTGACAAGTAGTTGAAAAATGATATAATTTAACCATTCAGAAAAGTAATCATATAAACTTTTTAGAGAGTCTGTGGTAGCTGAAAACAGATAAGTGATGATGATGAAAATTGGGCTGGATGCTATTTAGAATTTGAAATCATAAAAATTCGGTGAGCACACCTTACAGTGCATCTCGTTATTGCGAGACAGAGCGATAGGGGAATTCCCTATAATTGAGGTGGTACCGCGCATCGACGTCCTCACACAAGTTTTTTGTGTGAGGACTTTTTTATCGGAGGTTTGTATGGAAAGAAAACGATGGCGTCGCTTGTTTAGATAAGTGAAGTATTTTAAAGGAATAAAAAGGAGAAATAGAATGAAAAATAAACGTTTAATTGGAATTGTCGCTGCATTAGCAGTCTTAGTAGCAGGAAGTTTGATTTATTCTTCAATGAATAAGCACAAAGCTAAGAATGAAAAGAAAGCTACCCTAGTTGGTGTCTTTCAGATTGAAGAAAAGGAAGTTGCCAAAGTTGGTGTTCTTCAGTTTGTAAGCCATCCATCTCTTGACTTGATTTATAAAGGGATTCAAGATGGACTTGCAGAAGAAGGATATAAAGATGATCAGTTGAAGATTGATTTTATGAACTCAGAAGGTGACCAAAGTAAGGTTGCGACAATGAGTAAACAATTGGTTGCAAATGGGAATGACCTTGTAGTTGGTATTGCAACACCAGCTGCTCAAGGTTTGGCTAGTGCCACAAAAGACCTGCCAGTTATCATGGCTGCGATTACAGACCCAATTGGTGCTAACTTGGTTAAAGATTTGAAAAAACCAGGTGGCAACATTACAGGGGTATCTGACCACAATCCAGCTCAACAACAAGTTGAACTCATCAAGGCTCTCACACCGAATGTAAAAACAATCGGAGCTCTTTATTCAAGTAGCGAAGACAATTCAAAAACACAAGTCGAAGAATTTAAGGCTTATGCTGAAAAAGCAGGTTTGACAGTAGAAACATTCGCAGTTCCTTCAACAAATGAAATTGCTTCAACAGTTAACGTTATGACTAGCAAGGTTGATGCTATCTGGGTTCCAATCGATAACACCATTGCCTCAGCCTTCTCAACAGTTGTATCAAGCAACCAATCCGCTAAAAAACCAATCTACCCAAGCGCAACTGCCATGGTAGAAGCAGGTGGCTTGGCATCAGTAGTAGTTGACCAACATGACCTTGGTGTGGCAACTGGTAAAATGATTGCACAAGTCTTGAAAGGTGCAAAACCAGCTGATACCCCAGTCAATGTCTTTTCAACTGGTAAGTCAGTCATCAACAAAAAATTGGCACAAGAGCTAGGTATTACGATTCCTGAATCTGTTCTTAAAGAAGCAGGACAAGTGATTGAATAATCTGTAATGGAGGAGTTGGGGACATCTCCTCCAATTTTTTACAAAAAAAGCATATAGAAAAGGTTAAGAAACAGATGATACTATCTATTATTTCTCAAGGATTTGTCTGGGCTATTTTAGGTCTGGGAATCTTTATGACATTTAGGATTTTGAACTTTCCAGATATGACGACAGAAGGTTCCTTCCCTCTTGGGGGAGCTGTTGCTGTCACTTTGATAACCAAAGGAGTGAACCCATTTTTAGCGACTCTTGTTGCTGTAGGAGCAGGTTGTTTGGCTGGAATGGCAGCAGGACTTCTTTATACAAAAGGGAAGATCCCAACCTTGCTCTCAGGGATTTTGGTGATGACTTCCTGTCACTCTATCATGCTCTTGATTATGGGACGTGCAAATTTAGGATTGCTTGGAACCAAGCAAATCCAGGATGTTTTGCCTTTTGATTCAGATTTGAACCAACTCTTGACAGGTCTCATCTTTGTCAGTCTTGTTATTGCTCTCATGCTCTTTTTCTTGGATACCAAACTCGGACAAGCCTATATTGCTACAGGTGACAATCCTGATATGGCTAGAAGTTTCGGGATTCATACTGGACGCATGGAGCTCATGGGCTTGGTTTTATCAAATGGTGTGATTGCCCTTGCAGGGGCACTTATTGCCCAGCAAGAAGGGTATGCCGATGTATCTCGAGGAATCGGGGTGATCGTTGTGGGGCTTGCAAGTTTGATTATTGGAGAAGTTATCTTCAAGAGTTTGAGCTTGGCAGAACGTCTGGTTACCATCGTTGTAGGTTCTATCGCTTATCAATTCTTAGTGTGGGCAGTTATCGCTCTTGGCTTTAATACAAGTTACCTTCGTTTGTACAGTGCCGTGATTTTAGCAGTCTGCCTCATGATTCCAACATTTAAGCAAACAATCTTGAAAGGAGCCAAATTAAGCAAATGACAGCAATTGTAGAATTAAAAAATGCAACCAAAGTCGTTAAAAATGGCTTTGATGAAGAAAAGATTATTTTAAATGATGTTTCCTTAGAAATTTTTGAACAGGATTTCATCACGATTTTAGGTGGAAATGGAGCTGGTAAATCAACTCTCTTTAACACTATTGCAGGAACCTTATCCTTAACCAGTGGAACCATCCGTATTTTAGGTGAAGATGTTACCAAGTTTTCACCAGAGAAGCGGGCTAAGTATCTGTCTCGAGTCTTCCAAGATCCCAAGATGGGGACAGCTCCCCGTATGACAGTGGCAGAGAATCTCTTGATTGCTAAGTTTCGTGGTGAAAAGCGTGGATTGTTACCACGACGCTTGTCTAGTTATAAGGATGAATTTCAGGCAACCATTGAAAAAGTAGGAAACGGTCTTGAGAAACACTTGAATACACCGATTGAGTTCTTATCAGGTGGACAAAGACAGGCTTTGAGTCTCTTGATGGCAACCTTGAAGCGACCTGAATTACTCCTGTTAGATGAGCATACTGCAGCCCTTGATCCAAAGACCAGTGTGGCCTTGATGGAATTGACGGATGAATTTGTCAAGAAAGATCAGCTGACAGCCCTTATGATTACTCATCATATGGAAGATGCTCTTAAGTATGGCAATCGCTTAATTGTCATGAAAGAAGGACAGATTATCCAAGATTTGAACCAAGAAGATAAAGCAAAAATGAAAATCTCTGATTATTATCAGCTCTTTGAATAAAGTAGGGAAAATGAGTGAAATGGTTTACTTTTTTTCTGAAATAAAGTATACTATATAAAGTAAACTATGATAACATGGAGGTATTGTGTATGGTTGACAAACAAGTCATTGAAGAAATCAAAAACAATGCCAACATTGTGGAAGTCATAGGAGATGTGATTTCTTTACAAAAGGCAGGACGGAACTATCTAGGGCTCTGTCCTTTTCATGGTGAAAAAACACCTTCTTTCAACGTTGTAGAGGACAAGCAGTTTTACCACTGTTTTGGTTGTGGTCGTTCAGGTGATGTCTTTAAATTCATCGAGGAGTACCAAGGGGTTCCCTTTATGGAGGCTGTCCAAATCTTAGGTCAGCGTGTTGGAATTGAGGTTGAAAAACCGCTTTATAGTGAGCAGAAGCCAGCCTCGCCGCACCAAGCTCTTTATGATATGCACGAAGATGCTGCCAAATTTTATCATGCTATTCTCATGACAACGACCATGGGCGAAGAGGCCAGAAACTACCTTTATCAGCGTGGTTTGACAGATGAAGTGCTCAAGCATTTTCGGATTGGTTTAGCACCTCCAGAACGAAACTATCTGTATCAACGTTTGTCTGGTCAATATCGTGAAGAGGATTTTTTGGATTCGGGACTGTTTTATCTATCGGATGCTAATCAATTTGTAGATACCTTTCACAATCGCATCATGTTTCCCCTGACAAATGACCAGGGAAAGGTTATTGCCTTCTCAGGTCGTATCTGGCAGAAAACGGATTCACAAACTTCTAAGTATAAAAATAGCCGATCGACTGCAATTTTTAACAAAAGTTACGAATTATATCATATGGATAGGGCAAAAAAATCTTCTGGAAAAGCCAGCGAGATTTACCTCATGGAAGGATTCATGGATGTCATTGCAGCCTATCGGGCTGGAATCGAAAATGCTGTGGCGTCCATGGGAACGGCCTTGAGTCGTGAGCATGTTGAGCATCTGAAAAGGTTAACCAAGAAGTTGGTTCTTGTTTACGATGGCGATAAGGCAGGGCAAGCTGCGACATTGAAAGCATTGGACGAAATTGGTGATATGCCTGTGCAGATTGTCAGCATGCCTGATAACTTGGATCCAGATGAATATCTACAAAAAAATGGTCCAGAAGACTTGGCCTATCTATTAACGAAAACTCGTATTAGTCCGATTGAGTTTTACATTCATCAGTACAAGCCTGAAAATAGTGAAAATCTGCAGGCTCAGATTGAGTTTATTGAAAAAATAGCTCCCTTGATTGTTCAAGAAAAGTCTATGACTGCTCAAAACAGCTATATTCATATTTTAGCTGACAGTCTGGCATCTTTTGATTATACCCAGATTGAGCAGATTGTTAATGAAAGCCGTCAGGAGCAAAGGCAGAATCGTATGGAAGGAATTTCCAGACCGACGTCAATCACTATGCCTGTTACCAAGCAGTTATCGGCTATTATGAGGGCAGAAGCTCATCTACTTTATCGAATGATGGAATCCCCTCTTGTTTTGAACGATTACCGTTTGCGAGAAGACTTTGCATTTGCCACACCTGAATTTCAGGTCTTATATGACTTGCTTGGCCAGTATGGAAATCTTCCTCCAGAAGTTTTAGCAGAACAGACAGATGAAGTTGAAAGAGCTTGGTATCAAGTCTTAGCTCAGGATTTGCCTGCTGAGATGTCACCTCAGGAACTAAGTGAAGTAGAAATGACTCGAAACAAGGCTCTCTTGAATCAGGACAATATGAGAATCAAAAAGAAGGTGCAGGAAGCTAGCCATGTAGGTGATACCGATACAGCCTTAGAAGAATTGGAACGTTTAATTTCCCAAAAGAGAAGAATGGAGTAATAATGGCAACAAAACAAAAAGAAGTAACAACATTTGACGTACAAGTAGCAGAATTTATACGTAATCATAAACAAAAAGGGACAGCAACAGACGATGAAATCAATGCTAGTCTAGTTATTCCTTTTACCTTGGATGCTGATGGGATTGAAGATCTTTTGCAACGAATCCAGGATGCAGGAATTTCAATCACAGATAACGAAGGAAACCCAAGTGCGCGTGTGCTTAGTGCAGAAGAAGAGCCAGAACTCAGCGATGAGGACTTGATTGGATCAACTTCGGCTAAGGTCAATGACCCTGTTCGTATGTACTTAAAAGAAATCGGGGTCGTTCCTCTCTTGACCAATGAAGAGGAAAAAGAGTTGGCACTTGCAGTTGAAGCTGGTGATATCGAAGCCAAACAACGTCTTGCGGAAGCCAACCTTCGTTTGGTTGTTTCTATTGCTAAACGCTATGTTGGCCGTGGTATGCAGTTCCTTGACTTGATTCAAGAAGGGAACATGGGCTTAATGAAGGCGGTTGACAAGTTTGACTATTCTAAAGGGTTCAAGTTCTCAACTTACGCAACTTGGTGGATTCGTCAGGCTATCACTCGTGCTATTGCGGATCAAGCTCGTACCATCCGTATCCCAGTCCACATGGTTGAAACGATTAACAAGCTTGTTCGTGAACAGCGTAATCTCCTTCAAGAATTGGGACAAGATCCAACACCAGAACAAATCGCTGAACGTATGGATATGACACCTGATAAGGTTCGTGAAATCTTGAAGATTGCTCAAGAACCGGTATCCCTTGAAACACCGATCGGTGAAGAGGATGATAGCCACCTTGGGGACTTTATCGAAGATGAAGTGATTGAAAATCCAGTGGACTATACAACTCGTATTGTCTTGCGTGAGCAGTTGGATGAGGTCTTGGATACTCTTACAGACCGTGAAGAAAATGTTTTGCGTCTGCGTTTTGGGCTAGATGATGGTAAAATGCGTACCCTTGAAGATGTGGGTAAAGTCTTTAACGTGACTCGCGAGCGTATCCGTCAGATTGAAGCTAAAGCTTTGAGAAAACTACGCCAACCAAGTCGCAGCAAACCGCTTCGTGATTTTATTGAAGACTAAGAGTGAGGATGAATATGGCTTATACAGAAGAGCAAATTGAAAACATCAAAACACGAATTTTATCAGCCTTGGAAGAAGTGATTGACCCTGAGTTGGGAATCGATATTGTCAACCTTGGTTTGATCTATGAGATTCGTTTTGACGGCGACACAGGACAAACAGAGATTGATATGACGTTGACAACTATGGGTTGTCCCCTAGCAGATCTTTTGACAGACCAGATTTATGATGCCATGACAGAGGTGCCAGAAGTAACGGATACTGCGGTCAAATTAGTTTGGTATCCAGCCTGGACTGTTGAAAAAATGAGTCGCTATGCACGCATTGCCCTAGGCATTAAGTAAACATATAAAAACATGTGAGAGATTATTGGAAAAGCGAGGAAATTTCCCCCTCTTTTCCTCTAGTCTCTCCTTTCTTTTGCTGATTTTATTCCAAGAAAATGATATAATAGTAGTTATGGAAAAAAAGAAATTACGCATCAATATGTTGAGTTCAAGTGAGAAAGTAGCAGGACAAGGAGTTTCAGGTGCTTACCGTGAATTAGTTCGTCTTCTTCACCGTGATGCCAAGGAACAATTGATTGTTACAGAGAATCTTCCAATAGAGGCAGATGTGACTCACTTTCATACAATTGATTTCCCCTATTATTTATCAACATTCCAAAAGAAACGCTCAGGAAGGAAAATTGGCTATGTGCATTTCTTGCCTGATACACTTGAGGGGAGTTTGAAAATTCCATTTTTCTTAAAGGGAATTGTGAAACGCTATGTATTTTCTTTTTACAACCGGATGGAGCACTTGGTGGTGGTCAATCCTATGTTTATCGAGGATTTGGTGGCAGCTGGTATTCCACGTGAAAAAGTGACCTATATTCCTAACTTTGTAAACAAGGAAAAATGGCATCCTCTTCCACAGGAAGAGGTAGCGATACTGCGTACAGAGCTAGGTCTTAGTGACAATCAGTTTATCGTAGTAGGTGCTGGTCAAGTTCAGAAACGCAAAGGGATTGACGATTTTATCCGTCTGGCTGAGGAATTGCCGCAAATTACCTTTATCTGGGCAGGTGGTTTCTCTTTTGGTGGTATGACAGATGGTTATGAACGTTACAAGAAAATCATGGAGAATCCCCCTAAAAATTTGATTTTTCCTGGTATTGTATCGCCAGAGCGGATGCGCGAATTGTATGCCCTAGCGGATCTTTTCTTGTTGCCTAGTTACAATGAACTCTTTCCGATGACGATTTTAGAGGCTGCCAGTTGTGAAGCTCCGATTATGTTGCGTGATTTGGATCTTTATAAGGTGATTTTAGAGGGAAATTATAGGGCGACAGCAGATAGAGAAGAGATGAAAGAAGCTATTCTGGAATATCAAGCGAATCCTGCTGCTTTAAAAGATTTGAAAGAAAAAGCTAAGAATATTTCTAGAGAGTATTCTGAAGAGCATCTGTTACAAATCTGGTTGGACTTTTATGAGAAACAAGCCGCTTTAGGGAGAAAGTAAAAAGTGAGGTAATCTATGCGAATTGGTTTATTTACAGATACCTATTTTCCTCAGGTTTCAGGTGTTGCGACCAGTATTCGAACCTTGAAAACCGAACTTGAAAAGCAGGGACATGCTGTTTTTATCTTTACAACGACAGATAAGGATGTCAATCGTTATGAAGATTGGCAAATTATCCGCATTCCAAGTGTTCCCTTCTTTGCTTTTAAAGATCGTCGCTTTGCCTATCGAGGTTTCAGCAAGGCGCTTGAAATTGCTAAACAATATCAACTGGATATTATCCATACTCAGACAGAATTTTCTCTTGGTCTGTTGGGGATTTGGATTGCACGTGAATTGAAGATTCCAGTCATCCATACCTATCACACCCAATACGAAGACTACGTGCATTATATTGCTAAGGGGATGTTGATTCGTCCTAGTATGGTCAAGTACTTAGTAAGAGGTTTCCTGCATGATGTGGATGGGGTGATTTGCCCGAGTGAGATTGTCCGTGACTTGCTATCTGACTATAAAGTTAAGGTTGAAAAGCGGGTTATTCCAACTGGGATTGAATTAGCCAAGTTTGAGCGTCCGGAAATCAAGCAGGAAAATTTGACAGAACTGCGTAGTAAACTGGGGATTCAAGCTGATGAAAAGATGTTGCTGAGTCTTTCGAGAATCTCCTATGAAAAAAATATTCAAGCAGTATTAGCAGCCTTTGCAGAAGTTCTGAAAGAGGAGGATAAGGTTAAACTGGTGGTAGCTGGGGATGGTCCTTATCTGGATGACCTCAAAGAGCAAGCCAAGAAACTAGAGATTCAAGACTCCGTCATTTTTACAGGCATGATTGCTCCTAGTGAGACGGCTCTTTACTATAAGGCGGCGGATTTCTTCATCTCGGCATCGACAAGTGAAACGCAAGGTTTGACATACTTGGAAAGCTTAGCCAGTGGAACGCCTGTCATTGCTCATGGAAATCCTTATCTGGACAATCTTATCAGTGATAAAATGTTTGGAACCTTGTACTATGGGGAACATGATTTGGCCGGAGCTATTTTGGAAGCCCTGATTGCAACTCCAGATATGGATGAGCATACCTTATCAGAGAAATTGTACGAGATTTCAGCTGAGAACTTTGGAAAACGAGTGCATGAGTTTTATCTGGATGCCATCATTTCAAATAACTTCCAGAAAGATTTAGCCAAAGATGATACGGTCAGTCAGCGTATCTTTAAGACAGTTTTGTATCTTCCGCAAAAGGTGGTCGCTGTGCCCGTAAAAGGCTCTAGACGCATGCTGAAGGCTTCAAAAACGCAGTTAATCAGCATAAGAGATTATTGGAAAGACCATGAGGAATAGAAAGAGGAACAGCCATGAAAAAACAATTAATGAGAAGTGGTCTTGATAAAAAGATTGCGGGTGTTTGTGCCGGAGTGGCCCATTATCTTGATATGGATCCAACTATCGTTCGCGTAATATGGGGTGTTCTTGCATTTTGTTATGGGGCAGGAATTGTAGCTTATATCATTTTATGGATTATTGCGCCGGTAGCAAGTGACTATTGAAAACTAGCTAAATTCATGCTAAGATAATAGAAAATAGAATGTAACGAAGGAGATAAAAATGGCATTTGGAGATAATGGAAAACGTAAAAAAACTATGTTTGAGAAATTAACCTTGCTTATCGTACTTATCATGTTAGTAGCAAGTATTTTGGGTATTTTTGCAACTGCAATTGGTGCCCTCAGTAATCTATAAAATAGATTCAAGAAAATTTTGTGACTGGGATTTCCCAGCCCTTTTTTAAAGTGAGAAGAAAAAAATGAGTATGTTTTTAGATACAGCCAAGATCAAGGTCAAGGCTGGTAATGGTGGCGATGGTATGGTTGCCTTTCGCCGTGAAAAATATGTCCCTAATGGCGGTCCTTGGGGTGGTGACGGTGGTCGTGGAGGTAATGTGGTCTTCGTTGTAGACGAAGGTCTACGTACTCTCATGGATTTCCGCTACAATCGTCATTTCAAGGCTGATTCTGGTGAAAAAGGAATGACCAAAGGAATGCATGGACGTGGTGCTGAGGACCTTAGAGTTCGTGTTCCACAAGGTACGACTGTGCGTGATGCGGAGACTGGTAAAGTCTTAACAGATTTGATTGAACATGGACAAGAATTTATTGTAGCCCACGGTGGTCGTGGTGGTCGTGGAAATATCCGCTTTGCAACACCAAAAAATCCTGCACCGGAAATCTCTGAAAATGGAGAACCAGGTCAGGAACGTGAGTTACAATTGGAATTAAAAATCTTGGCAGATGTTGGTTTAGTAGGCTTCCCCTCTGTTGGGAAATCAACACTTTTAAGTGTTATCACCTCAGCTAAGCCTAAAATTGGTGCCTACCACTTTACGACCATTGTGCCAAATCTAGGTATGGTTCGTACCCAATCAGGTGAATCCTTTGCAGTAGCTGATTTACCAGGTTTGATTGAAGGGGCTAGTCAGGGTGTCGGTTTGGGAACTCAGTTCCTCCGTCACATTGAGCGTACACGTGTCATCCTTCATATCATTGATATGTCAGCTAGCGAAGGGCGTGATCCATATGAGGATTATCTTGCTATCAATAAAGAGCTAGAGTCATACAATCTCCGTTTGATGGAGCGTCCACAGATTATCGTAGCCAATAAGATGGATATGCCTGAGAGTCAGGAAAATCTTGTAGAATTCAAGAAAAAATTGGCTGAAAACTACGATGAATTTGAAGAGTTACCAGCTATTTTCCCAATTTCTGGATTGACCAAGCAAGGTTTGGCTACGCTTTTGGATGCTACAGCTGAATTGCTAGACAAGACACCAGAATTCTTGCTCTACGACGAGTCAGATATGGAAGAAGAAGTTTACTATGGATTTGACGAGGAAGAAAAAGCCTTTGAAATTAGTCGTGATGACGATGCGACATGGGTGCTTTCTGGTGAAAAACTCATGAAACTCTTTAATATGACCAACTTTGATCGTGACGAATCAGTCATGAAATTTGCTCGCCAGCTTCGTGGTATGGGGGTTGATGAAGCCCTTCGTGCGCGTGGTGCTAAAGATGGGGATTTGGTCCGCATTGGTAAATTTGAGTTTGAATTTGTAGACTAGGAGACTGATATGGGAGATAAACCGATATCTTTCCGAGATGCGGATGGCAACTTTGTTTCCGCCGCAGATGTTTGGAATGAAAAGAAATTGGAAGAACTATTTAATCGTCTCAATCCAAATCGTGCCCTGAGATTAGCACGAACTAAAAAAGACAATCCACCTCAGTAAAATAGATAAAAAGATTCCGTGTCAAATGAGACACGGAATTTTCTTATTCTTCAAAGAAAAATGGTGGAGCGAATTTTTTCAGTTCTTCAAAACATTTTTGGGCAGCTTCCGCATCTTCACAGATGACAAGACAGACATCATCACCACAGAGAGTAGCGATAGCGTCAGAGAAACTTAATGCATCAATGATAGAACCAAAGGATTGCGCAAGTCCAGGAAGGGTTTTAAGGAGGACTTGGTGTTGAACGGGACGCATCAAGACAAGAGCATCTTCCATGTAGATTTCGAGACGTTTCTCCCATTTTGAGATAGAGCCTGTATTGAGCACGTAGTAAGAGTTGTCTTCTTCACGTACTTTTGAGAGGTTCATACTTTTAATATCTCTCGAAAGTGTAGCTTGTGTAACTTGAATATCATTATCGGCAAGAAGAGCTTGTAGCTCAGCTTGAGTATGAATCTTGTTTTTCGTTACAAGAGCTCGTATGAGTTGGTGTCGGTGTTCAGATTTATTCATAAAATGTTACTCCTTGTACTGGGTACAGAAAGCGTGGACTGAACGATATCGTCAGTCGGGTGGTAAGCGGTATTGTCACGAATGAAGATTTGAAAGTCAGTAGTAATTTAGAACGATACGGAGCGAGTCTCCTTCTTTTCACTTTTCACTAGTTGAGTGGAGATTAATTGGCTATCTATCCGTTTATCTACATTGGTGTCCTCTACTAACAGTAAATCATTCAATTAGGGTAGCCTTTTGTCACGACTTGTTGTGAATTTACGATTAATGTTAATTCACAGAGATTTTCCAACATGTGGTGTGGTAGCGAATATTATTAATGAGTACACATGTTGGTTAGGGTCTTAATATCTTTTGTCCAAAATCCAGTTTTAAACATTAGACTAGGATTGGATTTGATACCAAGTTTATGTTTGTTTCAACTGTTTAAGTGGAAATCTTCCATATTGAAAGTCTGATATCATACCTTTTGACAAGGTAAGAGAAGTGTAGACTGTTCAAGATCGACAGTCAGGTGGTAGTCAGTATTGTCACGGATGGTGATTTCAAAGTCAGTAGTATAGAGGACTAAACGAAGAGTATCTCCTTCTTTTAACTTGTAAATAGTCGGTTGCAGTTCAAACTGGATATCCATCCATTCATCTGCCTTAATATCCTCTACTAACAGTAAATCATTTCTATTTTGCAAATTGAGGTAGCCTTTTGTCACGACGCGATGTGCATTTTCACGAAAAGGCAATTCGTTAAGATTTTCCAACATGTGGTAGCGACCGTTGTCAATGGTTCTAGCACTTAAAACAGCTGGATAAGGTTGCAGGTATTTCTTCTGTCCAAATTCTAGCAGTTGGGCAGATAAGAGCCCCTTATTTATACTGGATTTGATACGAAGATTGAGTTGGGCACGACCGTTAGGGTAGCCTTTTGTCACGACTTGTTGTGAATTTACGATTAATGTCAATTCGCAAAGATTTTTCAACATGTGGTAGCGAGTATTATTAATGAGTACACATGTTGGTTAGGGTTTTAGTATCTTTTGTCAAAGCTTCCGTGTAGACCTATCATAAGCCTATATCGGGATTGCATTTGATACCAAGTGTATGTTTGCTTCAACTGTTCAAGTGGAAATCTTCTATATTGAAAGTCTGATATTATACCTTTTGACAAGGTAGGATAAGACTAGACTGTTCAAGATCAACAATCAGGTGGTAAGCGGTATTGTCACGGATTGTGATTTCAAAGTCAGTAGTATAGAGTACTAAACGAAGAGTATCTCCTTCTTTTAACTTGTAAATAGTCGGTTGCAGTTCAAACTGGATATCCATCCATTCATCTGCCTTAATATCCTCTACTAACAGTAAATCATTTCTATTTTGTAAATTGAGGTAGCCTTTTGTCACGACTCGTTGTGTATTTTCACGAAAAGGCAATTCGTTGAGATTTTCCAACATATGGTAGCGACCGTTGTCAATGGTTCTAGCACTTAAAACAGCTGGATAAGGTTGCAGGTATTTCTTCTGTCCAAATTCTAGCAGTTGGGCAGATAAGAGCCCCTTATTTATACTGGATTTGATACGAAGATTGAGTTGGGCACGACCGTTCAAGTGAAGATCTTTGGTTACAGGAAGGTCAATAGTAATCTGATTGGTTTTTCCTTGATAGAGTTCTGTATTGAAGGTCTGGTAGGTCTTACCATAGCGCTCAAAATCCTTATCTGGGTACTGGTTTTGAATGACTTTCTCTTCTTGACCAAGTGAGAAGGTTTCAAAGTTTTCTTGCCCACCGAAGGTATCAAGTGATAGCCAAGTCTGAGGGGCTGTATTGTCCTGCCAAATGACAGTAGGAAGTTGGAAATCTGTATCTTGTCCCAGTAATTTCTTTGTCAATAAGGCGTTCATGGACTCACGGAAGTCAATGGACTGCCAGTTGTTCATGTACACATGGGCGCCATTATGGAAAAAGAGATGCTTGTTTATATGAGCAGGAAGGGCGTGAAACATCTGGTAAACATGAAGTGGTTTGACATTCCAATCCTGTGAACCATGAGTAAAGACAACCTCTGCCTTTACCTTATGGGCATTGAGCAGATAATTGCGATCATGCCAAAATTGATTGTAGTCACCAGATTTGCGATCTAACTGCTCTTTTACTTTTTCTAAGTCAGCTTGGTGAGCCTCATTACCACGGATATAGTCACCAGCCAAGAGATTACGAGAGTAGGTTAGTTCAGCAAGGGAGTCAAAGTCCTCACCTGGATAACCACCTGGGCTAGTTACTAGACCGTTTTCACGGTAGTAGTTGTACCACGAAGAAATACCAGCCTCGGCAATAATAACCTCTAAACCATCTACACCTGTAGTCGCAAGACCATTGGACATGGTACCTAGATAGGAAAGTCCAGTTGTAGCTACTTTTCCGTTTGACCAGTCAGCCTTGACTTGACGTTGGCACGTGTGGTCGGTAAAGGCACGGCAACGGCCATTGAGCCAGTCGATGACATTTTTATAAGCCTCGATTTGCTGGTAGTCCCCATTAGTCATGAAACCAGTAGAGTCTTTGGTACCGACACCTGAGACATAGAGATTAGCAAAACCTCGTGGAAGGAAGTAGTCGTTGAGAGTATAGCTAGCGTTGATGTGCGTTAGCTTTTCCTCAGCTTCTGACACAAGCTCAGCTTGACCTTGGGGTTGGACGAGATTGAGTTGAGGTTCTTCAAGCTCAATCTTGTGAGCAGGTTTGACCTCAAGTTCACCCTCCATCTTGTAGAGGGCCTTATCACTAGCCTTGTCATTGGTTCCCTGATGGTAGGGGCTAGCTGTCATGATAGCAGGAATTTGGCCGTCATAACGAGGACGAATAATGCTGACCTTGACTAAGTCTGGAAGACCTTTTTGGTCAGTATCGACACGTGACTCAACGTAAACGACTTCTCGAATGGCATCATGGCTAGAAAAAGTAGCCAAACTCTTGCCGTTAAAGTAGCGATAGTCATTATCCTCAGAAATAAGACCGTCACTGACAAGTTGGTCGATAAGAGTGTTCCCCTTTTTGGTACGAGTATTGAGTAACTGATAGAGATTTTCAATCAAGTCACCATATACAATAGGAAATCCAGACTCTTTACGAAAAACATCACTGTCTTCAAAGTCAACCAAATAAGAAAAACCTAAAAGTTGAAAGGCTACAGTATAGAAAATATCTGCAGTCAACTCTTTATCTGATTGAAAAAATGTCAGTAAGTCAGTTTCTTTATCAACTGCTAAACTGGATAGAGGATAGGTGCTATCTTTAAAATTAAAAAAGAAACGAATGAGAAACGCTTCAAGCATTTTTTTATTTGTGATGTTGACTGGTAAATCAAATCCATACTTTTTTAATTCAAAGATAATTGTATCTCTAGGTAGCGCTAAATAGCTAAATCGATTAAAACGCATAAAACCTCCAGTAAAATTATACTTTAATTTATTATATCAAAAAAGCAAAAAAAATACCAAGATAAAGTCAAAAACAAAATAGTATATAAATATAAACAATATCAAAAAACGATATATATATATATAATTATTTCTTTCTTGAACTGATAGCGTTTTTGTGATAAAATATATACTATATAATTGTAATTCGAAATTACATAAAAAAATGTGGAAAGTGAACATTATGTATAAATCAAAAAGACAAAAAAATAAATCTTTTGATTGGTATGGCTTGAGCCAACGTTTCTCTATTCGTAAGTATCATTTTGGTGCTGCGAGTGTGCTGTTGGGGACAGCCTTGATTTTGGGTGCTGCCCAAACGACTGCCAAAGCAGAAGAAACAGCTACTGAAAATAAAACAGAAGCTGTGGCATCTGCTCCAAAAGATGATAAGGTAAGTGAGAATGTCGCAAATGAGACGGCACCAGCTCTTTCTGCTACGACAGAAGCGGCTGTAGTAGAAAAGCCGGCCTTGAGTGATGAGGAAGTTGCAAAATTAGCTGCTGAAGCATCTAAGAAAGATGAAAAAGTAGCTGAGACAGCTACAACTGAAAAAACAGAAGCAGCTGACAAAGAAAAAGCAACACTAACTGCTCCTTCGACTGACAAAAAAGCTGATAAAGCAGTTGATGAAAAAGCTGATAAAAAGGATGAAAAGAAAGCAGAAAACCCAATTACTGCTACTAAAACTGTCCTTGAACAGTTGACATCTGAAGCAGAAGTATTGAACACAACTGCCTCAAACTTTGCGGATAAAAAGGCAGAAGATAAAGCTGGAAAAGAAGCAATCGCAACCGCAGTAGCTTCAGCTAAAGTCCAAATCGAAGCATCTAAGAAAGCCCTTGCTGCTGGAGAAATCACTAAGCAAGAATTGGATGCCCAACTCCAACGTATCTCATCAGCTATCGAAGCAGTTTATGCTGAGATGAAACGTGCAGGACACGTAGGTAAAGTTGAAGCAGTGTTGGCAGGTGAAACTACTACCAATACAGCAATCGTAGCTCCTACAACTAAGACTCCAGTAAAAAATATTAATGATTTAACAGAAGAAGAGATAGCTGCGGTTAAACGTGAAATCATGAATGCCAACCCAAGCATTACGGATCCTTCTATGATTGAAGTAGAGAAGAAAGGAAACGGAACTGCAGGTGGAGCAACTGTTACAATAAATGGTGTTAAAACTAATATTCCTTCTGGAGATACTGTTGTTGGTACTGCGGGTACAAAAAACTTAGAGCAACTTAAAAATAATATTAACTGGTTCGACTTTGCAGCAGCATCTATTACCTACTCTAATGGTACTGTAGTAGGGCCTGCAAGAAAATTAGCGCAACCTATTACTAAAACTATCACATATCCAAATGGTGATGTTGTAACAGGTAAAATCACAATGGTTCGTGATGTTACCTATGCTGATGGTTCAAAAGGCTTAACGACTGATGATAAATTCTTAAATTCAGGAACTGCAAAATATGTCGAACATTTATACTACACGGGTGGAGCTCAAAATGATCATGAAATTTATGAAGCTTTACAAGAAGGTATGAAGTTCAATGTTAAAACGAAGGTTGAAGGCTATGCTTTAACAGCCACAGTTATAAAACTAGGTTCGAAAAATGTAGAGTCTGATCCAAATAAAACACCAGCAGGACCAGTGAATGCTGTACGTGATTATGGTGATTGGGGTTCGGAAAAACAATTAGCAAAAGCACAGGCTGAAGACAAAAGATTCAAAGCAAATGCTACTAAGAACAAAACAACGTTGGCTAATAATCCAACAGTTTCCGTAAATGGTGTAGCATTAACACTACCAGAATACCCAACAGAAACATTTGCCAATACAGATGCCTACTATTCAAAAGCAGCTGCTTACCATGCAGCGGTAAAAGCTTATAATGACGCTATTGAAACTCAAAAGTTATCTGCAACAAAATTGTCAGAAACTGGGTTCACTTATATTAATGTGAATGGTAAGGCTGTACCATCAGGATCAGCTAATCTTTATAAAAAAATTGGTAACGAAAGAAAAGCGGATGTACTTATAACAGCTCAAGATACTCAATGGTCATACTTAAGAAAAGCTGGGCTTCCAACAACAAATCCAGATGGAAGTGAAATGCTTACTTCATTTACATCGTCTCGCGATGAATCAAACGTTGGGGTAACATTTGCACTTTCTGCTACTTATAACGGGCGTATCGTAGATGTTAACGTAATTGCTGCGGATGCAGAAGAAGCTGGACGTACTGAAATTGTTCAATTCGAGACAGATGGAACGAAATGGGAACAATTCATGGCGTTAAACCTTCAAAAAGACATTGATGAAAAAACTGCTCAAGGAGTTTATCCAAGTAGACAAAGTGATGTTAATGCTGATGGACGTCTTGCAGAAGCAGGGTATAATCCAAAAGATTGGGTTAACGTAGATGAAAATGGGAACCCTTCTGCTTATGGAACAAATACATTCGGAGCTAACTACACATCTATGGGTTCTAAAAACTCATTACCAATTGCTCTATCTCAAAACGTTAAAACATTATCAATGTATTTAAACTCCGCAGGTGCGCAAGCAGGAACAATTGGTTTCATGATTTATGACGGTGGAGACGCTCCACAATCTTACGGCTCTGCACAACATATTATCGGGGACTTTAACAAAGAAGTTATTAAAGATGGTGTGAAAACTCAGGTAACAGCTACTCAGCCATACTTAGGTAATGTTAAAGGAGATCCAGATTTCCGTTCAACTAAAACTGACCCTTCAGGTGGCTGGGTACTAGATGACTTAATCACATCTGAGAAATATAAAGAAACACCATTAGAATCAGGAAAAACAATTGTAACAACAGATAAGGGTGTGACAGGTAAATACTTATTATTACCAAATGGAAATGCTGTTATTGAAAAAGCTGATAACACTCGTGTGCTTTTGAATCAAGGTGATGTTATTGAGATGGCAAATCCTCAAACGAAGCTTCCAATCCGTGGGGTTTATAACCATACAACTGGTGCTTTAGGTGAAGGTACTCTTGGCGATGAAGGAGAAAGTCAATTACTTGATCCAGCGGTGGCAACTGAGTATAAACTCCGCCAAGCACAAGGAAATGAATATGTTCTTGAAGGAGTTCGTGCTAATCTTGGTGTCAATAATGACAAAGCCTATGTTCGTGGTTGGGTAGATTTTAATAATAATGGTAAATTCGATCTTAATGAATCTTCAGAAATTGTAGAAGTTAACAAAAACGGAACTTACAATATTAAATTTAAAAATACACCTCAATTATTAGATACTTCAGCAGATAGCTTAGGTGTGCGTTTACGTATTTCGTTAACTAAAGATGAAATTCTAGAACCAACAGGTGTAGCATCATCAGGGGAAGTAGAAGACTTTGAAACACATGTGATTCACATGCCACGCGGTACTAAACATGAAACCAGTGACTTCCAAGGTCGTGAACAAACTGTTAAGTTACCAACAAATGCGATGTTTACAGCTAGTGGTAAAAACAAAGATTCCAAATATAAACAATGGGCTCAGATTGAAAATGAAAGCTTACCACCGAAAATTGTTTTAACAGATAAACAAGTGGCGTCAGAAGAAGCGTACACACCAACAGATAGCGAATTACCATCAAACTATCGTAAAGGTGATAATGGTAAAGTTTTCGTTGAACGTAATGGTGCAACAGTATTCACTGGAGAGTATGTAACCGTTAAAGATAAGAACAATAAAGTTCTCGGTAAAGGTCTAAAAATTACAAATCCATTGAATAACAAAACAGAATACTTACTTGACACATATACTGAATATGATACTGCAGGAAATGAAGTAGGTACATATAAAGTAAACCCAGCAAGTAACGGTAAGAATGTTTCTATTGGTAATGGTCTATATGAAACTACTTTAACCTTTAAACCGGTAGACGCATATGTAGGTACAGCAAAAGGTATTGCAGTTCGTGCATGGGATGATAACAATAGTTCAACTGGTTGGGAAGCAACAAATGATACTATCGAAGCTTCTAAAACATCTACTACACTAGCAGAAAAAGACAAGGTTCTTGAAAATGTAAATAATGGAAATAACGGCTACAAATCAATGGATACTAGCTATATTCCAACTGTTATTGACGTACGTCCAGTAGGTGAAGACACAATTACAGAAGATGTACAAGGTGCCGAGCAAAAATCTAATCCAACCATTCCTGCTTATGCAACTGTTGAAACAGTAACAAATGATAAGATTGAAGATACGAAGTATACAGCGAATTTTGCAATTTTAGATAAAACTAAAAAACCAACTTTAGCAACTAAAAAAGAAATTCCTGGAAAAGTATATACTGAAGATACAAAAGTTGATAAAGAAACAGAAGTAACATTACCTAGTGGAAACACAGCAACATTCAAACCGGCTGATAAGATTCCTGCAAATACAAGAATCGCTGAAACTGAAGCTGTGACAGTTAATGGAACAGGAGATGTACTTGTAAGTAATGTTCGATATGGTACTGGTTCAGTACCTGCAGGAGCAATTTTAGAAGGTGCAGAACCTACAGTTACAGAGCCGACAACAGTTTTAAGAAATGGAGCAAATGTTGTTATTCCAGTAGGAAGTAAAGTTCAAAAAGGTGATCAACTTGTTACTCCACTTAAGATAACTGGAGGAGCTCAAATAACTACATGGAAGAAAACATATCAAAATGGTGAGACTATTCCACAAGTTACGGCTGATAAATTCTCTGTTTTAGGGAAAGAGACTCCAGCGGATCAGCTTGTTCCGAAAGGTGAGAGTGTCACATTAAACGGAACAACATACAACGCTAACAATGATATTGTTCCAAAAGGATCTCGCGAAGCAACAACGTATGAGAACTTAATGGGTTCTAAACTTCCAGATGCAGTTCATATTGATCCTGAAACTGGAGAAGTTACAACAGTACCTCGTAGCTATACTAAAGTAACAGATACAGAAATCGTAATCGAAAATGAAGGTACGTACACATTAAATCAAGATAGTGGTGAAATTAAATTTACTCCACATCCTAAGTTCGTAGGTACAGGTACAGGTGTAGTAAAACAACAACCTGATATCGACTATAACGATAAAGTAGCAGGGGATTCTGTAACAAGTAAATATGGAACTGACTATGGTAAAGCGAAATATATTCCAATAGTTAAACCACAATCAAAAGCATCGATTACTCGTACAATTCACTATGTATACGAAAATGATAATGATAATCCAGCAAGTCAAGATTCTTATAAAGATAATGATCCAATCGTAGCTATCGATAACACACCAGTTACTCGTACACAAACGATTGACTATACTCGTGAATACAAGATCTTCTCTGAAGCAGGAACTACTGATACTGCGATTACAACTGCGAACCAAGTTACAGATGCAACTGGCCATGTTTATAAAGTTGGAGATACTATCCCAGCAGGAACACAGTTCAATCAAGGTTCAATTATCATTGGTAAATGGACAGCTTCAAGTGATGCAAACTCTAAATTCAAAGAAATTATCTCACCAACTGTTAAAGGATACACTGCTGAAGTAGTAACAGCTAACTTCACACCGAATGCTGATGGTAAGATGGGACACATTCACAATGGTAAACAACCTGTTGGATTATATACTCCAGTAGCTGATAATACGAAAGACGTTGGAGCTTATGAACCATTAGTATCAGAAGTTCGTTCAGACGACAAAGATGACTTCGATATGTATGTTGTTTATAAAGCTGATAAACAAAAAGCGAATGTAACGTATATCGACTTAGATGCAACAGGAGATGCTCGTATTCTTGAAATACAAACAGCGGCAACTGCTCCTGCAACAAATCCAGATGCGAAAACAACTTATAACGTAGAGAAACTTCAAGGTAAATCTCATACGAAGATTCCTTACTTAACAGCAGAAACTATTAAGAAATATGAGGATCTTGGTTATGAATTAGTAACAGATGACTATACAAATGATGCTCAAGGTAAGGCTATCGCAGATGGACGCACATTTGATAATGATAAAGATGTTGATCAACCATTCAACGTATATCTACGTCATAAGAAAACTGAACTTTCAGCTTCAGACAACGAAACGAGAACAGTAACACGTTATATTGACTATGTTTATGCTGATAAAGCAGTAGCAGATGTAGCAGACAAAAATCTAGCTGATGAAATTCCAGCTGATAGAAAAGAAGCATTTGTAAAAGTTAATGATAATGACAAAGCGGATAGAGTAAAAGAAACTCTAACATTTACGCGTACTCGTAAACTTGATCTTGCAGCAACTTCAAGATTATATCCAGAAGAATATAAAAAATATAATGATGTTGTAAAAGCAAGTGGAGAAAATTCTAAAGCAGCTGAAGATGCAAAAGCTACATTATTTAAGTTTGTAGAAAATAAAGCTAAAGAAGCTAACGCAACAGCAGAAGCAAAAGCAGCGGTTAGTTATGGTAAATGGGAAGCTTCAGCAGGAAAAATATCGAAGATTTCTCCAACAACAGGAGTGGAAACAGAAGTAACTCAAGAAGATAGTGATAGAAGATTTAATAATGTAACATCTCCTACTGTTCCAGGATATTTACCTGACAATGCCCTAGTAGAAGCAACAGCGGACATCGATCCAGAATCAAGTCCAGATAAACTGCTAGTTACTGTTAAATACTCTCCAGTAGATCAAAAAGCTGTAGTTAAATTCGTAGAAGTAGACCCTACTAATACAGATAAAGTCATTACTCCAGGTCTTGCAGATCCAATCGCAGTAACAGGTAAATCTGAAGCAGCTTACCCAGCTACAACAGCAACTTCAGTTGAAGCTAAAATTGCCGAATTGAAGAAAAAAGGTTACGAATTAGTAAATAATGGATTTGTATCAACTGATAAATTCGATAAAGATGCAGCTGTTGATCAAGAATATGTTGTGAAATTCAAAGCTAAGGTAGTTGATATTCCATCATTTGATCCAACAAAACCAGCAAGTAATGAAAATCCAAAACCAACTCCAGGTGTAACACCAATCGATCCAAATAATCCAGATGGACCAAAATGGACTGAAGCATTAATCAATGCTGTGAAAGTACAAGAAGAAGTAACACGTACTATTAAGTATGTATACGAAGACGGTACTCCAGTAGCAGAATCTGATTTAACAAGTGTAGCTGATAAGAAAGTCAAAACACTTAAATTCACACGTTCTGGTAAGATTAATGTAGCGACAGGAGAAATCACATACGGAGATTGGTCGGCTGATCAAACATTCGAAGCAGTAACTTCTCCAACACTTGAGAAATACACTGCGGCAGTTGCAGGTGTAACACCAACAGTTGCAGATGTGCCAGCGAAAACTGTAGCGGCTACAGATAAAGACTTTGAAGAGACAGTAATCTACTCTACAAAACCAACAACTGTAGATCCTAACAAACCAACAGATCCAACAAATCCAAATGTTACTCCACAACCTGATGATGTAGTTCCTAACGATCCAAAAGGACGTACATACAGAGAACTAGGTTTAGTTGAAGAAGTAACACACACAGTTCACTACAAACTTGAAGACGGTTCAGATGCAGGTATCGCTGATAATGTACAAACATTAACATTTACACGTACCGCAGAGGTAGATCCAGTAACAGGAGCAATCTCTAACTACGGTACATGGAAAGCTAAAGGTGGAGATACAACAATTGATGCTGTAACAACACCAAATAAAGATGGATACGTGGCTTCAGCGAAAACATCTACAGAACGTACAAATGTATCAGCTACGGATAAAGATAGTGAAGAAACAATTATCTACCGTAAACTTGGTTCATATGTACCAGTAGTACCAGAAGGCATCACACCTCCGGCAGATGCTGACCTAAATCCAAAACCATATCCAAATGCAACTCCAGCAGATCCTACAAAACCAGGGACACCTACTGAAACTCCAGTAGTTCCATACATTCCTGGAACAACACCGGTAGGACCAAATGGAAAACCATTAACACCGAAAGATCCTAACGATCCAAGCAAAGGATATGAAGTACCAGACTTACCAACAGATCCAACAGAGAACACTACAATTACCTATGTTAAAGATGGATCACAAGTAGCGATTGTTCACTTCATCGAAGTAAACAGTGAAACGGATAAGACTGAAAAAGGTGCAGTTGCAGAATCAGTAGTAGATACTGGTGATACAGGAAAAGCATTCACTAAAGCTGCAGATGTAACAGCAACAATTGAAGCACTAAAAGCTAAAGGTTATACAGTTGTAGAAAACAACTACCCAACAGATGGTACATTCGATGCAGATTCTAAGACTAACCAAGTATACAAAGTCCTAGTAACTGCTAAGCCAATTACTGTAAATCCAAACGACCCAACTCCAACTAAAGATCAACCAATCGATCCAAATAATCCAACAGGACCAAAATGGACTCCAGAGTTAATCAAAGAGTTAGAAGACGGACGTAAAGAGGAAGTGAAACGTACAATCAAGTATGTTTACGCAGATGGTTCAAAGGCTGCTGATTCAGTACAAGAAACTAAAGAGTTCAAACGTTCAGCAACTATCAATCCAGTAACTGGTAAGGTTACATTCGGAGAATGGTCACCAGCTCAAACATTTGAAGCTGTAACTTCACCAAAAGTTACAAACTTCACTCCAGATAAAGAGACTGTACCAGCGACAGAAGTAACAGCAACTGCTGAGGATATTACTGAAACAGTAATCTATACTACCAAACCAGCAAATATCGATCCAAGTAAGCCAGTAGATCCAAATACTCCAAATGTTACTCCTAAACCTGAAGACAAAGTACCAAACGATCCAAAAGGACGTACTTACAAAGAATTAGGATTAATCGAAGAAGTAACACACACAGTTCACTACAAACTAGCTGACGGATCAGATGCAGGTATCCCTGACAATGTACAAACATTAACATTCACTCGTACAGCTGACTTAGATCCAGTAACAGGAGCAATCTCTAACTTTGGTACATGGACAGCTAAAGACAATGATACAACAATCGACGCTGTAACAACTCCAAACAAACCAGGATATGTAGCTTCAGCAGCTAAATCTACAGAGCGTACAGAGGTTAAAGCTACTGATAAAGATAGCGAAGAAACAATCATCTACCGCAAACTTGGTTCATATGTGCCAGTAATTCCAGAAGGAGTAACACCTCCAGCGGATGCTGACTTAACACCAAAACCATATGAAGATCCAACCAGTGAAGATCCTACAAAACCAGGAACACCTACTGAAACTCCAGTAGTACCATACATCCCTGGAACAACACCAGTAGGTCCAAACGGTAAACCATTAACTCCGAAAGATCCTAACGATCCAACGAAAGGATATGAAGTACCGAAACAGCCAGAAGATCCAACTCAAAACACTACAATTACGTATGTTAAAGATGGTTCTCAAGTAGCTCTAGTTCACTTCATTAAAGAGGATGGTACTGCAGTTCACGTATCAGTTGCGGAAGCAGGAGATACAGGTAAAGCAATCAAGACAACAAACATTGATAACGTTAAAGCTGAATTAGAAGCTAAAGGTTATGATGTTGTTGCTCCAACTGATGCAGCTTATACAGCAGAACGTGTAGCATTCTACGCAGAAGCTAACCGTACATTTGATGACAAGGATGACAAAGGTAATGATGGAATTAGTCAAGTTTACTATGTAATCGTTAAAGAGGGAATCACTCCAATCGATCCAGATAAACCGCTAGATCCAAACAATCCAAACACAACTCCAAAACCAGGAGACAAAGTACCTGGAGATCCAAAACAACGTACATACGAACAACTAGGATTACTAGATGAAGTAAATCGTACAATCAACTACAGATACGCTAATACTGATAAAGTAGAAGAAGCTAAACGTGGTCAAGAAGCTGCAGCTACTGTAGAACAAAAACTTCGTTACTCTCGTAAAGGTGATTTAAACAAAGTAACAGGTGAAATCACTTATACTTCTGATTGGACTGAACCTCAAACATTAGCTGAAGTAACATCACCAGTTATCGACGGATACGTTGCGGATATTAAAGCAGCTGAAAAAGTAGAGAACGTAGCTCACGATGCAGCTGATTCTGTAGTAAATGTTGTTTACACACCACTAGGTAAATATGTACCAAAAGTACCAGAAGGATTCGAAGTTCCAAAAGTTGAGAAACCTCAATATCCAAACGATCCAACAGATCCAACTAAACCAGGAACACCAACAACAGTGATTCCTCACGTTCCAGGAACAACTCCAAAAGATCCAAATGGAAATCCACTGAAACAAGTAGATCCAAACGATCCAAGTAAAGGATATGTTCCACCAACACCTGAAAATCCAACAGAAGATACGCAAATCACTTATGAGAAAGATACTCAAAAAGCGAAAGTAACTTATGTGGTAGAAGGAACAGGAACAGTACTTCACACAGATAACCTAGAAGGTAAATCTGGAGAACCAATCGACTACAGTACAGTAGCTAAACTTGCTGAATTGAAAGCTCTAGGATATGACTTAGTAAGTGACGGATTCACAACTGCTACAGATAAGAACTACGATAAAGATACGAAAGTAGATCAAAGCTTCGTAGTTACAGTTAAACCACACGTTGAGCCAATCAAACCAGTAGATCCAGAAAATCCAAATGATCCAAATAAACCAAAACCAGGTGAACCAATCGATCCTAAGAACCCTGATGGACCAAAATGGACTGAAGATCTAATCAAGAAGATTGATACAACTCGCCACGTGAACCGTACAATTAAGTATGTTAACGAAAAAGGTGAGGAAGTAGCTAAGAAAGTAACTGATAAAGTTACATTCAATCGTGAAGCTAAGATCAATTCAGTAACAGGTGAAATCACTTACGGTAACTGGACAGCTAAAGATGGAGATACAACATTCGATAAAGTTGAATCACCAGTCGTTAAAGGCTACATCCTGAAAGATGCCAAACAAAAAGAAGTAGCAGCTACAACAGGATTAACTGCAGACTCTAAAGATGAAAATATCGAAGTTGTCTACACTAAACTTGGTTCATGGATTCCAAAAGTACCAGAAGGTTCTACACCAGTTCCTCCGGTTACGTATCCAAACGATCCAAAAGATCCAACTAAACCTGGAACTGATAAACCTAAAGTGCCTTATATCCCAGGAACTACACCGGTGGTGCCAAAAGATCCAACTAAACCAATTAGTCCGGATAACCCACTAGTTCCATTAACACCAGTAGATCCAAACGATCCAACTAAAGGATATGAAGTACCACCAGTACCAACAGATCCAGGAACTGATACGCGAATCACTTACGTAACTGATAAACAAAAAGCTATCACTAACTTCGTAGATGAAAAAGGTAAAGTAGTATCAACTCCAGTAATTGATGAAGGTGATTCAGGAGCGAACTTCACTAAGTCTAAAGTTGATGAAGTAACTAAGACTATTGAAAAACTTGAAAAAGCTGGATACAGAGTCGTTAAGAACGAGTTCCCATCTAAAGATACAGACAGAGTATTTGATAAAGATAAATCTGTAGATCAAATCTTCACTGTAACAGTAGCTGAAAGAATTATTCCAGTTACACCAGGTAAACCAGTAGATCCAACTGATCCAAACTTACCGAAGAATCCAGATGGAACACCTGTGACACCATCTACACCAGAACCAGGTAAACCAGTATTCCCTAACGATCCAAACAGCCCAGTATGGCCAAATACTGTGAAAGATCTTGTAACTGAGAAATCAGCTACACGTACGATCAAGTATGTAGATCGCAATGGAAAAGAAGTTTCTGAAACTCGTGTTGAAACAATCAAGTTCACTCGTGAAGCGAAAGTTAACTTAGTAACTGGTGAAATCACATATGGTGAATGGACAACAGATCGTAACGATGATATCTTCAACGGTTACCAAGTACCAGTTGTGAAAGGATACATCGCTAAAGCTGGTGATCTAGAATCATCAACTAAAGATGTACAAGTAACTCCTGATACAATCAAGGATATCAATGAAACAGTGATTTACGATAAGTTAGGTTCATGGATTCCAAATATCCCAGGAACACCAACAAATCCAATCACATATCCAAACGATCCTAAAGATCCAACTAAACCAGGAACAGATAAACCTAAAGTGCCTTATGTACCAGGATTTATCCCTGTAGACCCAGAAGGTCAACCATTGAAACCAGTTGATCCAAATGATCCAACGAAAGGATACGAAGTACCAGACGTACCTGGTGATCCAACGCAAGATACACCAATCAACTACATTCCTAAGGATCCTACACCAAATCCAACTCCATACCCAGGTCCAACTCCAGCTCCAACTCCTAAACCAGAGCCTAAGCCGGAACCAAAACCTGAGCCAAAACCAGAACCAGAAACTCCACAACCTGTAACACCTGCAGATAATGGAGATAACAACGGAAATAATAATGGTACTCCAGCAACTCCAGCTCAACCAGCAGCGCCTTCTACACCTCAATACATGGATGGTCAACGTGAACTTCCAAATACAGGTACAGAAGATCATGCTAGCCTTGCAGCACTTGGACTTCTAGGAGCCCTAAGTGGATTTGGATTGATTGCTCGTAAGAAAAGAGAAGATGAAGAATAATCATTTTGATTCTCATTAGATGCTGACTTGCAATCAGATAAAGAAAGAACTTGAGATTTACTATCTCAGGTTCTTTTCTTTCTCTTTTTGAAAATGGTATAATATAGTGAGAACGATAGAGGAGAAGTGTAAATTGATCGCACAACTAGATACAAAAACAGTCTATAGTTTTATGGAGAGTGTCATTTCAATCGACAAGTATGTGAGAGCAGCTAAAGAATTCGGCTACACTCATCTGGCTATGATGGATATTGACAATCTTTATGGGGCTTTCGACTTTCTAGAGGTTACAAAAAAATACGGCATTCATCCTTTGTTAGGGATTGAAATGAATGTGATTGTAGATGATAAGGATGTGAATCTGCGCTTTTTAGCTTTATCTAGTGTGGGCTATCAGCAGTTGATGAAACTTTCAACAGCCAAGATGCAGGGGGAGAAAAGTTGGTCAGTTCTATCTCAGTATCTAGAGGATATTGTGGTAATTGTGCCTTATTTTGAAGAGCTTGAGTTGTTAAATCTAGGCTGTGATTACTATATAGGGGTTTACCCAGAAACACTGGCCAGCGAATTTCACCATCCTATTTTACCATTGTATCGGGTCAATACATTTGAAAGTAAGGATAGAGAAGTTCTTCAAGTATTAACAGCGATTAAAGAAAATCTACCGCTCAGAGAAGTCTCTTTGCGTTCGAAACAAGATGTTTTTATATCAGCTAGTTCTTTAGAGAAACTATTCCAAGAACGTTTTCCGCAAGCCTTGGACAATTTAGAAAAGCTTATTTCAGGTATCTCTTATGACTTGGATACTAGTCTGAAATTGCCTCGCTTTAATCCAGCTAGACCAGCAGTAGAAGAGTTGAGAGAACGTGCTGAATTGGGGCTTGCTCAGAAGGGGTTAACTGGTAAAGAATATCAAGACCGTCTAGACCAAGAATTGGCTGTTATTCATGATATGGGCTTTGATGATTATTTCTTGGTTGTTTGGGATTTGTTGCGTTTTGGACGTTCGAATGGCTATTATATGGGAATGGGACGAGGTTCTGCAGTTGGTAGCTTGGTTTCCTATGCTTTAGACATTACAGGGATTGACCCAGTAGAGAAAAATCTGATTTTTGAACGTTTCCTCAATCGTGAACGCTATACCATGCCTGATATTGATATTGATATTCCAGATATTTATCGTCCAGATTTTATCAGATATGTTGGTAATAAATATGGTAGTAAACATGCGGCTCAAATTGTTACTTTTTCTACCTTTGGGGCCAAGCAAGCTCTTCGAGATGTCTTGAAACGTTTTGGTGTGCCAGAGTATGAATTATCTGCAATTACTAAGAAAATCAGTTTTCGTGATAATCTCAAGTCGGCCTATGAGGGTAACCTCCAGTTTCGTCAACAAATCAATAGTAAGTTAGAATACCAAAAAGCCTTTGAAATTGCCTGCAAGATTGAGGGATATCCAAGACAAACCTCTGTCCATGCGGCTGGTGTTGTAATCAGTGACCAAGATTTGACAGACTATATCCCACTAAAGCATGGTGACGAAATTCCACTGACTCAGTATGATGCTCATGGAGTTGAATCTAGCGGGCTATTGAAAATGGACTTTCTGGGATTGCGAAATTTGACATTTGTCCAGAAAATGCAAGAGTTGCTTGCTGAAACAGAAGGTATTCACTTGAAAATTGAAGAAATCGATTTAGAAGACAACGACACCCTAGCTTTGTTTGCGTCTGGTAATACAAAAGGTATCTTTCAATTTGAGCAACCTGGTGCTATTCGCCTGCTCAAGCGTGTTCAGCCTGTCTGTTTTGAAGATGTCGTAGCAACTACTTCCCTAAATCGACCAGGTGCTAGTGACTATATCAATAATTTTGTGGCAAGAAAACATGGGCAGGAAGAAGTGACTGTTCTAGATCCAGCTCTGGAGGATATTTTGGCTCCAACCTACGGCATCATGCTCTATCAGGAGCAGGTTATGCAGGTTGCTCAGCGATTTGCTGGATTTAGCCTCGGAAAAGCCGATATTTTACGTCGGGCTATGGGGAAAAAGGATGCCTCTGCCATGCATGAAATGAGGGAATCCTTTATTCAGGGAGCATTAGAAGCTGGTCATACTAGGGAAAAGGCAGAGCAGGTCTTTGATGTCATGGAGAAGTTTGCAGGTTATGGATTTAACCGATCTCACGCCTATGCCTACTCAGCCTTGGCCTTCCAGTTGGCCTATTTCAAAACGCATTATCCAACTATTTTTTATCAGATCATGTTGAATTCTTCCAACAGTGATTACCTAACAGATGCACTTGAAGCAGGCTTTGAAGTAGTGCCATTGTCCATCAATACCATTCCCTATCATGATAAAATTGCCAACAAGTCTATCTATCTAGGTTTGAAATCGATTCAGGGGCTCAGCAAGGATTTGGCGCTTTGGATTATTGAACATAGACCTTATTCTAATATTGAAGATTTTTTAGCTAAACTACCTGAGAATTATTTGAAACTTCCCTTGATGGAACCTTTGGTAAAAGTTGGTCTTTTCGATTCATTTGAAAAAAATCGTAAAAAAGTATTCAATAACTTATCTAATCTATTTGAATTTGTGAAAGTATTAGGAAGCTTATTTGGAGAGACCATCTATAGTTGGCAAGATTCGGAGGACTGGACGGAGCAAGAAAAATTCTACATGGAACAAGAGCTTCTAGGAGTAGGCGTCAGCAAACATCCACTACAAGCTATTGCAAGTAAGGCTATTTATCCGATCACTCCTATTAGTAATTTATCAGAAAATAGCTATGCTATTATATTGGTTGAAGTTCAGAAGATAAAAGTAATTCGTACCAAAAAGGGTGAAAATATGGCTTTCTTACAGGTGGATGACAGTAAGAAAAAATTGGATGTTACCTTCTTTTCAGATTTATATCGACAGATTGGTCAGGAAGTAAGAGAAGGGGCATTCTACTATATCAAAGGGAAAGTCCAGTCACGTGACGGTCGTCTGCAAATGATTGCACAAGAAATAAGAGAAGCAGTGGCTGAGCGCTTTTGGATTCAGGTGAAAAATCATGACTCGGATCAAGAAATGTCACGTATTTTAGACCAGTATAAAGGCCCAATCCCAGTCATTATCAGGTATGAAGAGGAGCAGAGAACAATTGTTTCTCCAAACCATTTTGTAGCTAAATCTGATGAATTAGAGGCGAAATTGAATGGAATCGTTATGAAAACGATTTATCGCTAAAATTACGGAAAATAGAAGAATTTTCAACGTAAATGTGGTATAATCAGTAAGAATGTTAAAAGAAAAAGGAGCATAACCAATATGAAACGTATTGCTGTTTTGACTAGTGGTGGAGACGCCCCTGGTATGAACGCTGCCATCCGTGCAGTTGTTCGTCAAGCAATTTCAGAAGGAATGGAAGTGTTTGGTATCTATGATGGATATGCTGGTATGGTTGCCGGTGAAATTCATCCCCTAGATGCAGCTTCAGTAGGGGACATCATTTCTCGTGGTGGTACTTTCCTTCACTCAGCTCGCTACCCAGAGTTCGCTCAACTTGAAGGGCAACTTAAAGGGATTGAGCAATTGAAAAAACACGGGATTGAAGGTGTAGTTGTTATTGGTGGTGACGGATCTTACCACGGTGCTATGCGTTTGACTGAGCATGGCTTCCCAGCTATCGGTCTTCCAGGTACAATCGATAACGATATCGTTGGTACTGACTTTACAATCGGTTTTGACACAGCAGTTACGACTGCTATGGACGCTATCGATAAGATTCGTGATACATCATCAAGTCACCGTCGTACATTTGTTATCGAAGTTATGGGACGTAACGCTGGTGATATCGCTCTTTGGGCTGGTATTGCAACTGGTGCTGATGAAATCATCATTCCTGAAGAAGGATTCAAGATTGAAGATATCGTTGAAAGCATTAAATGCGGTTATGAGTGTGGTAAAAAACACAATATCATCGTCTTGGCAGAAGGTGTTATGTCAGCAGCTGAATTTGGTCAAAAACTAAAAGAAGCTGGGGATACAAGCGACCTTCGTGTGACAGAACTTGGACATATTCAACGTGGTGGTTCTCCAACTGCGCGTGACCGTGTTTTGGCGTCACGTATGGGTGCCCATGCTGTTAAACTTCTTAAAGAAGGTATCGGTGGTGTTGCGGTTGGTATCCGTAACGAGAAAATGGTTGAAAATCCAATTCTTGGAACTGCAGAAGAAGGAGCATTGTTTAGCCTTACTGCAGATGGTAAGATTGTGGTTAACAACCCACACAAGGCTGACCTTGAGCTATCTAGCTTGAATAAGAGCTTGTCATAATTTATAATTTAGTTAATAAGACCAAAAAGGTCATATATATAAAGGAGTCACAAAAATCATGAATAAACGTGTAAAAATCGTTGCAACTTTGGGACCTGCGGTAGAAATCCGTGGTGGTAAAAAATTCGGTGATGATGGATACTGGGGTGAAAAACTTGATGTAGAAGCTTCAGCTAAAAACATTGCTAAATTGATTGAAGCTGGTGCTAACACATTCCGTTTTAACTTCTCACACGGTGACCACCAAGAACAAGGTGAGCGTATGGCAACTGTTAAACTCGCAGAAAAACTTGCAGGTAAAAAAGTTGGTTTCCTTCTTGATACTAAAGGACCAGAAATCCGCACAGAATTGTTCGAAGGTGAAGCTAAAGAGTATTCATACAAAACTGGTGAGAAAATCCGTGTTGCGACTAAACAAGGAATCAAATCAACTCGTGATGTGATTGCATTGAACGTTGCTGGTGCTCTTGATATCTATGATGATGTTGAAGTTGGTCGTCAAGTTTTGGTTGACGATGGTAAACTTGGTCTTCGTGTGGTTGCTAAAGATGATGCAACTCGTGAATTTGAAGTTGAAGTTGAAAACGATGGCGTAATTGCTAAACAAAAAGGTGTTAACATCCCTAACACTAAAATTCCTTTCCCAGCTCTTGCTGATCGTGATAACGATGATATCCGCTTCGGTCTTGAACAAGGTATCAACTTCATCGCGATTTCATTCGTACGTACTGCTAAAGACGTTAACGAAGTTCGTGCAATCTGTGAAGAAACTGGAAATGGACATGTTCAATTGTTCGCTAAAATCGAAAACCAACAAGGTATCGATAACTTGGATGAAATCATCGAAGCTGCTGATGGTATCATGATTGCTCGTGGTGACATGGGTATCGAAGTACCATTCGAAATGGTTCCAGTTTACCAAAAAATGATCATCACTAAAGTCAATGCTGCAGGTAAAGTTGTTATCACTGCAACAAACATGCTTGAAACAATGACTGAAAAACCACGTGCAACTCGTTCAGAAGTATCAGACGTATTTAACGCTGTTATCGATGGAACTGACGCAACAATGCTTTCAGGTGAGTCTGCAAATGGTAAATACCCACTTGAGTCAGTAACTACAATGGCTACAATCGACAAGAACGCTCAAACTCTTCTTAACGAATACGGTCGTTTGAACTCAGATTCATTTGAACGTAACTCTAAGACAGAAGTAATGGCTTCAGCTGTTAAAGATGCTACTAACTCAATGGATATCAAATTGGTTGTAACTCTTACTAAGACAGGTCACACTGCACGTTTGATCTCTAAATACCGTCCAAATGCTGACATCTTGGCATTGACATTCGACGAATTGACAGAACGTGGATTGATGTTGAACTGGGGTGTTATCCCAATGTTGACAGATGCTCCATCATCAACTGACGATATGTTCGAAATCGCTGAACGTAAAGCAGTTGAAGCAGGACTTGTACAATCTGGTGACGATATCGTTATCGTAGCTGGTGTACCAGTTGGAGAAGCTGTTCGTACAAACACAATGCGTATCCGTACAGTACGTTAATCTAACATTAAAAAGCCTATCATATCAAGCTTTCTAGCCTGTATGATGGGCTCTTTTTTGTCTATGGAGCACAAATGGGGCAAAACTTTTTACTTTCGATTTAATGCGACGGTATCAAGTTCGTCAAATACTGCTTGCTACAGACTTTTTGTAACGTGAGGATAGATCTAATTGGTAGTTTTCGGATTTATGCCCAAACTGTGACACGATAGCTTTTAAAGTTATGTTGTTTTTTACGTATACTTCATAAAATGTTTAGTTCAAATACAGATAAAAAATAACTCCCTGATGACTCAAGGAGTTATTACTATCTAAATTAGTTTTTAGAAGCAGCTTGGAATTCTGGGTTTTTCCATGCTTCGTCAATAATAGCTTGTAATTCATTTGCAGATGCTTGCATTTTTTGAGTTTCTGCGTCGTTCAATGGGATATTTACTGGACGAACAATACCATGTGCACCTACAACAGCTGGTTGACCGATAAAGACGTTTTTAACTCCATATTGACCTTCTTGGAATACTGAAAGTGGAAGTACTGCGTTTTCATCGTCAAGGATTGCTTTAGTAATACGAGCAAGGGCTACTGCGATACCGTAGTATGTTGCACCTTTTTTGTTGATGATTGTGTAAGCTGCATCACGAACACCTTCGAACAATTCAATCAATTCAGCTTCTTGAACATTTTGAGTGTCTTTAAGGAATTCTTCAAGGTTTACACCAGCGATGTTAGCGTGTGACCAAACAGCGAACTCAGAGTCACCGTGTTCACCCATGATATAGGCGTGCACTGAACGAGCATCAACATCCAATTTTTCAGCAAGTGCTTGACGGAAACGAGCTGAGTCAAGTGAAGTACCTGAACCGATAACGCGTTCTTTAGGGAATCCAGAGAATTTCCAAGTTGAGTAAGTCAAGACGTCAACTGGGTTAGCAGCAACAAGGAAGATACCTTTGAAACCTGATTCAACAACTTGAGTTACGATTGATTTGTTGATAGCAAGGTTTTTACCTACAAGGTCAAGACGAGTTTCACCTGGTTTTTGAGGCGCACCTGCAGTGATTACAACAAGGTCAGCGTCTGCACAGTCAGAGTATTGAGCTGCATAGATTTTTTTAGGTGAAGTGAAGGCAAGGGCGTGACTAAGGTCAAGGGCGTCACCAACAGCTTTTTCATGCAATTGTGGAATTTCGATAATTCCAAGCTCTTGTGCAATTCCTTGGTTAACAAGTGCAAAAGCGTAAGAAGAACCTACAGCACCATCACCGACAAGGATAACTTTTTTGTGTTGTTTAGTTGAAGTCATTATTCTAAACATCTCCTTAATTTTATTCAGGGATTTCCCCAGTTATTTCAATTTTATCACTTTTAAAAAGCTTTGTCACGGATATACATTTCAGTTCTTGATGTAAACGTTTTAGTGGTTTTAGATACCTGAAATATAGCGGACATTATGGTATAATATAGTTAATTACTAATAGTGAAATGAGGCATTTATTAATGCAGGATAGAAATTTAGTGAATGTCAATCTGACAAAGGAGATGAAGACGAGCTTTATTGACTACGCTATGAGTGTTATCGTAGCGCGAGCTCTTCCTGATGTTCGAGATGGCTTGAAACCCGTCCACCGTCGGATTCTCTACGGAATGAATGAACTGGGTGTTACTCCAGACAAACCTCATAAAAAATCTGCTCGTATTACAGGGGATGTCATGGGTAAATATCACCCTCACGGGGATTCCTCTATCTATGAAGCCATGGTCCGTATGGCTCAATGGTGGAGTTACCGTTACATGCTTGTAGATGGTCATGGGAACTTTGGTTCCATGGATGGTGATGGTGCTGCCGCCCAGCGTTATACTGAGGCACGTATGAGCAAGATTGCTCTAGAGATGCTTCGTGATATCAATAAAAATACTGTTGACTTCGTTGATAACTATGATGCCAATGAACGTGAACCCTTGGTCTTGCCAGCACGCTTTCCTAACCTTTTGGTTAATGGAGCAACTGGTATTGCGGTTGGGATGGCAACCAATATTCCACCTCATAATCTGGGAGAAACCATTGATGCAGTGAAGTTAGTTATGGACAATCCTGAAGTGACCACTAAGGACTTGATGGAAGTCTTGCCTGGGCCAGATTTTCCAACTGGTGCTCTTGTTATGGGGAAATCAGGTATTCATAAGGCTTATGAAACAGGTAAAGGTTCTATTGTCCTTCGTTCACGTACTGAAATTGAAGAAACTAAAACTGGCCGTGAGCGTATTGTTGTAACAGAATTTCCTTATATGGTCAATAAAACAAAGGTGCATGAGCATATTGTTCGTTTGGTTCAGGAAAAACGTATTGAGGGGATTACAGCAGTTCGTGATGAGTCAAACCGTGAAGGTGTTCGATTTGTTATTGAAGTTAAGCGCGATGCCTCAGCAAATGTTATCCTCAATAACCTCTTCAAGATGACCCAGATGCAAACTAACTTTGGTTTCAATATGCTGGCGATTCAGAACGGTGTACCGAAAATCTTGTCTCTTCGTCAGATTTTGGATGCTTATATTGAGCACCAAAAAGAAGTGGTTGTTCGTCGGACACGTTTTGACAAGGAAAAAGCGGAAGCGCGTGCTCATATTTTAGAAGGTCTCTTGATTGCGCTAGACCATATCGATGAAGTGATTCGTATCATCCGTGCTAGTGAAACGGATGCGGAAGCACAAGCTGAGTTGATGAGCAAGTTTAAGCTTTCTGAACGTCAAAGTCAAGCCATTCTTGATATGCGTCTTCGTCGTTTGACAGGTTTGGAACGCGATAAGATTCAGTCTGAGTATGATGACCTCTTGGCTCTGATTGCAGATTTAGCAGATATTCTTGCTAAGTCCGAACGTGTTTCTCAAATCATCAAGGATGAATTAGATGAAGTCAAGCGTAAGTTTGGTGATCAACGTCGTACGGAATTGATGGTCGGTGAAGTCTTGAGTCTTGAAGATGAGGATCTAATTGAAGAAGCTGATGTCTTGATCACTCTTTCTAATAAAGGATACATCAAACGTCTGGACCAAGCTGAGTTTACTGCTCAAAAACGTGGGGGGCGTGGTGTTCAAGGTACAGGTGTTAAGGATGACGATTTTGTTCGTGAGTTAGTGTCAACTAGTACCCATGATCACCTACTCTTCTTTACAAATAAAGGACGGGTTTATCGCCTGAAAGGCTATGAAATTCCTGAATATGGCCGTACTGCTAAGGGATTGCCAATTGTCAATCTTTTGAAATTGGATGAAGGTGAAAGTATTCAGACCATCATCAATGTTGAATCTGAACGCAGCGATGATGCTTACCTCTTCTTCACAACTCGTCATGGTATTGTGAAGAGAACCAGCGTTAAGGAATTTGCTAACATTCGTCAAAATGGACTTAAGGCTTTAAACCTCAAGGATGAAGATGAGTTGATTAATGTCTTGCTGACAGAAGAGGACACGGACATTATCATTGGTACCAAGTTTGGTTATTCAGTTCGCTTTAATCAATCAGCCGTTCGTGGTATGAGTCGTATCGCAACTGGTGTGAAAGGTGTTAACCTTCGTGACGGAGACACAGTTGTTGGTGCTAGTGTGATTACAGACCAGGACGAGGTTCTTATCATCACAGAAAAGGGCTATGGTAAGCGCACAGTTGCGACCGAATATCCAACTAAAGGTCGTGGTGGTAAAGGGATGCAAACCGCTAAGATTACAGAAAAAAACGGTTCTCTTGCTGGTCTTATGACCGTTAAAGGCGATGAAGATTTGATGATTATCACTGATACTGGTGTCATGATTAGAACCAATGTTGCCAATATTTCACAAACAGGTCGCTCAACTATGGGAGTTAAAGTGATGCGCCTAGATCAAGATGCTAAAATTGTAACCTTTACTACGGTTGCAGCTGCAGAAAAAGAAGAAGTTGGGACAGAAAACGAAACAGAAGGTGAAGCATAATGTCTCATAAAAAGAACAAAAAGAAAACAAACCGTAAAAATTTACTAATCAATATCTTGGCAGGATTCTTAATCATCTTGTCAATAGCTTTGATTTTCAATTCAAAAATTCGTGATATGTTCATGGTTTGGAATACCAATAAATACCAAGTCAGCCAGGTATCAAAAGAAAAATTGGAAGAAAATCAAGATACAGAAGGGAATTTTGACTTTGATTCCGTAAAAGCCATCTCGTCAGAAGCTGTCTTATCCTCACAATGGGATTCGCAAAAATTGCCAGTTATCGGTGGAATTGCTGTCCCTGAGGTAGAAATTAACTTGCCTATTTTTAAAGGGCTTGATAATGTCAATCTCTTCTATGGAGCCGGTACAATGAAGCGTGATCAAGTGATGGGGAAAGGAAACTATACCCTTGCGAGCCATCACATCTTCACGGCGGAAAACGCCAGCCAAATGCTCTTTTCTCCATTATCACGCGCTAAAAATGGGATGAAAATTTATCTTACTGATAAGGATAAAGTTTATACCTATGAAATCCGTGAAGTGAAGCATGTGACTCCAGATCGCGTTGATGAGATTGATGACCGTACTGGAGTTGATGAAATCACACTTGTAACTTGTGTTGACTATGATGCGACAGAACGTATTATCGTAAAAGGTGACTTGAAAGATACAAAAGATTATTCACAAACACCTGAAGAAATTCTAACAGCTTTCAATCAACCATATAAACAACGTTATTAAAGATAAAATCAGTAAAATCTTAGATTTTACTGATTTTTTTATAGATAGAGTTTCAAAATAAACGGTTATGAAATACAGAAAACGCTTCCTGAAATCGAAAGTTTGTGATATAATTATCAGGTAAAAAAGTTTTAGGAGTTTATTATGGTTTCTTCAGAATTTATCTCAAAGATTGAATTTGCTTGCAAGAAGAAAGAAAGTCTTTATAGTCAAAGCAAATTTAAGTATGCAATTCGTTCGATGTTTGCAGGTGCCTTTTTAACCTTCAGTACTGCTGCTGGTGCAGTTGGGGCTGACTTGATTAATAAAATCGTACCTGGTAGTGGACGCTTCCTCTTCCCATTTGTCTTTGCTTGGGGCTTGGCCTACATTGTTTTCTTGAATGCCGAGTTGGTAACATCAAACATGATGTTCTTGACTGCGGGTAGTTTCTTGAAAAAAATCTCTTGGAGAAAGACAGCTGAGATTTTACTTTACTGTACCTTGTTCAACCTTATCGGAGCCTTGATAGCAGGTTGGGGATTTGCTCATTCGGCAGCCTATGCAAATCTGACACACGATAGTTTCATCTCAGGGGTTGTTGAGATGAAGTTAGGCCGCTCAAATGAATTAATCTTGCTTGAGGCGATTTTGGCAAATATTTTCGTAAATATTGCGATTCTGTCATTTGTTTTGGTCAAAGATGGTGGTGCCAAACTTTGGCTTGTGTTGTCAGCGATTTACATGTTTGTATTCTTAACAAACGAGCACATTGCGGCGAACTTTGCTTCTTTCGCGATTGTAAAATTCAGTGTTGCTGCGGATTCAATTGCTAACTTCGGTGTTGGAAATATGCTTCGTCACTGGGGTGTAACCTTCGTTGGAAACTTTATCGGAGGAGGCCTCTTGATGGGTCTTCCATATGCCTTCCTCAATAAAAATGAAGATACTTATGTAGATTAAGAAAATGAGCACGATTGATTCGTGCTTTTTTCGATTTTGTAAGAAGTAATAGCCACTTCTTATATCAAAATATAGAAAAGAGGTATTAGTCAAGATAGGTAGATAGTGCTACAATATCCTTAATGAAACTATATGGAGGTAGCCTTATGACTCGTGATTTTAAATTTGAAACCTTACAATTGCATGCTGGTCAAGTTGTGGATCCAGCAACTAAGTCTCGTGCAGTGCCGATTTATCAAACAACATCCTTTGTTTTTGATGACACGCAGGAAGGTGCCGATCTGTTTGCCTTGAGGAAACCAGGGAACATTTATACTCGTATCACCAATCCTACAACAGCTGCCTTTGAAGAAAGAATTGCTGCCCTTGAAGGTGGTGTTGGAGCTCTTGCAACAGCATCAGGTATGGCCGCAGTGACTTATACGATTTTGGCGCTTGCTCACGCAGGTGACCATGTAGTAGCAGCATCAACTATTTACGGTGGGACTTTCAATCTATTGAAAGAAACCCTTCCTCGTTATGGGATCACAACAACCTTTGTCGATGTGGATAATTTGGAGGAAGTAGAAGCAGCTATCAAAGACAATACCAAGCTTGTCTTGATTGAAACCTTGGGTAACCCTTTGATTAACATTCCTGACTTAGAAAAATTGGCTGAGATTGCGCATAAACACCAGATTCCACTTGTTTCTGACAATACCTTTGCCACACCTTACTTGATTAATGTCTTTTCTCATGGTGTAGATATTGCCATTCACTCTGCGACTAAGTTTATCGGTGGGCATGGTACAACTATTGGAGGAGTGATTGTCGATAGTGGTCGTTTTGACTGGGCGGCTTCAGGGAAATTCCCTCAATTTGTTGAGGAAGACCCAAGTTATCATAACTTAAGCTATACTCGTGATGTGGGTGCTGCAGCCTTTATTATCGCTGTTCGTGTCCAATTGCTTCGTGATACAGGGGCGGCCTTGTCACCATTTAATGCCTTTCTCTTGCTCCAAGGGCTTGAAACTCTTTCACTTCGTGTGGAACGCCATGTGCAAAATGCAGAGAAAATTGTTGATTTCCTTGTCAACCATCCTAAGGTAGAAAAGGTCAACTATCCAAAACTTGCAGACAGTCCTTATCATGCCTTGGCTGAGAAATATTTACCAAAAGGTGTGGGTTCAATCTTTACCTTCCATGTCAAAGGCGGAGAGGCAGAAGCACGCAAGGTAATTGACAATTTAGAAATCTTCTCTGACCTTGCAAATGTGGCAGATGCTAAATCGCTTGTTGTCCATCCTGCGACAACCACTCACGGTCAATTGTCAGAAAAAGACCTGGAAGCAGCTGGCGTCACACCAAACCAAATCCGCTTGTCAATCGGACTTGAAAATGTAGATGATTTGATCGAAGATTTGCGCTTGGCCTTGGAAAAAATTTAAAGAAAAAGAAGATAAACAGTGGGTTTCGACTCGCTGTTTTTGATTTTCCTTCAGGCATGATATAATGGTTAAAGAAGTCTAGAAAGAGGAAAGTTATGAACGAAATCAAATGCCCCAACTGTGGGGAAGTCTTTACAGTAAATGAAAGTCAGTATGCTGAACTTTTATCCCAAGTGAGAACAGTAGAGTTTGATAAGGAACTACACGATCGCATGAAGCAGGAACTGGCTTTGGCTGAGCAAAAGGTCATGAATGAACAACAGTCTAAACTAGCTCAAAAAGACCAAGAAATTGCGCAATTACAGAGTCAAATCCAAAACTTTGATACAGAGAAAGAACTGGCCAAGAAAGAAGTTGAACAGACAAGCCATCAGGCCTTATTAGCAAAGGACAAGGAAGTGCAGGCCTTGGAAAACCAGTTGGCGACCTTGCGTTTGGAACATGAAAATCAACTACAAAAGACCCTTTCTGACCTAGAAAAAGAACGAGACCAGGTTAAAAATCAGCTCCTCTTGCAAGAAAAGGAAAACGAGCTTTCTCTTGCTTCAGTTAAGCAAAACTACGAAGCTCAACTCAAGGCAGCTAGTGAACAAGTCGAATTTTATAAGAATTTCAAAGCCCAACAATCCACAAAAGCCATCGGGGAAAGTCTGGAACACTATGCAGAGAGTGAGTTTAACAAGGTCCGCAGTTTTGCCTTTCCAAATGCCTACTTTGAGAAGGATAACAAGGTTTCTGCGCGTGGGTCTAAGGGGGACTTTATCTTCCGTGAATGCGATGAAAATGGGGTAGAGATTATCTCCATCATGTTTGAGATGAAGAATGAAGCAGATGGAACAGAGAAGAAGCACAAGAATGCAGATTTTTACAAGGAATTGGACAAGGACCGTCGGGAGAAGAACTGTGAGTATGCGGTTTTGGTGACAATGCTTGAGGCTGATAATGACTACTTTAACACAGGGATTGTAGACGTCAGCCACGAGTACGAAAAGATGTATGTAGTTCGTCCTCAATTCTTTATCCAGTTGATTGGTCTCTTACGCAATGCGGCGCTAAATTCTCTAAAATACAAGCAAGAGTTGGCACTTGTCCGTGAACAAAATATAGATATTACACATTTTGAGGAAGACTTGGATGCCTTTAAGCTAGCTTTTGCCAAGAACTACAACTCTGCTTCAACTAACTTTGGTAAAGCAATCGATGAAATCGACAAGGCCATCAAACGCATGGAAGAGGTTAAGAAGTTCCTAACCACATCCGAAAACCAACTCCGTCTAGCTAACAACAAATTAGAAGATGTTTCTGTTAAAAAATTGACCCGTAAAAATCCAACCATGAAAGCGAAATTTGAAGCATTGAAGGGGGAGTGAGATTATCTTAAAAACAGGAGTGTTATATGAAAAGGACTATAGAAATTATTAGAACATGGTCAGCTGATAAAATTGAATTAATTTTTCTTAAAATTATATTTAAATATTTGCTGTATTTTTTAGTGTTTTCAACAGTAATGTTTTATGTTTATATTTTTAACCATTCATCGACCACTTACACAAAGGTATTAACAGTATTTCTTGTCCTTCTTATATTGTTTATTCTTCTATCTAAATTATTACTAGATAGGGCTTTAATTGAAATTTTATTTGAGGATATCAATTTAACAAAGTATCAGGATATAGTTGCTAGAGCTGATGCAAATTCTTTAAATAGAAATGTTCAGATTCTTCCAAAATATTTGGCAAATGCAAGAGTATCCTTTTATAGAGGACACTTCCAAGATAGTTTAGAATTGCTGAATAAAATAAAAAATAGTAATCTAAAAAAATTCAAAAGTCTCTACTATATATTTCATATCAAGTATTATAGCATCCTAAACTTGGTTCATTTGAATGATTATTTAGAATTGCAAGAATTAATGGTAGAAATAGAAGAACTAACAAGTAATGTTCAATCGCAATTTTTAAAATATCAGAAAGAAATTTTGAGTTTAAAGGCTATTGTTGATATCTATTGCAATAAAAAATCAAACGACTACTTCGACACCACCAAACCAGAAAGTAAGTTAGCTCGAATCATGTTTTCTTATTACGGAGCTCTCAATGCCCAGCTAAAAGGAAATGAAGCTCGTGCTCGTAGTTTGTTTGAAAGTATCGCTCATGAAAATCCAGAACTCTTTTATGTTCAGGAAGCGAAAAAATATTTAGAATCAGTGAAATGAGAGTAATATATGAGATTAGTAAAAAAAATAGTTGGTTCGGCGACAGAAAACACTCTTTTACAACTTGATAGGGTTATTCTAATTTGCTCAATTATTGGACTTGTTTTGGATGTGATGGCAGTATGCTTAGTATTTCAAAGCAATTTGGAAATATTGGGATTCATATTATTAGTTATTGTCTTTTTAGTTCTCGGCTTTGTATTTTATTTAAGATTTGTATCTAGAAAAGTTATTGTTCTAGTGTTACACGATTCTATTGATCTTAAGCTATATGAAGACATGTTAAGAGTTCAATCAGAAAAATCTATTAAGCCCTTTAGGGCAACATATCGTGAGAATTACCAAATTATCCAAGGTCGAGTGGCTTATTTAAAAGGAGATTTTCAAGCTGCCAAGGAAAAAATGTCCAAATATGATTTGAAAAAAATTTGGAAGAGATTCAGAACCCCTGCGTTTTTAATATCAAGCTTTGAACTATTAACAGTTTCCATTCATCTTCAAGATGCGCAAGATATTGCTTTCTTTGAGGAACAATTGTCCAAGGCACCAGATTTTAAAGGAGGCAAAGCTACACTTGTTGCTCAAGCCCAAGCCATAAAAGATATTGTGTTCAATAAAGAAGCGAACGACTACTTCGACATTACTGAACCAGAAAGTAAGCTAGCTCGAATCGTGTTTTCTTATTACGGCGCTCTCAATGCCCAATTAAAAGGAGATGAAGCTCGTGCCCGAAGTTTGTTTGAAAGTATCGCCCATGAAAATCCAGAACTCTTTTATGTGCAGGAAGCTAGGAAATATTTAGAAAAAAGAACTGATATAGTTTTAAAATCTGTTTAAGATAGAATATGTTGATGTAAAGTGAAAAGGGAATTAGAAAGCAACAATGAACGGTATTATTAACTTAAAAAAAGAAGCGGGGATGACCTCGCATGATGCGGTTTTTAAACTGCGTAAGATTTTGGGAACCAAGAAGATTGGTCATGGTGGGACCTTGGATCCGGATGTAGTGGGTGTTTTGCCTATTGCGGTTGGCAAGGCGACCCGCATGGTCGAGTTTATGCAGGATGAGGGCAAGGTCTATGAGGGGGAAATCACTCTTGGCTATTCCACGACGACTGAGGATGCCAGTGGGGAAGTGGTCGCTGAGACTCCTGTTTTGTCGCACTTGGATGAAAAGCTTGTTGATGAAGTAATAGCCAGTCTGACTGGGCCTATTACCCAGATTCCACCTATGTATTCTGCTGTCAAGGTCAATGGTCGCAAGCTCTATGAGTATGCGCGATCTGGTCAGGAAGTGGAGCGTCCAGAACGTCAGGTGACCATTTATCAATTTGAACGAACAAGTCCGATTTCTTATGAGGGGCATCTTGCACGCTTTACTTTTCGTGTGAAATGTAGCAAGGGAACCTATATTCGTACCTTATCGGTTGACTTGGGAGAAAAATTGGGCTATGCTGCCCATATGTCACATCTAACTCGAACTAGTGCAGCTGGTTTACAGCTAGAAGACGCTCTTACCTTGGAAGAAATTGCTGCAAAAGTGGAGGCTGGTCAGCTGGACTTTCTCCATCCTTTAGAGATTGGAACAGGGGACCTCGTCAAAGTTTTCCTAAGTTCAGAAGAGGCTACAGAAGTACGCTTTGGTCGTTTTATCGAGCTCGACCAAACAGAACAAGAATTAGCTGCCTTTGAAGATGATAAATTGCTAGCCATTCTAGAAAAACGAGGTAATCTCTACAAGCCAAGGAAAGTTTTTAGCTAATCTAACTGGGGTGTAAGGAGTGTTGTTTCCCCTAGACTATCCAAATCAGACTATAAATTTTGCAAAAAATGTGATAGAATAGACGACGGATAAAAAAACGGAGGATAGCATGCAAAATAGACCAATCATTATCGGAGTGACAGGTGGTTCTGGTGGGGGTAAGACCAGTGTTTCAAGAGCCATTTTATCGCATTTTCCTGATGAAAAGATTTCCATGATTGAGCATGATTCATACTATAAGGATCAGTCTCACTTGACCTTTGAAGAGCGTGTCAAAACCAACTATGACCATCCTTTTGCTTTTGATACAGACTTGATGATCGAGCAGATTAAAGAATTGTTGGCAGGGCGTCCGGTGGACATTCCGACTTATGACTATACAGAGCATACACGAAGTAGCAAGACCTATCGTCAGGAGCCTCAGGATGTCTTTATCGTTGAGGGAATTTTAGTCTTGGAGGACAAGCGTCTGCGCGATTTGATGGATATCAAGATTTTTGTAGATACAGACGATGATGTGCGCATTATTCGTCGTATCAAGCGAGATATGGAGGAGCGTGGCCGTAGCCTTGATAGCGTTATTGACCAGTATTTAGGTGTGGTCAAACCCATGTATCACCAGTTTATCGAGCCAACCAAGCGTTATGCGGATATCGTCATTCCTGAGGGAGTCAGCAATACAGTGGCTATTGACCTGTTGACGACCAAGATTGCTAAGATTTTGGAAGAAGCTCGAAATAGTAAATAAACAGATGTGGAGGCCTTGCCTCCTTTTTCTATTTTTCCCTCATAATGGTACATAAATGGAGATTTTTAGGCATATTTTTGGTATAATAATACCCATGAAAGAGCAAGAAAATGAATAGTAGGTGGAGATGGAAAAGTATTTATCGGTAACAACTTTGACCAAGTATCTGAAAATGAAATTCGATAAAGACCCTTACTTGGAACGGGTCTATTTAACTGGTCAAGTTTCCAACTTTCGTAAACGACCTACTCACCAATACTTCTCCCTAAAAGATGACCATGCAGTTATTCAAGCGACTATTTGGTCTGGGATTTATCAGAAATTAGGCTTCGACCTGGAAGAAGGGATGAAGATCAATGTGATTGGGCGTGTACAGGTCTATGAGCCGAGCGGTAGCTACTCCATCATCATTGAAAAGGCAGAGCCTGATGGAGTTGGTGCACTTGCGATACAGTTTGAACAACTCAAGAAAAAATTGACAGAAGAAGGCCTGTTTCAAGAACGCTTCAAGCAAGCTCTGCCTCAATTTTCTAAGAGAATTGGAGTAGTGACCAGTCGCAGTGGAGCTGTGATTCGAGATATTATCACGACCGTCAGCAGGCGATTTCCAGGTGTCGATATTCTTCTCTATCCGACCAAGGTTCAAGGTGAAGGTTCTGCGGAGGAAATTGCTCGAAATATTGCGCGTGCCAATCAACGGGACGATTTAGATTTGCTGATTATTGGTCGTGGTGGAGGTTCTATCGAGGATCTTTGGGCCTTTAACGAGGAAATTGTGGTACGAGCGATTTTTGAGTCTCGTTTGCCAGTTATTTCTAGTGTGGGGCATGAGACGGATGTGACCTTGGCAGATTTTGTAGCAGATCGTCGGGCGGCAACGCCAACGGCTGCAGCAGAACTGGCAACACCTGTGACCAAGTTGGATGTATTAGCTCATTTGCAAAATCAGGAAAAACGGATGGCAACGGCAGTTCGAAATGTGCTATCTAAGAAACAAGAAGCTTTGAAAAAATGCAGTCAGTCTGTTATCTTTAGACAGCCAGAGCGCTTGTATGACGGTTATTTGCAACGCTTGGATCAACTGCAACTGCGCTTAAAACAAAGTTTGCGAACACGGATTTCTGACAGCAACCAACTAGTCCAAGCAAGGACCCATCGACTGGTACAATTATCACCTGTTACCAAAATCCAGCGTTATCAAGACCGTCTAGGCCAGTTGGATAAGCTTCTCCGTAGCCAGATGGCGTTAGTCTATGATGCCAAGGTTGCTGAAGTGAAGCGTCTTTCAGAAGCTTTGCTGATGTTGGATACCAGTCGAATTGTGGCGCGAGGTTATGCTATTGTCAAAAAAGAAGAGTCCGTTGTAGATTCGGTTGAGAGTTTGAAGAAAAAAGACCAAGTGACGCTTTTGATGCGGGATGGTCGAGTAGAATTAGAGGTTAAAGATGTCAAAACAAAAGAAATTTGAGGAAAATCTAGCAGAACTGGAGACCATTGTCCAAAGTTTGGAAAATGGTGAAATTGCTCTAGAAGATGCGATTGCCGCCTTTCAAAAGGGTATGGTCTTGTCAAAAGAGCTCCAAGCGACGCTGGACAAGGCTGAAAAGACCTTGGTCAAGGTTATGCAAGAAGACGGAACAGAAAGTGATTTTGAATGAAGAAGCAAGAAAAATTAGCTCTTGTCGAGTCGGCCTTGGAAGATTTTTATGGAGACCAGCAGTTTGCCTCTAGTTTGCGAGAGTCTGTTCTCTATTCTATTCATGCTGGTGGCAAGCGTATTCGGCCTTTTCTTCTGTTAGAAGTTCTGGAAGCCTTGCAGGTCGCTATTAAACCGGCTCACGCGCAGGTGGCTGCTGCCTTGGAAATGATTCATACGGGGAGTTTGATTCATGATGACCTTCCAGCTATGGATGATGACGATTACCGTCGGGGGCGCTTGACAAATCACAAAAAATTTGGAGAAGCTATGGCGATTTTGGCTGGAGATGCCTTGTTCCTAGATCCTTATGTTTTGATAGCGCAGGCAGATTTGCCAAGTCAGATTAAGGTAGACTTGATTTCCAACTTATCCCTTGCTTCAGGTAGTCTGGGTATGGTGGCAGGGCAGGTTTTGGATATGGAGGGTGAACACCAACACTTGTCTTTGGAAGAACTCCAGACTATTCATGCTAATAAGACTGGAAAACTACTAGCCTATCCCTTCCAAGCGGCTGCTATTATTGCTGAATTGGCTCCTGAAATACAGGCAAAGCTGAAAACTATTGGGGAATTGATTGGGCTTGCTTTTCAAGTTCGAGATGATGTGTTAGATGTGACAGCTAGTTTTGAGGAAATCGGTAAGACACCACAAAAGGACCTACAGGCAGAAAAATCAACCTATCCAGCCTTGTTGGGCTTGGAAGAGGCTATTGCCTTTTGTAACCAAACTCTGGATCAAGCTAATGTAAAATTAGAAGAAATTGCCCAACAGATTCCCTTTGAGATAGAATCGATTGTAAGAGTAGTAGAAAGTTTGAGAATCAATGGCTAAGGAAAGAGTGGATGTACTAGCTTATAAACAGGGCTTGTTTGAAACGCGAGAACAAGCCAAGCGCGGTGTCATGGCTGGTCTAGTCGTAGCAGTCCTGAATGGAGAACGGTTTGATAAACCAGGAGAGAAAATTTCCGATGACACTGAGCTGAAACTCAAGGGTGAAAAACTCAAGTATGTCAGTAGAGGTGGCTTAAAGTTAGAAAAAGCCTTACAAATCTTTGATGTTTCTGTAGATGGTTCAACAACCATAGATATTGGTGCCTCTACTGGAGGATTTACCGATGTCATGTTGCAAAATGGAGCTAAACTTGTTTACGCAGTGGATGTTGGGACCAATCAGTTGGCTTGGAAACTACGCCAGGACCCAAGAGTTGTCAGCATGGAGCAGTTCAATTTCCGCTATGCTGAAAAGACTGATTTCGAGCAGGAACCGAGCTTTGCCAGTATTGATGTAAGTTTCATTTCCCTCAGTCTGATTTTGCCGGCCTTGCACCGTGTGTTGGCTGATCAAGGTCAGGTTGTGGCTCTGGTTAAGCCCCAGTTTGAGGCAGGACGTGAGCAGATTGGGAAAAATGGAATTATTCGAGATGCTAAAGTTCATCAGAATGTCCTTGAATCTGTAACAGCTATGGCAGTAGAGGAAGGCTTTTCAGTCCTTGGATTGGATTTTTCTCCTATCCAAGGCGGTCATGGAAATATTGAGTTTTTAGTGTATTTGAAAAAAGAAGAGTCATCAAGCAATCAGGTTCTTGCTGAAATTGAAGAAGTAGTAGAGAGGGCGCATAGTCAATTTAAAAATGAATAAAAAAGAGAGACTTGAAAAAATTAGACGATTTGTGACAGATTATCAAATCGGTACACAAGAAGAAATTGTAGAACATTTGAAAGAGGCAGGGATCACTGCCACTCAGGCAACGGTATCACGGGATATCAAAGAGCTAGGCATTGTCAAAATTCCTTTGAGAGACAACACCTATGTCTATGAATTGCCAAAATCAATCGTAAAAAGTTTGCAACTGGCTGAAGACAATATTGAATCAGCTGAATTGATGGACAAGATGATCAATCTCCAAGTCATTCCAGGAAATACAGCTTTTGTAAAAGCTCAGTTAATCGAGACTTTTGCTGACAAGATTTTTAGCTGTTTAGCTGATGATAGCTCGATTTTAGTCATTGCCAGAAGTGAAAGTCTAGCTGAGGAAATCTTTGAACAAGTAAAAAATTGGTAGGTCTATATGTTACTTGAAATTTCGATAAAAAACTTTGCCATTATTGAGGCTATTTCCCTCAATTTTGAAAAGGGAATGACTGTCCTGACTGGTGAAACGGGTGCAGGGAAGTCGATTATCATTGATGCCATGAATATGATGTTGGGGGCTCGTGCGACGACAGATGTTATTCGTCATGGTGCGTCAAAGGCAGAGATAGAGGGGCTTTTCTCAGTTGAGAATAGCCGCCTTTTGCAGGAAATTTTTGATGAGCAAGGTTTGGAATTGGGTGATGAAATTATCATCCGTCGAGAAATCTTACAAAATGGTCGTAGTATTAGCCGTGTGAATGGTCAGATGGTTAATCTGTCGGTTTTGCGTGCCATTGGGCAACATCTGGTGGATATTCATGGTCAGCATGACCAAGAGGAGTTAATGCGTCCTCAACTGCACATCCAGATGTTGGATGAATTTGGGGACGCAGCTTTTTGGGACTTGAAAGAAACCTATCAAACGAGTTTTGATGCCTACCGTAAAATGCGTAAGCAGGTTCTGGAAGTCAAGAAAAACCAACAAGAACATAAGGCACGTATCGAAATGTTGGAATTTCAAATGGCAGAGATTGAGGCGGCAAACTTGCAGGCTGGAGAAGACCTGTCTCTCAACCAAGAACGTGATAAACTTCTTAATCATAAAAATATTGCGGATACGCTGACCAATGCCTACAGTATGTTGGACAATGAAGACTTTTCAAGTCTGGCCAATGTTCGTTCAGCCATGAATGACATGGAAAGTGTCGAAGAGTATGACCCTGAATACCGTGAAATTTCAAGCTCACTGTCTGAGACCTACTATGTCTTAGAAGACATTAGCAAACGTTTGGAAGCTATTATTGAAGACCTTGATTTTGATGGCAATCGTCTCATGCAGGTTGAGAATCGTTTGGACCTCCTTCATACTATTACCCGTAAGTATGGTGGGACTGTAGACGATGTCTTGCTTTATTTTGCTAAGATTACGGAAGAATACAATCTCTTGACAGGCAATAATCTTTCATCTGAGGACATGGAAGCAGAGCTCAAGAAATTGGAAGTTAATCTTGTCGATTTGGCAGGTCAGCTTGCATCTGCTCGTCATGACTTGGCTCAGCAGCTAGAAGCAGAGATTAAACAAGAGCTTCAAGATCTTTATATGGAAAAAGCCCAGTTTCAGGTTCGTTTTAGCAAGGGCAAATTCAGTCGTGAGGGCAATGAAATGGTCGAGTTTTACATTTCAACCAACCCTGGCGAAGACTTTAAACCCTTGGTCAAGGTTGCATCTGGCGGAGAATTATCTCGTCTCATGCTAGCTATTAAGTCTGCCTTTTCACGTAAAGAAGGCAAGACAAGTATTGTCTTTGATGAAGTGGATACAGGAGTCTCAGGCCGTGTAGCTCAGGCCATTGCACAGAAGATTCATAAAATTGGTCAGCATGGGCAGGTTCTAGCTATTTCCCATTTACCACAAGTGATTGCGATTGCAGATTATCAATTCTTTATTGAGAAGATTAGCAATGACCATTCAACAGTTTCGACTGTTCGTCTCTTGACGGTTGAAGAGCGAGTGGAAGAAGTTGCTAAGATGTTGGCAGGTGATGATGTGACGGAAGCAGCCCTGACGCAAGCTAGAGAATTGTTGAGAAACAGGGAGAAATAAGATGACAGACTATTATGTAATTGGAGATGTTCACGGAAAAGCTGGGATGCTGGAAGACCTTCTCAAAACATGGGACGGCCAGACCCAGTTGCTCTTTCTAGGGGACTTGATTGACCGTGGCGAGGATAGTCGCCGTGTTCTAGAAATGGTCAAGGACTTGGTGGACAATCAAGGGGCTATCTGTTTGTCAGGAAACCACGAGTATATGTTTTTGACTTGGCTCGATAACCCAGAAGAAAGCTATGACCACTATCGTCGCAATGGTGGAGATACAACTATTAACTCTATCCTAGGTCGTCCCTTGGATGCACCAGTTGATGGAGTTGAGGATGCCAAGCGTGTTGCTACCGAAGCAGCAGACTTGGTCGAATTCATTCGTCAAATGCCTTTTGTGGTAGAGACAGACAAGTATATCTTTGTTCATGCAGGTATTGATTTAACCTTAGATGATTGGCATGAAACCACAGATTATAAAAAAGTCTGGCTTAGAAAACCATTCCACGAAGCAGAAAATCATACTGGAAAAACCATTGTATTTGGACATACACCGGTTTATGGTTTGCTGAAGCAAGAGCGTGGTACTGCTGAGCTTTGGACTACAGAAGATGGCAAGATTGGGATGGACGGAGGAGCTGTCTATGGTGGTGTCCTTCATGGGATTGTCTTTACTGACCAAGGGATGACAGAACACCACTTTATCGAAAATAACGGCTTTGTTGCTGAAGATTAGTACTCCTAGCAGGGTATGGTCTTGTCAAAATGTCAAAAACAATTTATAATAAATAGATACCCTGAAAGGAAGAGAATCATGAACTTAGAAGAATTGAAAAAACGACAGGAGAAGATCCGTAACTTCTCTATTATCGCCCATATTGACCACGGGAAATCAACTCTAGCAGACCGCATTTTGGAAAAAACAGAGACGGTTTCCAGTCGTGAAATGCAGGCCCAACTTTTGGATAGCATGGATCTAGAGCGAGAACGTGGGATTACCATTAAACTCAATGCCATCGAGCTCAATTACACTGCAAAAGATGGGGAAACTTATATTTTTCACTTAATTGATACCCCTGGGCACGTTGACTTTACCTATGAAGTTTCTCGTTCCTTAGCTGCCTGTGAAGGTGCTATTTTGGTGGTCGATGCTGCCCAAGGAATTGAGGCTCAAACCCTTGCCAATGTTTATCTGGCCTTGGACAATGATTTGGAAATCATGCCAGTCATTAACAAAATTGACCTACCAGCAGCAGACCCTGAGCGCGTGCGTACTGAGATTGAGGATGTCATTGGTTTGGATGCCAGTGAAGCAGTTTTGGCTTCTGCTAAGGCTGGTATTGGTATAGAAGAAATTCTAGAGCAAATTGTAGAAAAAGTACCAGCACCAACGGGTGATGTGACGGCGCCTCTTAAGGCCTTGATTTTCGACTCTGTTTACGATGCATACCGTGGGGTTATTCTTCAAGTGCGTGTCATGGACGGAGTTGTTAAACCTGGTGATAAGATTCAGCTCATGAGCAATGGCAAGACCTTTGATGTGACAGAAGTTGGTATTTTTACACCCAAAGCAGTTGGTCGTGATTTTCTTGCGACTGGTGACGTTGGTTATATTGCGGCTTCTATTAAGACGGTTCAGGATACGCGTGTGGGGGACACCGTTACCTTGGCAACCAATCCTGCGGCAGAGCCATTACATGGTTACAAGCAGATGAATCCTATGGTCTTTGCGGGGCTATATCCTATCGAGTCAAACAAGTACAATGACCTACGTGAAGCCCTTGAAAAATTGCAACTGAATGATGCTAGTCTCCAATTTGAACCAGAAACATCTCAGGCACTTGGATTTGGTTTCCGTTGTGGTTTCCTTGGGCTTCTCCATATGGATGTTATCCAGGAACGTTTAGAGCGTGAGTTTAACATCGACCTCATCATGACAGCTCCATCCGTTATTTATAAGGTTAATTTGACCGACGGTGAGTCTATGGATGTGTCTAACCCATCTGAGTTCCCAGATCCTACCAAGATTGCGACCATTGAAGAGCCTTATGTTAAGGCGCAAATCATGGTTCCACAGGAGTTCGTAGGAGCAGTGATGGAATTAGCTCAGCGCAAGCGTGGGGACTTTGTGACCATGGACTATATCGATGATAACCGTGTCAATGTTATCTATCAAATTCCTCTTGCGGAGATTGTCTTTGACTTCTTTGATAAGCTTAAGTCTTCGACACGTGGTTATGCAAGTTTTGACTACGAATTGTCAGAATATCGCCCATCTAAGTTGGTGAAAATGGATATCCTTCTCAACGGAGACAAGGTGGATGCACTCAGCTTTATCGTTCACAAGGACTTTGCCTACGAACGTGGGAAACTCATCGTTGATAAACTCAAGAAAATTATTCCTCGTCAACAATTTGAAGTACCAATCCAAGCAGCTATTGGACACAAGATTGTCGCTCGTACTGATATCAAGGCCCTTCGTAAGAACGTACTTGCTAAATGTTATGGTGGTGACGTTTCTCGTAAGCGTAAACTCCTTGAAAAACAAAAAGCTGGTAAAAAACGCATGAAAGCTATCGGATCAGTAGAAGTTCCACAAGAAGCCTTCCTCAGCGTTTTGAGCATGGATGAAGAATAATGATTCTATATAAAACTCTTGAAATACATTCAAGAGTTTTATATTTTTAGTTAAAAATTGTAACTTAACTCCATTTATGGTAGAGTAAAATACGGAGGTTATATGGAATACTAAAAGTTATTATGACTAGGAAAATTTTAAATAAAATTGATAAAGAACTGGGGCAGAAAATGAATTAGAATAATGATTCTATTTTACCGCTTGGATCTATAATTGTTAGTAAAGAAGGGGCGATTCCTTTAACTTATGATGAAAGTATTAGAAGAAAAACAAATTAAAACTGAAAAGTTATATGGTTTTACTCGATTTTTATTAATTGAAATAAATAATGGTTACGGGTTACTGGATTGTGAATCTACGACTTGTTTTGGTTATTTTTATAAAATTTATAAGATTGATTTTGATTTATTTTATAAGATAAAAAAGCAATCTGAGGATAAGCGAGAAGATATAACAAAAAATATAAAATTAGGTAGATTTTTCATGCTACCGATAATGATAGTGATTTTTTTCATTCTTTTAATAGAATTTATTGGCTTTAATAAATTTAATCTTGTTTTATCTCATAGATTTACGTATTTTATCTTTTCTGCATTACCTGTTATATTATCAGTATTATTTCGCTTGGGCTATTCTTATAAGCAAAAACTGATGATTAATAAAATTTTTATATTAGAAAATTCTCGTCATTACCATGTAGTTGAAAAGTTTAGTAATTTTAAATTAAAAAATTGGCTTCTCCTAATTATAAATGTGGTTATTGCCAGTTCTTTACTTATTTATATTTATGTATATGGTAATTTAATTGTTATGTTTTTTACGACGATATATTTATATTTATTAACTTTTAGTAAGAATATACGATTGAGTCAAGCAAATACAATGAATATTAAAATATTTGTTGAAAAAGGATATTCGGAAAGTGATTCAATGTTATTATAGAATTCAATAATTGGATAAATAGATACTCGATACGACTTAGTCAGTTTTCATAATCAAGAGTATATTCTATATTATCAAATCCAATGTTTGAACTAAAATTGGAAAAAATTCTTATATTTTATTTGTTTTTATTAAAAATTGTAAATTAACTCCATTTATGGTAGAGTAACATATGGAGGTTATTATGAAAAAAATTTTACTTTTAGCATCTATTTTGCTTACAAGTGTCACGTTAGTGGCATGTTCAAATCAAGCTCAAACTCAAGGAAATTCAAGTAAAACAACTAGCTCTTCAACTAGTCAAGATTCAACTAATTCAAACACTCTTAGTAGCACACAGAATTCAGAAGAAAGTCAAGTTATTGGTTCTGATGAGTATGGGTTCGTTAAAGTACCAAAGTCTTGGATTAAGTTCAATGAAGTACAGGGAGGCAATGATATTCAATATTCAGACGGTACGGATGTCAATATTGTCACCTTGAATACTTTTAAAGCAGAACAATTTGGTATTTCTGATAATGAATTTCAAAAACTTGAAACAGTTCGTATTTCTGATAGTATTTTTACTTCAAAAGAAAGTAATCCAGAATTCACTAAAGTATGGGGTTCTAAGTCAACTATTGGAGGTTATGAAGCCTATGTAGTTAACGCAATTTCTAAGTCTGGAAAATACATCATTACATGGATTTTTAAATCTAGTGATGGTAAGTTCAGATATGTTGCTTTAGAAGGGACTCCAGAAACATTAAAAAATCTACTTCCCATGATTGAAGAGAGTTGGACAATTCAAAAATAATTATTAAAGCAGGATTGGTATCCTGTTTTTTGTTTAAGTCATTAAAAACCGTTTTAAATGTTTGTTTTAAATGTTTGTTTTGATTGTAAAGATAAAAAATAAACAAAAATGTCAAAAAAAGGACAAAAAACAACAAAAAAATATTGACAACGATTTCATATAGTGTTATACTTATAGCATAAAGTTAATGGAAAGAAGGGAAAACCTTATGGGATTAGATCATTTCTTTGACAAAAACCTTGTGTTTTGCTTAGAAGCGGATAATCAAGAACATCTCTTTGATCAGGTTGCAACTTTATTGGAAGAACGAGAAATCGTAACTCCAACCTATCGTGAAGCCTTGATCACGCGTGAAAAGTCATTTCCAACTGGCTTAGATATGGAATTTTTGGGTAAGGATTTGCCGAATGTGGCTATTCCTCACACGGATATTGTTCATAATCTAGCCGAAAAAGTTGTGGTCGTTCGATTAGAAAAACCAGTGACTTTCCACAATATGATTGCACCAGATAAGGAAGTAGAGGTATCCTTACTCTTCTTTATCATTAATAACTCAAGTTCAAGCCAAACGAACATTCTTGCTCAGTTGATGGACTTCTTTACTGGAAATGGTCATCTTGAAGACCTATCAAAAATTTCTGAACCAGAAGCCCTCTATGCTTATATTGCTGAAGCAATTGCTTAATCTTGTCTATTAAAAATATTAAATCGGAGGAAATCCATATGATTAAAATTCTTGCTGCCTGCGGTGCAGGTGTTAACTCAAGCCACCAAATTAAAAGTGCTCTTGAAGAAGAACTTTCAAACCGCGGTTTCGATGTTCACTGTGATGCGGTAATGGTCAAAGACGTTAATGAAGACCTTATCAAAGGTTATGACATCTTCACACCAATTGCTGCGACAGACCTTGGTTTTGACCCAGGTATTCCAGTTATCGAAGCTGGACCAATCTTATTCCGTATCCCAGCAATGAGTGCTCCAGTATTTGACAATATTGAAGCAGCTATCAAAGAACACGGATTAAGCTAATTTTAATTTGTTAACATTCATATAACAATAAAAAGGGAGGAACTATTATGGATGTCATTATCGAACTAGCCAATAAGCTGTTCAAACCTATCTTGGATATGGGTGGACCAATCATCATGCTGATCATTTTGACAGTATTGGCTCTACTTTTTGGAGTGAAATTCTCCAAAGCGCTTGAAGGTGGTATCAAACTTGCCATCGCTCTTACAGGTATCGGTGCCATCATTGGTATGTTAAATGGTGCTTTCTCAGCATCACTTGCAAAATTTGTTGAAAACACTGGTATTCAATTGAACATCACCGACGTTGGTTGGGCACCACTTGCTACAATCACTTGGGGATCTGCTTGGACACTTTACTTCTTGCTCATCATGTTGATTGTCAACGTAGTGATGCTTGCTATGAAGAAAACTGACACACTTGACGTTGATATCTTCGATATCTGGCACTTGTCTATCACAGGTCTTTTGATTAAATGGTATGCAGACAACAATGGAGTTAGTCAAGGAGTTTCACTCTTCATCGCGACTGCAGCAGTTGTCCTTGTAGGAGTTCTTAAAATCATCAACTCTGACTTGATGAAACCAACATTTGACGATCTTCTTAATGCACCAAGTTCATCACCAATGACTTCAACTCACATGAACTACATGATGAACCCAGTTATCATGGTTTTGGATAAGATTTTTGAAAAATTCTTCCCAGGTCTTGATAAATATGACTTTGACGCTGCAAAATTGAACAAGAAAATCGGTTTCTGGGGATCTAAATTCTTCATCGGTTTCATCCTTGGTATCGTTATCGGTTTGATGGGTACTCCACATCCAGTTGATGGACTTAAAGATGCAGCAAACTGGCAAGAAGTTATCAAAGGTTGGTTGTCTCTTGGTTTGACAGCCGGTGTAGCTTTGGAACTCTTCTCACTTATCGGTTCATGGTTCATTGCTGCCGTAGAACCACTTTCACAAGGTATTACAAACGTTGCTACTAAACGTTTGGAAGGACGTAAGTTTAACATCGGTCTAGACTGGCCATTCATCGCTGGTCGTGCTGAAATCTGGGCTTGTGCAAACGTACTTGCACCAATTATGTTGATTGAAGCTGTGCTTCTTTCAAACGTCGGAAATGGTATCTTGCCACTTGCAGGTATCATCGCTATGGGTGTTACTCCAGCTCTCTTGGTTGTAACACGTGGTAAATTGCTCCGTATGATTATCTTCGGAACACTCTTGTTGCCACTCTTCCTTCTTTCAGGTACACTTATCGCGCCATTTGCAACAGAACTTGCTAAAGGTGTAGGTGCCTTCCCAGAAGGTGTGAGCCAAACTCAGTTGATCACTCACTCAACTCTTGAAGGACCAATCGAAAAACTTCTTGGTTGGACAATTGGTAACACTACAACTGGTGATATCAAAGCAATCCTTGGTGCTGTAGCCTTCCTTGTATTCTATATCGGTATCTTTGCTTGGTACAGAAAACAAATGATCAAACGTAACGAAGAGTACGCAGCAAAAGCAAAATAATGCGCTCCTATAAAATGTAAATTGTTGAAACTAGGTTGTCATACCATTAGGAGTGACAGCCTAGTTTTTTATAAACTATCAAGAAATCGGAGAAAATAATGATAATTGAATTAAAATCAGAACAATTAAGAGTTCAATTTAACAGTTTTGGTGGGGCTCTTTCTTCTATAAAGGATGCTGAGGGACTGGAGTATTTGTGGCAAGGGAATGCTACTTATTGGAGTGGACAAGCTCCTGTTCTCTTTCCCATTTGTGGTTCTTTGAGAGAGGATACAGCACTTTATATAGATGAGAAGGGGCAAGAAAGCAAAGGAAAGATTCCTCGTCATGGTTTGGTTCGCAAGAAAGAATTTGAATTAGTTGAACAGACAGACAAGAGTGTAACTTTTGCAATTGAAGACGATGAGAATAGCTATCAGAACTACCCTTATCATTTCCGCCTAGAAATCACTTATAGCCTTTCTGGCAAAACAGTACGTACTCAATACAAGATTTTTAATAAAGAAACTAGCAAGGTCGTGCCTTACTTTATTGGTGGACATCCAGGATTTAATTGTCCTCTATTGGATGATGAGATCTATGAAGATTACTATTTAGAGTTTGAGAAAGAAGAGACTTGCTCTGTTCCTCGTCCTTTCCCAGAAACAGGTATGCTGGATTTTCAAGATAGAAGTCCATGGCTAGAAGGTCAAAAAGAATTAGACCTCAGCTATGATCTTTTCAGCACTGATGCAGTCACCTTAGATGAATTGCAATCTAGAACAATTGCCCTTCGTTCTCGTAAACATGATAAGGGATTGAAAGTGCACTTTGCAGAGTTTCCAAATCTTATTATCTGGTCAACTTTGAATAAGGGTCCTTTCATTGCTTTTGAACCATGGTCTGGCTTGTCAACATCTCTTGAAGAAGGAGATCATCTAGAAGATAAGAAGAATGTTCGCCTCCTAGAACCTGGTCAAGTGGATCAAATTGGTTTTGACATCGAAATTTTTTAGTTAAAAAAACACAAAAACAAACATAAACTGTTGACTTTTTCAGAAAATAGGAGTATATTATGTTTGTAAGCAACAAATGATGTTTGTAACAAACAAATAATCAATTGTTATATTTTCTTTCGTGGGGAAAGATTATTTCTAGGGAAATGGTTTCCTAAACTTGAATAAGGTGTCATTCATCTCATTCAATCTAATTTGTCAATAAACTGCTAGAAAACTTTTTGTAGGTAAACTGCTAACCATAAAAGTCTTTACTAGCCTAGAAAAATAAAAGGAGTATACAATATGTCTATTGTTATCGGTGCAGATGCTGCAGGTTTGAGATTGAAAGAAGTTGTGAAAGACTTCTTGGAAAAAGAAAACTTCCACGTTGTGGATGTTACAGCTGAAGGTCAAGACTTTGTTGATGTGACTCTTGCTGTTGCTGCAGAAGTAAACAAAGAAGAACAAAACCTTGGTATAGTTATTGATGCTTATGGTGCTGGTCCATTCATGGTTGCAACTAAGATCAAAGGAATGGTTGCTGCAGAAGTATCTGATGAACGTTCAGCTTATATGACTCGTGGCCACAACAACTCACGTATGATCACTATGGGTGCACAACTTGTTGGTGATGAATTGGCTAAAAACATTGCTAAAGGATTTGTTAACGGTAAATACGATGGTGGACGTCACCAAATCAGGGTCGATATGTTGAACAAAATGTGCTAATACTCTTCAAAAATCAAGATAATCTGTCGTCAGCTCACTTTAGCTAACCTCAGTTATGCTCGCAGCTCGCTTCCTAAGCTAATCTTGATTTTTCTTGAGTAAGGATAAATGATATTAGATTTATATAATTAATCGGAGGGAATAACTAATGAGAATTGCAATTGGATGTGACCACATCGTAACAGATGAAAAAATGGCGGTTTCAGAATTTTTGAAATCAAAAGGATATGAAGTCATTGACTTTGGTACATATGACCATACACGTACTCACTACCCAATCTTTGGTAAAAAAGTAGGGGAAGCTGTAACTAGCGGTCAAGCTGATCTTGGAGTATGTATCTGTGGTACTGGTGTTGGTATCAACAACGCTGTAAATAAAGTTCCAGGTGTTCGTTCTGCCTTGGTTCGTGATATGACAACAGCCCTTTATGCTAAAGAACAATTGAACGCCAACGTTATCGGTTTTGGTGGTAAGATTACTGGTGAATTGCTCATGTGTGACATCATCGAAGCTTTCATCCATGCTGAATACAAACCATCTGAAGAAAACAAAAAATTGATTGCGAAAATTGAACACGTTGAAAGTCATAATGCTCAACAAACAGACGCAAACTTCTTCACTGAATTCCTTGAAAAATGGGATCGCGGAGAATACCACGACTAAGAGGTGACATATGATTTTAACAGTCACAATGAACCCATCCATTGATATTTCCTATCCCTTGGATGAGTTGAAGATTGATACTGTCAATCGTGTGGTGGATGTAACCAAAACGGCTGGTGGTAAGGGACTCAATGTTACCCGAGTACTTTCAGAATTTGGGGATTCTGTTCTTGCTACTGGTTTAGTGGGTGGCAAACTTGGTGAGTTTTTGGTTGAAAATATCGATGATCAAGTAAAGAAAGATTTCTTCTCAATTCAGGGAGAAACTCGTAACTGTATCGCTATTCTTCATGGAGATAATCAAACAGAAGTTCTTGAAAAAGGTCCTGAAGTATTGGAACAGGAAGGTCAAGACTTTTTGGAACATTTCAAAAAACTCTTGGAGTCAGTTGAAGTAGTAGCCATCTCAGGTAGTCTGCCAGCTGGTCTTCCAGTTGATTACTATGCGAGCTTGGTAGAACTTGCTAATCAAGCTGGCAAGCCTGTTGTCTTGGACTGCTCTGGTGCAGCACTTCAGGCGGTTCTTGAATCACCACATAAACCAACAGTCATCAAACCAAATAATGAGGAATTATCTCAGCTTCTTGGAAGAGAAGTTTCTGAGGATTTGGATGAATTAAAAGAAGTTCTTCAAGAACCTTTGTTTGCAGGTATTGAATGGATTATCGTTTCACTTGGTGCCAACGGTGCCTTTGCCAAACATGGTGACACTTTCTACAAGGTAGATATTCCTAGAATTCAGGTAGTCAACCCTGTTGGCTCTGGAGATTCTACTGTGGCAGGAATTTCTTCAGGACTTCTTCACAAAGAATCAGATGCAGAATTACTCATCAAGGCAAATGTCCTTGGTATGCTCAATGCTCAAGAAAAAATGACTGGTCATGTCAACATGGCCAACTATCAAGCTCTATATGATCAATTAATAGTAAAAGAGGTATAAAATGGCTTTAACAGAACAAAAACGTGCACGCTTAGAAAAACTTTCTGATGAAAATGGAATCATCTCAGCTCTTGCATTTGACCAACGTGGTGCTTTGAAACGCCTAATGGCTCAACACCAAACAGAAGAACCAACAGTGGCTCAAATGGAAGAACTTAAAGTCTTGGTAGCAGATGAATTGACTAAATACGCTTCATCTATGCTTCTTGACCCTGAGTATGGACTTCCAGCAACTAAAGCTCTTGATGAAAAAGCTGGTCTTCTCCTTGCTTATGAAAAAACAGGTTATGACACAACAAGCACAAAACGCTTGCCAGACTGCTTGGATGTTTGGTCTGCAAAACGTATTAAAGAAGAAGGTGCAGATGCAGTTAAATTCTTGCTTTACTATGACGTAGATAGCTCAGACGAACTCAACCAAGAAAAACAAGCTTATATCGAACGCATCGGTTCAGAGTGTGTGGCTGAAGATATTCCATTCTTCCTTGAAATCCTTGCTTACGATGAAAAAATTGCGGACGCAGGTTCTGTAGAATACGCTAAAGTAAAACCACACAAAGTTATTGGTGCTATGAAAGTCTTCTCAGACCCACGCTTTAACATTGATGTCTTGAAAGTAGAAGTTCCTGTTAACATTAAATATGTTGAAGGCTTCGCTGAGGGTGAAGTAGTTTACACACGTGAAGAAGCAGCAGCCTTCTTCAAAGCTCAAGATGAAGCAACTAACTTGCCTTACATCTACTTGAGTGCTGGTGTATCAGCTAAACTTTTCCAAGATACTCTTGTATTTGCTCATGAATCAGGTGCAAACTTTAACGGAGTTCTTTGTGGCCGTGCTACATGGGCTGGATCAGTTGAAGCATACATCAAAGATGGTGAAGCAGCAGCTCGCGAATGGCTTCGCACAACTGGTTTTGAAAACATTGATGAGCTCAATAAAGTTCTTCAAACAACAGCGACTTCATGGAAAGAACGCGTGTAAGCAAGTCCTCCTAGGTTAGGAACATGAATCTAAAAAAATTTTAAAAAAAGTTTTATGTAAAGGTTTACAAAATAACTTACTTGTGCTATACTTAAATCACAAGTTAATACAAGGTGAGTGTTACTAAGTAATATTAGGCATGATCACAGGTGAATTAGAAATCGGCTGATTTTCTAGTTCATTTGTGGTCATTTTTTGTACTCATATACCTTTAAGATATAAAAGGAGGTTGACATGTATCGAATTCTAAATCCAATGAATCACAATGTCTCGCTTGTCAGAAATGATAAAGGAGAAGAAGTGATTGTGATTGGTAAGGGGATTACATTTGGAAAGAGGAAGGGAGATTTGATTACTGAACAGCATATTGAGAAAATCTTTCGGATGAAGACAGAAGAGTCAAGAGAAAACTTTATGGCTCTCCTCAAAGATGTTCCGCTTGATTTTATCACAGTGACCTATGAAATCATTGATAAGCTATCAAAGAAATATCATTATCCAATTCAAGAGTATCTCTACGTAACCTTGACAGATCATATTTACTGTTCTTACCAAGCTCTAGCACAAGGAAGGTACAAGGATAGTAATCTACCAGATATTTCCACTAAGTATCCTGTCGCTTTTCAAATCGCAAATGAAGCTTTTGAAATTTATCGTCAGAAGCTAGCAGATCATTTTCCTGAGGACGAAATTATTCGGATTGCTTATCATTTCATTAATGCCGAAGGTGAAAATGAAGTGGAACTTGTGGAGTCGATTGATAAGAGGAAAGAAATTCTCAGGAATGTTGAAGAAGTTTTAACGGACTATGCAATTCAACGAACCAAAGAGAATAATCATTTCTATGATCGTTTTATGATACATTTGAATTATTTCTTGGATTATTTAGACAGATCTAGAGATGATAACCAATCACTTCTGGATATGGAAGATCATATTAAACAATCCTATCCAAAAGCGTTCGAGATTGGTTCCAAGATCTATGATGTGATTACGCAACATACGGGTCTTGATTTGTATAAAAGTGAACGAGTTTATCTAGTTCTACATATCCAACGTTTATTGTCATAAAAATTTAATTAAAAATACCTAAGGAGAATTCTATCATGAATAGAGAAGAAGTAACATTGTTAGGTTTTGAAATCGTAGCCTATGCTGGCGATGCTCGTTCAAAACTATTGGAAGCCTTGAAAGCTGCTGAAGCTGGCGATTTTGCGAAAGCAGATAGCTTAGTCGAGGAAGCTGGTTCTTGCATTGCAGAGGCTCACCACGCGCAAACAAGTCTATTGGCTAAGGAAGCTTCAGGTGAGGACTTAGCCTATAGTGTAACCATGATGCATGGCCAAGACCACTTGATGACAACTATCTTATTAAAAGATTTGATGCACCATTTAATTGAACTCTACAAGAGAGGAGTTAAGTAATGAATAAATTAATTGCATTTATTGAGAAAGGAAAGCCTTTCTTTGAGAAACTATCTCGTAATATCTACCTTCGTGCCATTCGTGATGGTTTCATTGCAGGTATGCCTGTTATTCTCTTCTCAAGTATTTTTATCTTGATTGCCTTTGTACCAAACTCATGGGGCTTTAAATGGTCTGATGAAGTTGTAGCCTTTCTGATGAAACCTTATAGCTATTCTATGGGTATTCTGGCTCTCTTGGTAGCTGGTACAACAGCTAAGTCATTGACCGACTCAGTAAACCGTAGCATGGAGAAAACCAATCAAATCAACTATATGTCAACACTGTTAGCAGCGATTGTTGGTTTGTTGATGTTGGCAGCTGATCCTATCGAAAATGGTCTTGCTACTGGATTCTTGGGGACAAAAGGTTTGCTTTCAGCCTTCCTTGCTGCCTTTGTTACTGTAGCAATCTATAAGGTTTGTGTTAAGAACAACGTCACTATTCGTATGCCTGACGAAGTTCCACCAAATATCTCACAAGTCTTTAAAGATGTGATTCCATTCACTCTCTCAGTTGTTTCACTTTATGCTCTTGATTTACTAGCTCGTCATTTTGTTGGTGCAAGCGTAGCTGAATCAATCGGTAAATTCTTTGCACCATTATTCTCTGCTGCTGATGGTTATCTAGGTATTACGATTATCTTTGGTGCCTTTGCTTTCTTCTGGTTTGTTGGGATCCATGGTCCATCTATCGTTGAACCAGCTATCGCAGCTATTACCTATGCCAATGCCGAAGTCAACTTGAACCTTCTCCAACAAGGTATGCACGCTGACAAGATTCTTACTTCTGGTACACAAATGTTTATCGTTACCATGGGTGGTACTGGTGCGACACTGGTTGTTCCATTCATGTTCATGTGGTTAACAAAATCAAAACGTAACCGTGCAATCGGTCGTGCTTCAGTAGTCCCAACATTCTTTGGTGTAAATGAACCAATCTTGTTTGGTGCACCACTTGTATTAAACCCAATCTTCTTCATTCCATTTATCTTTGCTCCAATCGCAAACGTTTGGATCTTCAAATTCTTTATTGAAACACTTGGAATGAACTCATTTACTGCTAATCTACCATGGACAACTCCAGCTCCACTAGGTCTAGTTCTTGGTACGAACTTCCAAGTTCTATCATTCATTCTTGCTGCCCTTCTAATCGTGGTTGACGTAGTCATTTACTATCCATTCCTTAAAGTATATGATGAACAAATTCTTGAAGAAGAGCGTTCAGGTAAATCTAATGATGAATTGAAAGAAAAAGTTGCCGCAAACTTCAACACTGCAAAAGCAGATGCTATTCTTGAAAAAGCTGGTGTAGAAGCAGCACAAAATACAATCACTGAAGAAACAAATGTCCTCGTTCTCTGTGCAGGTGGAGGGACAAGTGGACTTCTTGCGAATGCTTTGAATAAGGCAGCTGCAGAATACAATGTTCCTGTGAAAGCAGCAGCAGGTGGCTATGGTGCTCACCGTGAAATGTTGCCAGAGTTTGATCTTGTTATCCTTGCCCCTCAAGTTGCTTCAAACTTTGAAGACATGAAAGCAGAAACAGATAAGCTCGGTATTAAACTAGCGAAAACAGAAGGCGCTCAATACATCAAATTAACTCGTGATGGAAAAGGTGCTCTTGCATTCGTACAAGCTCAATTCGATTAACGATAGGGACTATAAAACAGTCTCCTATCGTTACGGAAATCGCTATGGCGAATTTCCTAATCGCCTTATTAATTCGTCGGTAAAAAGCTATCGTTTTTACCTTCTCATGTCACAATTCGATTAACGATAGGGACTCTGAAATAGTCTCCTCTCGTTACGGAAATCGCTATGGCGAATTTCCTAATCGCCTTATTAATTCGTCGGTAAAAAGCTATCGTTTTTACCTCCTCATGTTACAATTCGGTGACTTGGTACAAGAAGTGAGATGGAGAAGGATGGCTCACTGACTCCTCTCCTCTCACTTTTACTTTATTTAAATCAAGAAATAGGTGAAAAAAATGACAAAAACATTACCAAAAGACTTTATTTTCGGTGGCGCAACAGCTGCCTATCAAGCAGAAGGTGCTACACATACTGATGGTAAAGGACCAGTTGCGTGGGATAAGTATCTTGAAGATAACTACTGGTACACTGCCGAACCAGCCAGTGATTTTTACAATCGATACCCAGTTGACCTCAAGCTAGCAGAAGAGTATGGTGTCAATGGTATTCGAATTTCTATTGCCTGGTCACGTATTTTCCCGACTGGTTACGGTCAAGTAAATGCTAAAGGTGTTGAATTTTATCATAATCTATTTGCAGAGTGTCACAAACGTCATGTTGAGCCTTTTGTAACTCTTCATCACTTTGATACGCCAGAAGCTCTCCACTCAAATGGAGACTTCTTAAACCGTGAAAATATTGAACACTTTGTAGACTACGCTGCCTTCTGTTTTGAAGAATTCCCAGAAGTAAACTATTGGACAACCTTTAATGAAATTGGGCCAATTGGTGATGGTCAATACTTGGTTGGAAAATTCCCTCCAGGTATTCAGTACGACCTTGCCAAAGTTTTCCAATCGCACCACAATATGATGGTTTCTCATGCGCGTGCAGTCAAGCTATATAAAGATAAAGGCTATAAAGGTGAAATTGGTGTTGTTCATGCTTTGCCAACCAAGTATCCTTTAGATCCTAAAAATCCAGGAGATGTTCGTGCAGCTGAGTTGGAAGATATTATTCACAATAAATTTATTTTGGATGCAACTTATCTAGGTCGCTATTCAGATGAAACGATGGAAGGTGTTAACCATATCTTATCAGTCAATGGTGGTAGCTTGGATCTTCGTGAAGAAGATTTCACAGCATTAGAAGCTGCAAAAGACTTGAATGACTTCCTTGGAATCAATTACTATATGAGTGACTGGATGAAAGCCTTTGATGGAGAAACTGAAATTATCCATAATGGTAAGGGTGAGAAAGGAAGTTCTAAATACCAAATAAAAGGTGTTGGTCGTCGTGTAGCTCCGGATTATGTGCCACGTACAGACTGGGATTGGATTATCTACCCTCAGGGTTTGTATGACCAAATCATGCGTGTGAAGAAAGATTATCCTAACTACAAGAAGATTTACATCACTGAAAATGGACTTGGTTATAAAGATGAGTTCGTCGATAACACTGTTTACGATGATGGTCGTATTGATTATGTCAAACAACACTTAGAGGTCTTATCTGATGCGATTGCTGATGGTGCAAACGTCAAAGGATACTTCATCTGGTCATTGATGGATGTCTTCTCTTGGTCAAACGGTTATGAAAAACGCTACGGTCTCTTTTATGTAGACTTTGAAACTCAAGAACGTTATCCTAAGAAATCAGCTCACTGGTACAAGAAAGTAGCTGAAAGTCAGATTATAGACTAGTAGAATGAGTAATTAGATATAGAATTCTAGTGAGGCAAAAGATGTTCAAAGATTTTATCCAATCAATTTATGAAAAAGTTTATATTATCAATTTTGATAAATGTTCTCAAATACCTCGTTTGACTAATGAGGAGCTGAAAAATCTTGGGAAATGGTATATCTCTACCGGTAAAGAATGGATTTGCCATTCAGACTATGAGCTAGAAGAATTTAAAAATATCTTTTTAAGTTTTATCAGTCCTGAAGAACGGGATAATATCTCCTTTGATTCAGATTTTATGCCGTTTCAACAATCATAAAGAATCTAGGAAACTCTTTGTAAAAATCTTCATCCAAAAATGCGTCATATCAAGATTCTTATTTTCTTGATATGACGCATTTTATTTTTTATCAATCCTCAGTTTTATGGTTTAGAAAGAATAATTTTTGTTTGTTTTGAAAGTTGTTCAAACGTTTCTTTGCTCAGTTTAGAATCTGAAACGATGGTATCAATATCAGAGATATTGTAGAAGGTATAGAAATCAAATTTATTGAATTTACTATGGTCAGCTAGTAAGTATTTTTTATTGGAATTATTGAGGGCGATGCGTTGAGATTCACCTTCCTCTTCACTAAAGGTCGCAATTGAATTGTCCTGAATACCATTACAGCTAACGAAAGCTTTAGAAAATTGAAGATTGGCTAAGTTTTGCAAGGTTAGTGTTCCGACAAAGGCTCCAGTGATAGAGCGGTAATTCCCACCAATTAAAATCAAATCTGTTAGTTTTCGTTCGTTTAAGATGAGAAAGACTGGTAAACTGTTTGTTACAACACGAATATTATCAATTGGAAGTTCACGGGCAAAAGATTCCAAGGTTGTCCCTGGACCAATAAAAATGGTTTCACCCTCATCAATTAAATGGCCTGCAAAACGGCTGATTTCTTGTTTTTCTGCGATTTGTAAGCCTTGTTTTTCAATATTGGAACGCTCATTATTTAAAATAGAACCTGTGCGAATTTTCTCAGCTCCACCGTGAACTCGAACAAGTAAATCCTTGTCTGCCAACTCTTGCAAGTAGCGTCTAGCAGTCATATCTGACACATCCAAGCGAGTCATGATTTCTTTTACAGTAATAGTTCCCTTTGTATTTACCGTTTCTAGAATATTATCTAGTTTTTCCTGCTTTAACATCGTTATCACCTCTATTTCTATTACTATTTTATCATAAAGTATTCAATCAATCAATTTAAAAAACAAAAGAAAACAAAAACAAAAATATCATGGTTGTTTTAAACAAACCATGATATTTGTTATTGATTATAAAATAGATAACATTAGTTTAAACCGTAGTTGTAATCATCGTCTTGCATGGCTTCAACTTCACCAAGGAGGTAACCATTTCCGACTTGAGAGAAGAAGTCGTGGTTAGAAGTTCCTGTTGAAATACCGTTCATAACGATTGGGTTGACGTCATCAGCTGAATCTGGGAAGAGTGGATCTTGTCCCAGGTTCATGAGTGCTTTGTTAGCATTGTAGCGAAGGAAGGTCTTGACTTCTTCAGTCCAACCAACACCGTCATAGAGGCTCTCTGTATAACCTTCTTCATTCTCGTAGAGAGTGTATAGCAGATCATACATCCATTCTTTGAGTTTTTCTTGCTCTTCTTCAGGTAATTCATTGAAACCAAGTTGGAATTTATAACCAATGTAGGTTCCGTGAACAGATTCATCACGAATAATCAATTTGATGATTTCCGCAACGTTGGCTAGTTTGTTGTTACCAAGGTAGTAGAGCGGCGTGAAGAAACCAGAGTAGAAGAGGAAGGTTTCGAGGAAGACACTGGCAACTTTCTTTTCAAGTGGGCTACCGTTTAGGTAGATTTCGTTGACAATCTCTGCCTTCTTTTGTAGGTAAGGATTGGTATTGGTCCATTCGAAAATTTCTTCAATCTCAGCCTTAGTATTCAAGGTAGAAAAGATTGATGAGTAAGATTTTGCGTGGACAGATTCCATAAATTGTATGTTATTGAAAACAGCTTCCTCATGTGGTGTACGGATGTCCGCGCGAAGGGCTTGAACCCCAGTTTCAGATTGCATAGTGTCGAGAAGGGTTAAACCACCAAAGACTTTTCCAACCAAGTCTTTTTCTACATTTGATAGCTTTCTCCAGTCATCCAAGTCATTTGACAAGGGAATACGTGTATCAAGCCAGAATTGCTCCGTCAGTTTTTCCCAAGTTGATTTGTCGATGACATCTTCGATGGCATTCCAGTTAATGGCTTTGTAGTAAGTTTCCATTTTGAAATCTCTTTCTGTGTTTAGTATTGCGAACTCACAATTATTTTTATTTTATCATAATCCTAGAGTAGTTTCGCACAAAAAGTCGGAAGCCCGACTTTTTGTTATTTCATAGTATAGATGCTTATTCTAGTTTAGCAGGGTGAATGAATCACTTATCTGAGAAAAAGTAGTTTTCTCAAGCAAAGATTAAATCACACAGCTTTCACATTGGTTGGCACCGACTTCTCCACCATCATCTGTAAAGGTACGGACGTAGTAGATAGACTTGATTCCCTTGTTAAAGGCATAGTTACGAAGGATAGACAAGTCACGTGTCGTTTGCTTATTTTCCTTCTTCCATTCGTAAAGACCTTTTGGAATGTCACTACGCATGAAGAGAGTGAGTGAAAGTCCTTGGTCCACGTGCTCAGTTGCAGCAGCATATACATCGATGACTTTACGCATATCCATGTCGTAAGCAGAAGTGTAGTAAGGAATGGTTTCTGTTGACAAGCCAGCAGCAGGGTAGTAGATTTTCCCGATTTTCTTTTCTTGACGTTCTTCGATACGTTGCGTAATCGGGTGGATAGAAGCAGAAACGTCATTGATGTAACTGATCGAACCATTTGGTGCTACAGCAAGGCGGTTTTGGTGGTAAAGGCCATCTGCTTGAACCTTGTCGCGAAGTTCAGCCCAGTCAGCAGCGCTTGGAATAAAGACATCTTCAAAGAGTTCTTTAACACGGTCTGATTTTGGAACAAATTCGCCTGTCACATACTTGTCGAAGTAGCTTCCGTTAGCATAGTCTGATTTTTCAAAGTTGTGGAAGGTGATACCACGTTCACGCGCAATATTGTTTGACTCTACCAAGGTCCAGTAGTTCATAAGCATAAAGTAGATGCTTGTAAATTCAACAGACTCAGGTGATCCATATTCAATGAGTTGTTGGGCAAGGTAGCTGTGAAGTCCCATGGCACCAAGTCCAAAGGTGTGAGCTTGGCTATTTCCATGGTCGATGGTAGGCACAGCTACGATGTGTGAACTATCTGTAACGAAAGTAAGGGCACGAACCATAGCACGGATTGAGCGACCAAAGTCAGGTGAAGTCATCATGTTAACCACGTTGGTTGAACCAAGGTTACATGAAACATCTGTTCCCATTTGAAGGAATTCTTGAGCATCGTTGATCAAGCTTGGTTCTTGGACTTGAAGAATTTCAGAACACAAGTTACTCATGATAATCTTACCATCAACAGGATTTGCACGGTTAGCCGTATCAATGTTGACTACATAAGGGTAGCCAGATTCTTGTTGCAATTTAGAGATTTCCGTTTCCAAATCACGCGCCTTGATTTTTGTCTTACGTATATTTGGATTTGCGACTAGTTCATCGTATTTTTCAGTGATGTCAATGTAGTTGAATGGCACACCGTATTCAAGTTCTACAGAATATGGGCTGAAGAGGTACATTTCTTCATTCTTACGAGCCAATTCGTAGAATTTATCGGGTACTACAACACCAAGTGAAAGGGTCTTAACACGAACTTTTTCATCGGCATTTTCTTTCTTAGTGGAAAGGAAGGCGATGATATCTGGGTGGAAGGCGTTGAGGTAGACAACACCAGCACCTTGACGTTGACCCAATTGGTTTGAGTAAGAGAAGCTATCTTCGAAAAGTTTCATAACTGGAACGACCCCAGAAGCAGCTCCTTCATAGCCCTTGATAGGTGCACCAGCTTCACGAAGGTTGCTGAGAGTAATTCCCACACCACCACCGATACGTGAAAGTTGAAGAGCTGAGTTGATAGAACGTCCGATAGAGTTCATATCATCAGTTACTTGGATTAGGAAGCAAGATACTAACTCCCCACGGCGAGCACGTCCAGCATTCAAGAAGGAAGGAGTAGCAGGTTGGTAGCGTTGGTGGATGATTTCATTGGCAATATCGATTGCAACAGCTTCATTGCCATCAGCGAAATAAAGGGCGTTAAAGAAGACACGGTCTTCCATGCTTTCAAGATAATATTCACCGTCATTAGTCTTTAAGGCGTATTGATTGTAAAACTTATAAGCTGCCATGAAAGACTTGAATTGGAAGTTTTGGTCTTTGATAAATTGAGCCAATTCTTCCAAAAATTCTGGACGGTATTTCTTGATAAAGGCTGTTTCGATATAGTTGTGTTCAATGAGGTAGTTGATTTTATCCTTGATTGAATCAAAAACCATAGTGTTTGGAACTACATTTTCTTTAAAGAAAGCATCCAAGGCTTCCTTATCTTTATGAAGCATGATTTGTCCATTGACAGGACGGTTGATTTCGTTATTGAGACGGAAGTAAGTCACGTCTTCAAGATGTTTTAATCCCATAAAATTTCCCTTATCTAATTACAAAAGAAAGGCTTCTAAGTTAGCCCTAGAAGCAGTTTCTTCTGGATGATGTACTAAGATTATGCTAATTGTTTCAATTTTCCTGGTTGGAAACCTGAAAAGACTTCAGTTGGTGTTTGGATAACAGGAGCTGCGCTGAAACCGAGCTCTTTAACTTGATCGATGTATTCAGGTTGCTCATCAAGATTGATTTCACGATAAGCGACATTATTACTGTCCAAGAAACGTTTGGTCATTTTACATTGGACACAGTTGTTTTTAGAATAAACGGTTACCATTGTGTAACTCCTCTTTCAAAATAGATTACTTTCTTAGTATATCAGAAAATAAATTTTTGTCAATGATTTAAAACTAAATATAGTGGTATATTTTTCTACTCAAGGTCGCAAAACACAACATGTAGTGTTTGTTTTGTAAAATAGTGATGATTATCCTAGAAGTAGTTTTTTGGAAAACTATATCCTGTGTTTTGTTATCTAGAATAGAAGATTTTCAGCAAGTTATCTGAAAGGAAATCGAATAAATCCCATAAAATGCTTGAAAAAAATCCTAGAAGATGGTATAATACCAAATTGTAAGGGTTATCACATATAACTCAAAAAAGAAAGAACAAAAGGAGAGTCAAACTATGGCTTCTAAAGATTTCCACGTAGTGGCAGAAACAGGTATTCACGCACGTCCAGCAACATTGTTGGTACAAACTGCAAGCAAATTTGCTTCAGATATCACTCTTGAGTACAAAGGTAAATCAGTTAACCTTAAATCAATCATGGGTGTTATGAGTCTTGGTGTTGGCCAAGGTGCTGACGTAACTATCTCAGCTGAAGGTGCAGATGCAGATGACGCTATCGCTGCAATCTCAGAAACAATGGAAAAAGAAGGATTGGCATAAGGAAAATGACAGAAATGCTTAAAGGAATCGCAGCATCTGATGGTGTTGCAGTTGCAAAAGCATATCTACTCGTTCAACCGGATTTGTCATTCGAGACTGTTTCAGTCGAAGATACAAACGCAGAAGAGGCTCGTTTGGATGTAGCTCTTGAAGCTTCTCAAAACGAGCTTTCTCTTATCCGTGAGAAAGCTGTAGGTACGCTTGGTGAAGAAGCGGCTCAAGTTTTTGACGCTCATTTGATGGTTCTTGCTGACCCAGAATTGATTGGTCAGATTAAAGAAACAATCCGTGCTAAGAAAGTCAATGCAGAAGCAGGTCTTAAAGAAGTGACTGACATGTTCATCACTATCTTTGAAGGCATGGAAGACAACCCATATATGCAAGAACGTGCAGCGGATATCCGCGACGTGACAAAACGTGTATTGGCAAATCTTCTTGGTAAGAAATTGCCAAACCCAGCTTCTATCAATGAAGAAGTAATCGTGATTGCGCATGACTTGACACCATCTGATACAGCTCAATTGGACAAAAACTTTGTAAAAGCTTTTGTAACAAACATCGGTGGACGTACAAGCCACTCAGCTATCATGGCACGTACACTTGAAATTGCAGCTGTATTGGGAACAAATAACATCACTGAAGTAGTGAAAGACGGCGATATCCTTGCCGTTAACGGAATTACTGGTGAAGTGATTATCAACCCAACAGATGAACAAGCGGCAGAATTTAAAGCAGCTGGTGAAGCTTATGCTAAACAAAAAGCTGAATGGGCACTTTTGAAAGATGCTCAAACAGTGACTGCTGACGGTAAACACTTCGAGTTGGCAGCTAACATCGGTACTCCAAAAGACGTTGAAGGTGTTAACAACAACGGTGCAGAAGCTGTTGGACTTTACCGTACAGAGTTCTTGTACATGGATTCTCAAGATTTCCCAACAGAAGATGAGCAGTATGAAGCATACAAAGCTGTTCTTGAAGGAATGAATGGTAAACCAGTGGTTGTTCGTACAATGGATATCGGTGGAGATAAGGAACTTCCTTACTTCGATATGCCACATGAAATGAACCCATTCCTTGGATTCCGTGCCCTTCGTATCTCTATTTCTGAAACTGGAGATGCAATGTTCCGTACACAAATCCGTGCCCTTCTTCGTGCTTCTGTTCATGGTCAATTGCGTATCATGTTCCCAATGGTTGCCCTTTTGAAAGAATTCCGTGCAGCCAAAGCAGTTTATGAAGAAGAAAAAGCAAACCTTCTTGCTGAAGGTGTTGCAGTTGCGGATGACATCCAAGTTGGTATCATGATTGAAATCCCTGCAGCAGCGATGCTTGCAGACCAATTTGCAAAAGAAGTAGACTTCATGTCAATTGGTACAAACGACTTGATCCAATACTCAATGGCAGCAGACCGTATGAACGAGCAAGTTTCATACCTTTACCAACCATATAACCCATCAATCCTTCGCTTGATCAACAACGTTATCAAGGCAGCTCACGCTGAAGGTAAATGGGCTGGTATGTGTGGTGAGATGGCTGGTGACCAAAAAGCTGTTCCACTTCTTGTCGGAATGGGCTTGGATGAATTCTCTATGTCAGCAACATCAGTCCTTCGTACACGTAGCTTGATGAAGAAATTGGACACTGCTAAGATGGAAGAGTACGCTAACCGTGCCCTTACAGAGTGTTCAACAATGGAAGAAGTTCTTGAACTTCAAAAAGAATACGTTAACTTTGATTAATGTCATTAACCTTGTAACCTAGTTGCAAGGTTTTTTGATACATTCGGGAATAGTATAGTCTTGTAAAGTCCACTTTTCAATGGTTCAGAGGCATGGTATAATAGGGGAAAGTAATTAGAATAAGAGAGAAACCATGTCTAAAGAAATTGATATTGAGTACTACCACCAGCTAGCCTTGCAAAAGCAGAAGGAACATCGAAAAGTTTTAGCCAATCTAAAGAAAAAGCCACCAAAAAATCTAGATAAGATAGCCCAGCAGATTCACGAGGAAGTCTTTGCGGAGATTGATTGTACGGCCTGTGCTAACTGTTGCAAGACATTGGGGCCTGACTTTAAAGAAGCGGATATTACACGAATCGCCAAGTATTTTAAGATGAAATTACCTGCTTTTGAAGCAGAGTTTTTGCAGGTAGATGAAGATGGGGATAAGGTTTTTAAATCCATGCCCTGTCCCTTTTTAGGAGGAGATAATCTCTGTTCCATCTATGACGTTCGTCCAAAGGCCTGTCGAGAGTTCCCTCATACAGATCGGAAAAAGATCCATCAAATCAACCATTTGACGATTAAGAATACTTTGACCTGTCCAGCAGCTTATCTCTTTGTTGAGAAATTAAAGGATAAGTTATAGAGATTTAAAGGATAAAAAATTTCTAATAATAACTAACAATATGAAGGGGGAACTCTGTGCCTAGACCGAAAACAAAAGAGGAGCTAATGCTGGTCTCTAAGGAAAATTATGAAAAGCTTAACCTCTTCATCTCTCAATTAAGTGAAGATGATCTACAGACTCCATTTGATTTTTCAAGAGACCCAAAGAAAAAAGAAGCTCACTGGAAAAGGGATAAAAATCTACGGGATGTCTTGATCCATCTTTATGAATGGCAGCAGTTACTTTTGACTTGGGTACATTCTAATCAAGAAGGTCACGAAAGACCTTTTCTCCCTGAACCTTATAATTGGAAAACTTATGGACAAATGAATGTCGCTTTTTGGAAGAAGCACCAGAAAACGTCCTTAGAAGAAGCGACTAGACTCCTAGAACAATCACATAGGGAGGTTTTAGAATTGATAGAAGTTTTTAGCAATGACGACCTCTTTACCAAAGGTGTCTATAAGTGGACCGGCGGAACAAGTCTAGGTTCCTACTTTGTCAGTAACACCTCCAGTCATTATGATTGGACTATGAAAAAACTCAAAGCTCATCGGAAGAATTGTAAGGGATAGATGGCCTATTTGAAATGGCAAGAATGAGTTCTTTTAAACGTAAGATAAAAACAAAGGGCCATCAAGTGATGTAGCCCTTTTGAGTTATACAATTAAATTACCATGCAAAAGCTGTCGTTGGAGCATTGAGCGCTTCTAACCACTGTTTATTTTTTACGGGGCAAAGAGTTACGGATATACCAGCCATATCTAGACTGGTCATAAATGTTCCTGATTTTATAAAGGTAATAGTGACTCCTTCAATTTCTAAGAGTTGAAGGAGATCATTGATAAATACGCCCATTTCTAAGTTGCTGGTAGTGCCTAGATTATTTACAAGCAATATAAATTGATTACCCTTTTTCCAATGATAGTGCAATCTTAATTTACTTATAATTTCATTTGCAAGGATTTCCGACGATTGGAATGGGACGATACGATATCCTTCTTCGCCATGTATCCCAATGCCATAAGAAATATTTCCTTCTTCCAAGTTAAATAGTGGAAGGGTGGCTTGGGGGAGACTAGCAGCTTTCGTTGCAAAACCAATTGTTGCGATTTCGGGAGCAAGTTGATGACCTAAATCAGTTAGTTGCTCGATTTCGGCACCATTTTGAGCTGCATATCCTAGAATTTTATGAAGCAAAATTGTCCCTGCAAGCCCTCTTCCTCTAATTTGAAATCTATTGTGAGGTTCAATTGAAATATCGTCGTGTGCTAGACTATAGCTGACCTTAATTCCTTCTTGTCTAGCAGTGTTAATGGCCCAGCTAAATTCTTTGATGTCTGCTTCGAAATTTTTTACAATGATGAAGACACCGTGACCATTGTTTAAAAAACGAATGGACTCTAAGATTTCAGTTCTTGTAGGAGGAGTAAATAATTGGCCATAGATAGCAGCAGTAAGCATTCCTTCTCCCACATATCCAATATGCGCAGGTTCGTGACCGGAACCTCCACCCGACAAGATTGGAACCTGATGAGGATTACGATTTTTTTGATAGACTAATGGTAAGGTAGGGTGTTTTTCTAATTCGGGATGATTGCTGACAGTTGCTGAAATGTAACTTGAAATAATTTTCTGTTTATGATTTGAAATAAATGTCATTGTGGTCTCTTTCCAATAATTGTCATGATTAAAAAGTCTGGTTGTGGAACTGGACTTTTTTTATTGACGTAAGCCTTCACGATTTCTGCTAAAGCATGTGAATGATAGTCTAACAAAAAACAAGTATAAGCAGATGAATCGATATCAATCTGACCGTATTCTTTTAAAATTTTTGATACAAGCAAGCGACAGTAGCTGATAAATTGGTCATAGAAGTTATTTTGTCCTTGAATATCAAAAAGTTGAATATAAAAGTCACGCTCTTGTTCGAAATAAAAAAATAATTCTTGTAATAGTTTTTGTCCTGAAATGAAGTCCAAGTTATTGGTGATATACTCGGTTAAGTCATTTTCAAATATCCAGTCGAGCAGTTCATATTTGTCAAGAAAGTGATTATAAAAGGTCTGTCTACGAATGCCAGCTGATTCCATGATATCTACAATGGAGATTTTGTCAAATTCTCTAGTAGCTAATAGGTCTCTAAATGCCTTGGCAATCCGTTTTTTTGTAATAAGTGATGATGCCATAGGAAACCTTTCTTTTACTTCCTTCATTTTACCAAAAAAATGTTTGAAATGGGTTTAAAAGGGGACAAATAATAGAATCTGTCCCTTATCAGCCAGCAGTAAAAAATATATAATGAAAGCGAAAACAAAGGTAAATACCGAAAGGAGTTTCTTATGAAAAAAATTATAAATGAACCGACACAAGTTGTTGATGAAATGTTGCAGGGATTGTCATTCATGCATGATGACTTGGTGGAACGCTTAGATGGTTTTGATGTCATCGTTAGAAAGGCAGAAAAGACAGGAAAAGTTGGTCTCATTTCAGGTGGAGGCTCAGGACATGAACCAAGTCATGCTGGTTTTGTAGGAGATGGAATGCTGTCTGCTGCCATTTGTGGAGCAGTCTTCACTTCACCTACTCCGGACCAAATTTTAGAAGCCATTAAGGCAGCTGATGAAGGTGCTGGAGTTTTCATGGTCATCAAGAACTATTCTGGTGACATTATGAACTTTGAAATTGCACAAGAACTTGCTGAAATGGAAGGTATTGATGTAGCAAGTGTTGTAGTCGATGATGATATTGCTGTTGAAAATAGTCTCTATACCCAAGGGCGTCGTGGTGTTGCAGGTACTATATTAGTCCATAAAATTTTGGGTGATGCGGCTCGTTCTGGTAAATCATTATCTGAAATGAAGGACTTGGCCGATAAACTTGTCTTAGAAATTAAAACAATTGGGCTGGCCTTGTCTGGAGCAACTGTTCCTGAAGTTGGGAAACCAGGATTTGTTCTAGAAGATGATGAATTTGAATATGGAGTTGGTATTCATGGTGAGCCAGGATATAAAAAAGAGAAAATGCAACCTTCCGCACAATTGGCTTCAGAATTGGTTGAAAAACTATCTGAAGGTTTCCAACTTAAGGCTGATGAACGCTATGGCCTTCTCATTAATGGTTTAGGAAGCACTCCTCTTATGGAACAATACGTATTTGCGAATGATGTGGCTAAATTACTCCATGAAAAAGGTGTTGAGTTGGCATTTAAGAAAATTGGAAACTATATGACATCAATTGATATGGCTGGATTATCATTAACATTGATTCGATTGGCAGATGATGAATGGTTAGATGCTTTAAATGCACCTGTTACAACACCAGCTTGGTAAAACTCAAGGAGGAAATGTCAAATGAATGCTGAACAAGCTCTTGAATGGATGAAGCTTTTTAATGAAAAGATTCAAGAAAAGAAAGATTACCTTAGTGAGTTAGACACTCCTATAGGAGATGGGGACCACGGTGGAAATATGGCGCGTGGCATGGCTACAGTTATGGAAAACTTAGAAGGAAAGCAATTTGATACCAGCAGTGATGTTTTTAAACTTGTCTCAATGCAACTACTGAGTAAGGTAGGTGGTGCTTCTGGTCCCTTGTATGGCTCTGCTTTTATGGGAATGTCCAAGGCTGATTCTAATTCGAAAATAGAGGAAATCTTACAAAGCGGTTTGGATATGATTATCAAACGTGGGAAAGCAGAAGTTGGAGAAAAGACAATGGTTGATGTTTGGACTCCTGTTATTGCTGCTTTGTCTGCTGGTCAATTGACTCATGAGCTTATTGATAAGGTAGTGAATGCTACTAAAGATTTACTTGCAACTAAAGGAAGGGCATCTTATGTAGGAGAACGTTCTCTTGGATATATTGATCCTGGATCATTCTCATCAGGATTACTCTTTACTGCTCTTTTAGAAACTGGGGTGGTTTAATGGGAAGTATTGGTCTTGTTATCGTTTCACATTCCAAACACATTGCACAAGGTGTTGTTGAACTAATTAGTGAAGTAGCTAAAGATGTTTCGATTACTTATGTAGGAGGAACCAAGGACGGAGGAATTGGAACTAGTTTTGATCAAGTAGATAGGGTTGTTTCCGAAAATCCAGCAGATACTTTACTTGCCTTTTTTGACCTAGGTTCTGCTAAAATGAACTTAGAAATGGTGGCTGATTTCAGTGATAAAAGTATCATCATCAACAGGGTTCCAATTGTAGAAGGCGCCTATACTGCAGCTGCTCTTCTTCAGGCTGGTGCAGAACTGTCAGTTATTCAAACACAGTTGTCGGAGCTTGAAATCAATAAATAAGGAATCTTACTATAACTCTTTTTATAGGTGAGCTATTGATTATCTCAACTATCAAATTTTAAGTAAATAATTTCAAAATCAGAAAGGGATTGCTTGGGCAGTTCCTTTTTAATGTAAAAGGAGTGGAATCATAGCGTTTCTAAATTGTGAATCATTCAAAACAGATTGTGATGGGACGACTATTCTAGCTTTAGAATTCTTCAAAAATTAAAATTTAAGGCAATCAATGGCTTAGAATAGTGCGAAAACATTTAGTTTATAGGAATTCTAGGTCTAGAATTACATAGATATTTATGAAGTTAGGGTATTCGATAGTTAGGATTGTTCTATTCTGAAAGATTTTGACAATCAAAAGTCTAGAAGAGTGATTTATAAGTATACTTGTAGCCTTTAGTTGTGATAATTGTATGTCAAATAGATGGAATAAATTGATATGGCTTTCTTACTTTATGCTATAATATTCATAACGCTTTTTCAGAAAGGAAAATCTCAAATTGTCCTACAAATTTCTACTCTTCGACCTCGACCACACCTTGCTGGATTTTGATGCTGCTGAGGATGTGGCTTTGACCCAACTTCTAAAAGAAGAAGGAGTTGCGGATATTCAGGCTTATAAAGACTATTACGTTCCCATGAACAAGGCTCTCTGGAAGGACTTGGAGCAAAAGAAAATCAGTAAACAAGAACTGGTTAACACGCGCTTTTCTCGTTTATTTGATTATTTTGGACAGGAAAAAGACGGTAGTTTTCTAGCCCAACGTTACCAATTTTACCTCGCTCAGCAGGGGCAAACCTTTTCAGACGCTCATGAACTCCTAGACAGCCTCATTGAGCGAGATTATGAGCTGTATGCTGCGACAAATGGAATAACTGCCATCCAGACAGGGCGTTTGGCTCAATCGGGTCTAGCACCTTATTTCAATCAAGTCTTTATCTCAGAACAATTGCAAACACAAAAGCCTGATGCTCTCTTTTATGAAAAGATCGGTCAACAGATTGCTGACTTTAGTAAAGAAAAGACGCTGATGATTGGAGATTCCCTAACCGCCGACATTCAAGGCGGCAATAATGCGGGGATTGACACTATCTGGTACAACCCTCATCGCGTTGAAAATCATACACAAGCCCAGCCGACTTACGAAGTCCATTCTTACCAAGACTTGCTGTATTGCTTAGATAAACTGTAAAAAGTGGTTTAGAAAGCCACTTTTTGCTATAATAGAGGCAGTAAAAACGAAGGAGTCGGCTATGGAACATTCGTCTTGGCATGCTTTGCTTAAGGGACAATTACCTGAAGGTTATTTTGCGAAAATCAATCAGTTTATGGAGCAGGTCTATGCTCAGGGGACTATTTATCCACCCAAGGAAAAGGTTTTTCAGGCTCTCTTGACCACACCCCTAGAAGACGTTAAGGTGGTGATTCTAGGGCAAGATCCCTATCACGGGCCAGGTCAGGCGCAGGGTTTGAGTTTTTCTGTTCCTGACTCTATCCCAGCTCCGCCATCCTTGCAAAATATCTTGAAAGAATTGTCAGATGATATCGGAGTTAAGAAATCCCATGATTTGACGACTTGGGCTGAGCAAGGAGTCTTGCTTCTCAATGCTTGTTTGACCGTGCCTGCTGGACAGGCAAATGGTCATGCTGGTCAAATATGGGAGCCATTTACAGATGCTGTGATTCAGGTCGTCAATCATCTAGATAGGCCAGTGGTCTTTGTACTCTGGGGAGCCTATGCACGCAAGAAGAAGGTCTTGGTCAGCAATCCTAACCACTTGATTATAGAATCAGCCCATCCCAGTCCTTTGTCAGTTTATAGAGGATTTTGGGGTTCTAAGCCTTTTTCCAAGGCAAATGCTTTTTTAGAAGATACAGGACAAGAGCCAATCGATTGGCTTAGATAAGGAGAAAATATGCCTCAGTTAGCGACGATTTGCTACATTGATAATGGAAAAGAACTGCTCATGCTCCACCGTAATAAGAAACCCAATGATGTTCATGAAGGGAAATGGATTGGCGTGGGTGGTAAGCTAGAGCGTGGTGAGACACCTCAAGAATGCGCGGTGCGTGAAATCCTCGAAGAAACAGGGCTCAAAGCCAAGCCAGTTCTAAAAGGTGTTATCACTTTTCCAGAATTTACGCCAGATTTAGACTGGTACACCTATGTTTTTAAGGTGACGGAGTTTGAGGGTGAATTGATTGATTGCAACGAGGGAACGCTAGAATGGGTTCCCTATGACGAGGTTTTGAGCAAGCCAACTTGGGAAGGTGACCACACCTTTGTTGAATGGCTTTTAGAGGACAAACCCTTCTTTTCAGCCAAGTTTGTTTATGATGGGGACAAATTATTGGATACTCAAGTTGATTTTTATGAATAAAGGAGAAAGCTGATGCTAGTAATCAAAAACGGTCGTGTAATGGATCCCAAGTCTGGTTTGGATCAAGTGTGTGATGTCTTGGTTCAAGATGGGAAAATTGTCAAAATTGCGCCTGAGATTAAAGAAGAAGGGGCAGAGGTGCTTGATGCTACTGGTCTTGTAGTTGCGCCTGGTTTGGTTGATATCCATGTTCATTTCCGTGAACCTGGTCAAACCCACAAGGAAGATATCCATACTGGTGCCCTAGCGGCCGCTGCAGGTGGTTTTACAACGGTCGTTATGATGGCTAATACTAGTCCAACCATTTCAGATGTTGAGACTTTGCAAGAAGTTCTCCAGTCAGCTGCAAAGGAGAAGATTAATGTTAAGACGGTTGCGACAATCACGAAGAATTTTAATGGCCAAGACTTGACTGACTTTAAGGCGCTTTTAGAAGCTGGTGCGGTTGGTTTTTCTGATGACGGTATTCCGCTTGAAAGCAGTAAAGTTGTCAAGGAAGCTATGGAAGAAGCCAAAAAACTCAATACCTTTATTAGTCTTCATGAGGAAGATCCAGGTTTGAATGGGATTCTTGGATTTAATGAAAATATCGCTAAAGAACATTTCCATATTTGTGGTGCGACTGGGGTGGCTGAGTATGCTATGATGGCGCGTGATGTCATGATTGCCTATGCGACCAAGGCTCATGTCCATATCCAGCATTTGTCTAAGGAAGAAAGTGTTAAAGTAGTTGAGTTTGCTCAAGGTTTGGGTGCGCAAGTCACAGCAGAAGTGGCGCCACAGCATTTTTCTAAGACCGAAGCGCTCCTTTTGACACAAGGAAGCAATGCTAAGATGAATCCGCCACTTCGTTTGGAATCAGACCGTCGCGCCGTGATTGAAGGTCTCAAGTCAGGTGTCATCACAGTTATCGCAACTGATCACGCGCCTCATCATGCAGATGAAAAAAATGTTGAGGATATTACCAAAGCGCCATCTGGTATGACAGGTTTGGAAACATCTCTTTCTCTCGGCTTGACCTATTTGGTAGAAGCTGGTGAGTTAAGCCTGATGGAATTGCTTGAAAAGATGACATACAACCCAGCCAAACTTTACAACTTTGAAGCAGGTTACTTGGCTGAGAATGGTCCAGCAGATATCACTATTTTTGATGCTAAGGCTGACCGCCTTGTGGACTCCCATTTTGCTTCGAAAGCAGCTAATTCACCATTCATCGGTGAAACCTTAAAAGGGCAGGTTAAATATACCATCTGTAAGGGACAAATCGTCTATCAAAACTAGGGGGAGTCTGCTCTGTAAACAAAAAGAATAGAGAGCCTATATGTACCAAACCCATCATTTCAAAGACAAGTTTATCTTATTTTTAAAGATATTTTTCCCTATCCTGATTTATCAATTTGCCAATTATTCTGCCTCCTTTGTTGATACGACTATGACAGGTCAATACAATACCATGGACTTGGCTGGTGTATCTATGGCAACCAGTATCTGGAATCCTTTTTTTACATTCCTAACAGGAATTGTATCAGCCTTGGTACCCATCATTGGTCACCATCTTGGGAGAGGGAAAAAGGAAGAAGTTGCATCTGATTTTTACCAGTTCATTTATCTTGCCTTGGGTCTATCCGTGGTCTTGCTGGGATTAGTACTTTTCCTGGCACCACCTGTTTTGAATCATATTGGACTAGAAGCTCCTGTGGCAGCAGTAGCGGTTCGTTATCTCTGGTTTTTATCTATCGGAATTATCCCCCTGTTGCTTTTTAGTGTCGTTCGTTCCTTGCTGGATTCTCTGGGCTTGACCAAACTGTCTATGTATCTCATGCTTTTGTTACTTCCTCTCAATAGCGGATTTAACTATCTCTTGATTTACGGGGCCTTTGGTGTTCCAGAACTGGGAGGTGCTGGTGCTGGTTTAGGAACATCCTTGGCCTACTGGGTCTTACTGGGAATTTCTGTACTGGTTCTATTTAAACAGGAGAAGCTCAAAGCCCTACATCTTGAGAAACGAATTCCGCTTAATATGGATAAAATCAAGGAAGGAGTTCGTTTAGGTCTGCCTATTGGAGGAACTGTCTTCGCGGAAGTAGCTATCTTTTCTGTGGTTGGCTTGATTATGGCTAAGTTTTCGTCCTTGATTATCGCTAGTCATCAGTCAGCTATGAACTTTTCAAGTCTTATGTACGCCTTTCCTATGAGTATCTCATCGGCTATGGCTATTGTCGTTTCCTATGAAGTGGGAGCCAAGCGATTTGATGATGCTAAAACCTATATTGGTCTAGGAAGATGGACTGCCCTCATTTTTGCGGCCTTCACCTTATCCTTCCTTTATATCTTTAGGGGAAATGTGGCTAGTCTTTATGGTAACGACCCAGAATTTATTGATTTGACAGCGCGCTTTTTGACTTATAGTCTTTTCTTCCAATTAGCAGATACCTTTGCGGCACCGCTTCAGGGAATTTTACGGGGGTATAAGGATACCGTTATTCCTTTTTACCTTGGTTTGGTTGGTTACTGGGGGGTGACACTCCCAGTAGCTATGGTATTCGACTCTCTAACAGATTTTGGAGCTTATTCTTACTGGATCGGCTTGATTATTAGTCTAATTGTGAGTGGGGTTCTCTACCGTTGGCGTTTAACTGTGATTATGAAGAGATTTGAATCTTTAGCAAAATAAACGATACAAAGTTTGTGAAAAAATATTCTTGATAAGAAAATCCGTTATTCCTATGGGGTTTTCTTTTTTAATTTGTGAAATTTTCTTTAGAAAAACTTTGACAGTATTTGCCAAAAACGGTAAAATAGTAAGGTAAGAAGAAAGTTAGAAAGGCAAGAAGATGTCAATTTTAGATAAAAATCTTTTGCTAGAGATGTTCCGTAAGATGGAAGAAATCCGTCGTATGGACTTAAAAATTGCGCAATTAGTAAAGAAAGGGAAAGTGCCAGGAATGACGCACTTTTCTGTTGGAGAAGAGGCAGCTAACGTGGGTGCTATGTTGGCTCTCAATCCAGATGATCTAATTACCTCAAACCACCGTGGTCACGGACAAGCTATTGCCAAAGGAATTGACCTAAACGGAATGATGGCTGAAATCCTCGGTAAATATACTGGAACCTGTAAAGGTAAAGGTGGTTCTATGCATATCGCTGACCTTGATGCTGGTAACCTTGGTGCCAATGGTATCGTAGGTGGTGGTATGGGAATCGCTGTTGGTGCAGCCCTCAGTCAGCAAATGCAAAATACCGGAAAAATCGTTGTCTGCTTCTTTGGAGATGGTGCGACCAACGAAGGTGTTTTCCACGAAGCAGTAAATATGGCTTCTATCTGGAACCTGCCAGTCATTTTCTACTGCATTAACAACGGTTACGGTATCTCTGCGGATATCAAGAAAATGACCAATGTAGAACATATCCATCAACGTAGCGCCGCTTATGGAATTCCTGGAATGTTCATCGAAGATGGAAACAATGTCATTGATGTCTATGAAGGATTTAAGAAAGCTGTAGATCATGTTCGCAGTGGCAATGGTCCAGTCTTGATTGAAAGTGTCACTTACCGCTGGCTTGGTCACTCATCATCTGACCCTGGTAAATATCGTACGCGTGAAGAAGTGGAATTGTGGAAACAAAAAGACCCGATCGAAAACCTTCGCAAGTACCTCATTGAAAACACTATTGCAAGTGCCGAAGAATTGGAAGAAATCCAAGCGCAAGTCAAGGAAGAAGTAGAAGCTTCTGTTAAATTTGCGGAAGAAAGTCCATTCCCACCGCTTGAATCAGCATTTGAAGATATTTACGCAGACTAAGGAGAAAGAGATAAAATGGAAACAAAAACAATGTCCTTCCGTGACACCATTATCCTTGCTATGTCTGAGGAAATGCGTCGCGATGAAAATGTGTTCTTGATGGGAGAAGATGTTGGTGTCTTCGGAGGAGACTTCGGAACTTCTGTTGGAATGCTTGAAGAATTTGGTCCAGAACGTGTCCGTGACTGTCCGATTTCTGAGGCTGCCATTTCAGGAGCAGCAGCAGGAGCAGCCATGACAGGACTTCGTCCAATCGTTGATATGACCTTCATGGACTTCTCGGTTATTGCCATGGACAATATCGTCAACCAAGCTGCTAAAACACGTTACATGTTTGGTGGTAAAGGTCAGGTTCCAATGACTATCCGTTGTGCAGCTGGTAACGGAGTTGGATCTGCCGCCCAGCACTCGCAATCACTAGAGTCTTGGTTTACTCATATTCCAGGACTTAAGGTTGTAGCACCAGGTACGCCTGCGGACATGAAAGGACTGCTTAAGTCTTCTATCCGTGATAACAACCCTGTTATCATTCTTGAGTACAAGTCAGAATTTAACCAAAAAGGGGAAGTACCAGTTGATCCAGACTACACGATTCCACTTGGAGTCGGCGAAATCAAACGCGAAGGAACGGATGTAACAGTTGTTACTTATGGGAAAATGCTTCGCCGTGTGGTTCAAGCAGCTGAAGAATTAGCAGAAGAAGGCATTTCAGTTGAAATTGTTGACCCACGTACCCTTGTTCCGCTTGATAAGGATATTATTATTAACTCAGTTAAGAAGACTGGTAAAGTTGTTCTGGTCAACGATGCCCACAAGACAAGTGGCTATATCGGTGAAATTTCAGCTATTATTTCAGAATCAGAAGCATTTGACTATCTAGATGCACCAATCCGTCGTTGCGCAGGAGAAGATGTGCCAATGCCTTATGCACAAAACCTAGAAAATGCAATGATTCCAACCGTTGAAAGCATCAAAGATGCCATTCGTAAAACATATAACAAAGAATAGAATTACATAAGATAAGTTATGTAAACAAAATAAAGCTGACGAGAAACTTTGTATCTTTTAGGTACGGAGCTCTTCGTCCTTAATATCTTAGTATAGAATTGGAGAGGTCATGGCTGATGACAAGCTAAGAGCGACTCCTGCGGCTAGAAAGTTAGCGGATGATTTAGGGATCAACCTCTACGACGTTTCTGGCTCAGGTGCAAACGGTCGTGTCCACAAAGAAGACGTGGAAACTTATAAAGACACAAATGTGGTTCGCATTTCGCCACTTGCAAAACGAATTGCCCTCGAACATAACATTGCTTGGCAGGAAATCCAAGGAACTGGTCATCGTGGTAAAATCATGAAGAAGGATGTTTTGGCCTTGCTTCCTGAAAATATCGAAAACGACACCATCAAGTCTCCTGCTCAGATTGAAAAAGTGGAAGAAGTTCCTGATAACGTAACACCATACGGTGAAATTGAGCGTATTCCAATGACACCAATGCGTAAGGTTATTGCCCAACGGATGGTTGAATCTTACCTAACTGCGCCAACCTTCACTCTCAACTATGAAGTTGATATGACTGAAATGTTGGCTCTTCGTAAGAAGGTGCTTGAACCAATCATGGAAGCAACTGGGAAGAAGACTACTGTAACAGACCTTCTTTCACTTGCAGTTGTTAAGACTCTTATGAAACACCCATACATCAACGCTTCATTGACAGAAGATGGCAAGACTATTATCACTCACAACTATGTCAATCTTGCCATGGCAGTTGGGATGGATAATGGATTAATGACACCTGTTGTTTACAATGCTGAGAAGATGAGTCTTTCAGAACTGGTTGTAGCCTTCAAGGATGTTATTGGCCGTACCTTGGATGGTAAATTAGCTCCAAGCGAACTGCAAAATTCAACTTTCACAATCAGTAATTTGGGAATGTTTGGTGTTCAGTCTTTTGGTCCTATCATCAACCAACCAAACTCAGCTATCCTTGGTGTGAGTTCGACAATCGAGAAGCCAGTTGTAGTCAATGGTGAAATTGTGATTCGCCCAATCATGAGCCTTGGTTTAACAATTGACCACCGTGTCGTAGATGGTATGGCTGGTGCTAAGTTTATGAAAGACTTGAAAGAATTGATTGAAAATCCAATCTCAATGTTGATTTAAGTACAAGAGTATTCATTTTTAAGATATAGATAAAGGAAGGAAGACATGGCCTTAGAAGTAATTATGCCAAAAGCCGGCGTGGATATGACAGAAGGACAAATCGTCCAATGGAATAAAAAAGTCGGAGAATTTGTAAAAGAAGGAGAAATCCTTTTGGAAATCATGACTGATAAAGTCAGCATGGAATTGGAAGCCGAAGAAGATGGGTACTTGATTGCCATTCTCAAAGGAGATGGCGAAACTGTCCCTGTAACGGAAGTTATCGGTTACCTTGGCGAAGAAGGGGAAAATATCCCAACAGCTGGGGCAGCAGCGCCAGAAGCTAGCCCAGCACCTGCAGCAAGTGCCTCAAACGATGATGGTAAGAGCGATGATGCTTTTGATATCGTTGTGATTGGTGGAGGTCCTGCTGGTTATGTTGCAGCCATTAAAGCTGCCCAACTCGGTGGTAAGGTTGCTCTAGTTGAGAAATCTGAACTCGGCGGAACCTGCTTAAACCGTGGTTGTATCCCAACCAAAACCTACCTTCATAACGCTGAAATTATTGAAAATATCGGTCATGCTGCAAATCGTGGTATTGTGATTGAAAATCCTAACTTCACTGTTGATATGGACAAACTTTTAGAAACTAAATCTAAAGTTGTTAATACTCTTGTTGGTGGTGTTGCAGGACTTCTTCGTAGCTACGGAGTTACTGTGCATAAAGGTATTGGTACCATTACTAAAGACAAGAACGTCTTGGTAAATGGTTCTGAATTACTTGAAACCAAGAAAATCATCCTTGCCGGTGGTTCAAAAGTCAGCAAGATCAACGTCCCTGGTATGGAATCTCCACTCGTGATGACAAGTGACGACATTCTTGAAATGAACGAAGTGCCAGAAAGCCTTGTCATCATCGGTGGTGGAGTTGTCGGTATCGAACTCGGTCAGGCCTTTATGACATTTGGTTCAAAAGTAACTGTTATCGAAATGATGGACCGTATCGTGCCAGCTATGGATGCAGAAGTGTCTAAGAACCTTCGCTTGATCCTTGAGCGTAAAGGAATGACCATCTTGACTGGTACTAAACTGCAAGAAATCATCGAGGAAAATGGTCAACTTCGTATCAAGGTTGAAGGAAAAGATGATATCATCGCAAATAAAGCGCTTCTTTCAATCGGTCGTGTACCAGACCTTGAAGGTATTGGCGATGTTGAGTTTGAACTGGACCGTGGACGCATCAAGGTCAACGAATACATGGAAACTTCTGTTCCAGGAATTTACGCACCAGGTGACATCAACGGAACTAAGATGTTGGCGCACGCAGCCTTCCGTATGGGTGAAGTTGCTGCTGAAAATGCTCTTAAAGGAAATCATGCTGTAGCCAAGTTGAACTTGACTCCTGCAGCCATCTACACTCTCCCTGAAGTAGCAGCAGTAGGTTTGACAGAAGAACAAGCCCGTGAGAAGTACGATGTAGCCATTGGTAAGTTCAACTTTGCTGCTAACGGTCGTGCCATTGCTTCTGATGCTGCTCAAGGTTTCGTTAAAGTTATTGCTGATAAGAAATATGGAGAAATCCTTGGTGTTCATATCATCGGTCCTGCAGCTGCAGAATTGATCAATGAAGCGTCAAGCATTATCGAAATGGAAATTACTGTTGAAGAAATGCTGAAAACTATCCACGGACATCCAACTTACTCTGAAGTGATGTACGAAGCATTTGCGGATGTTTTAGGAATGGCCATCCATTCACCTAAGAAAAAATAAAACGAAGATAGAATAGACTGGAAAATATCTTTCCAGTCTCTATCGTATAAAGGGATATCATGAAATATATTATCAATCATTCAAACGACACTGCCTTTAATATTGCCTTGGAAGAATACGCCTTTAAACACCTTTTGGATGAGGATCAAATCTTCCTACTTTGGATTAACAAACCATCTATCATTGTTGGTCGTCACCAGAATACCATCGAAGAAATCAACCGTGATTATGTTCGAGAAAATGGTATTGAGGTGGTCCGCCGTATCAGTGGTGGTGGAGCTGTTTACCACGATTTAAACAATCTCAACTACACGATTATCTCAAAAGAAGATGAAAACAAGGCTTTTGACTTTAAGAGCTTCTCAACTCCAGTTATCAATACTTTGGCTCAACTTGGGGTTAAAGCTGAGTTCACAGGTCGTAATGACTTAGAAATTGACGGCAAGAAATTCTGTGGCAATGCCCAAGCCTATATCAACGGTCGTATCATGCACCACGGTTGCTTGCTCTTTGACGTTGATTTGTCAGTCCTTGCTAACGCCCTCAAGGTTTCAAAAGATAAATTTGAATCAAAAGGTGTGAAATCCGTCCGTGCTCGTGTCACCAATATTGTCAATGAATTACCAGAAAAAATCACAGTCGAAGAATTCCGTGACTTACTCTTGGAATACATGAAAAAAGAGTATCCAGAGATGACAGAATACGTTTTTTCTGAGGAAGAATTAGCTGAAATCAATCACATCAAGGATACTAAGTTTGGTACTTGGGACTGGAACTATGGTAAATCACCTGAATTTAACGTCCGTCGTGGAACAAAATTCACTAGTGGTAAGGTGGAAGTCTTTGCTAATGTTCTCGAATCAAAAATCCAAGACATCAAGATTTACGGTGACTTCTTTGGTATTGAAGATGTTGCTGCAGTAGAAGATGTCCTTCGTGGGGTGAAATACGAACGCGAAGATGTCCTTAAGGCGTTAGAAACCATTGATATCACACGCTATTTCGCTGGTATTAGCCGTGAAGAAATCGCTGAAGCGGTAGTTGGATAAATCAAAAAGAAGTTGGTTGTAGGACCAGCTTCTTTTTTAAAAACCATATATTACATAATTTATTTTATGTATTTTATAAACTGTCTAGAGCATTCTTTTGTTCATCATTAACGATATGGGTATAGAGGTCAGTGACTTGTGTGCTGGCATGTCCTAGCTGGTGACTGACCAAAACTTGCGATTTAGTGGCATCATAGAGCCTGGTTGCTAGGGTATGTCGTAGTTTATGGGGTGTTACACGGACTTTGAAGTCCTCAGAGTACTTAGCAACCATCTTTTCCACACTGGAAGCATCGATACGATTAGGAACACCTCTGTAGAGTGTCAAAAAAAGGGATGTATCTGTTTTTTCTGTCTTATAGCGTTGATTACGAATGGCCAGATAATTTTCTAGATAAGGTTTAGCAAAAGCAGCGACATTGACCGAGTCACGTTTGCCTCCTTTTCGAGTGACATCGATAACCATCATTTTTAGATTGAGATCTCTTAGATCCAGATTAACAGCTTCAGATAAGCGGACACCAGACGCCAATAGAAGGGCAATAATGGCCAAATCACGTTCTTTATTTTTGTTGAATGATGAGAGAGCGCGATTTGAAAGTTGTTGTGGATACTCTTGGTCAATATAAGTTAGAAAACCTTCTGTTTCATCACCTAAAAAGAGTTTTTGCTTGATGTTTTCAGCTCTGGCAGCAAGTGTTTCTTTCTTTTTCTTGGTTGAAACTTTTTTCATTACATTACGATAGAAATAAGGTTCCCCCTGATCGTTTTCAACCTCCTCGGTTAGATACTTATAAAGACTGGAAAGAGCTGACAAGGTTCGATTGATAGTTGTCTGTGAAACTCCTTGTTTGGTTGTATTAGCATTCAGCAAAGGACGTTCACGTAAATAAAGGATAAAAGATTCCATGTCTTTCTTAGACATATTTTCCAAGACAGATAAAGGAATATCAGACATTTTATCAGCATTTGAAATGTCAGACTCTAAAACCCAGCTGAAAAATCGATCGTATTCCTTGAGATATTCGTACAAGGTTGTAAAACTGTAAGGTACAGCTAGCTTAGATTGATAGTATTCCAGAACATACCAGGGCATGATTTGTTTTAGTTTGTCTATTCGTTCCAGTAAAATCTCACGTTTCATGTATTTTCTCCATAAATAAGTCTACTAGTAGTATAGCATAGACTTATTTATTTTTCAAGAAAATTATAGTTTTTCAGAAAGATGTTATGAAGCTTTTAAAAAAAGACTTAGAACCTTTGAATAACTAAAAAATTTTTTTGAACTTTCATCATAGCTAAACAGGAAAGAGAGATTTTAATATAAATATGGCTGAGAAGCTGAAAAAGTTCATCCTTTTATTACAAGAGCGCAAAATTAATTTTTCTTCTTTAGATTTTAGAGAATTTTAAAAAAAACAAAACTTTAAAACTGGAGATTTTGTTTTTTTGGATTCGCCTTATCTAATATCTACTGCCACTTACAATGAAAATGGTGGCTGGTCAAAAAATGATGAACAAGATCTCCTGGAACAATTAGATAAATTAGATAGACAAGGAATTAAATTTGCCTTATCAAAAAAACAAAACAAGAAAAAGTACATCTTATTAAGAATGTACTTTTATTTTACTTTATTCAACTAAGGAGTTAAACACTTTTGTAGTACTTAAAAATATTTTTATTTTATAAAAAGTGTCTTCATAATCATCTTATCGTCCCACTTAGAAATATCAATATTAACTGTCTTATCCATACACACGGACTTGATTAAGTTTAATAAAGTTTCATCGTTTCTATTAAGGAACATTCTTTTATAACAACTAATTACCTCTTGGTTGTCAGAAAAAATAATCGGTATTTTACCAAGAGTTTTATTTAATTCATTTGCATCATCAGAAAAATCCTCTCTTAACATAAATCTATTAGCAAAGAGTTCTATCACAAAATCTCTTTTCATTTTTTTAACTAAAGTTTTTCTTTGATAGTATTCTGATATAAAGACTCCGATAATCCCTGACGTAATTATAGAAGTGATGACAGTATTAATAAAATCCGTGTTAACAATAATATCCATTTTCAAATCACTTTCTTTATTTAACAAATAGCGTCAATTCACTGTAATTTTAAAAAATCACTCTGAAAAAACTCAAAGTTTTCTAGAATACATAAAAGTACATTAAATAACTTTAAAAAATCTGTTTCAAAGAGTGGCTGTTCCCATCGCCCATGACAAATCATGTGCCTATTAGGTTCTTCTAATGTGAAGTTATTAGTACGAACAAAAAATTTGAATAACCAATGAAATAGACTAATATCAGAAAACGTCTTATTAACAATTTTATTATTTAATAAATCTACAGATTTGTATCCTACAAGTATTTTTTCTTTATTTGAATATTGTTCTGAAAATCTGTTTAATGCACCATCAATAGCTATTGTAGCAAGTGTATAAGCAGCGTAATAATTTTGGCTTCTATAACTTTCGATCATAGAATCTATCAAGGGTTCTGAGTAATACGTTGAGTCTTTTAACTCTTGTATAAGCTCCTTATCTTCAAGATCTTCTTTTAATAGAGTTTGCCACTCCTTTATCAATACTTCAAAATCTATAGTGCAGATTGTTCGATAGTCATCACTATAGCTATGGTAGATTACCCAACCTTCTTCAGCAAGTTTTTCAATATTTAAAGTTATTGCTTCTGCTTCTGTTTCAGAATAAGGTTCATGGTATTTCTTTAAGAATTCTTTTAAACTTTCAGTAAAATTAAAAGCAGATTTATCAAAAATATTGTGAATAGGCTCAAGTATTCGTCCGATATTATCTATTTGAGTTTTTAAAGAAATTGCACTAAATGCTGCTTCTGTATCAGATAAAATTTTAAGATATCTTTGGTTATTTAAAATAGATGTGGCTGAGTTTATTTCTGTTAGAAACGGTTTAGTGGTTTCAGCTATTTGCTTAGAAAAATTAAAACTGGCTAACGCAGCTTTATTTGCTTGTAGCATACTATTTTGAACCTCAATCAACCTTGAATGATTAAGTGTCTCATGAAAAACTCTAAGGGCTTCTGTAAGCTTTTTGTTTTGAACTGGGACTTTATTAATTGTCAATTTATTTTTTTGAACTTCACTATGATTATTTTCCATAGGGGTATTTCTTTCTATATGTCATGTTTTAATTATACCACTAAGTATTCAACATTCACGAGTTTTGTAATGGTTAGAAAAGAAATATTTTCATTAAAAATGTACAATTGAAAGTATTAATACTTTTTACCAAAATGTACTTTATAAATGATACTTATTGAACGCTTCTGGATCAAAAAATGTACTTTATCTTGCCTTAAAATAAAGTACATTTCAATTATAAAGTACATTTTTCAAAGAGTGTACATTACGTCTTAAACTCAGTTGTATCAAGGGTTTATCTGCTGTCTAGGGAAAAGTACAAAAATTTCCAGTTTTTCTTTGGAGTTTCATTGTGAATCATTATCTAGTGCTTTTTCTAGTTTCCAAATACTAAACCAGAATGAAATAGTCAGCAGAATAAGGAAAATAAAAAAGAGATTATCAGTAACGATACTTCTGTTCATTCTACTTAACTGAAGAGCTATATAAGGTGCTATGAGATACAAAATACATTGTATAATTGCTATCGTTTTCTTTTTCATGGTTTTAATCTTACTGTGCAGGTTTGATACAGTAAACTCCTTTCTGGCTTTGTGCATTATCATTTCTAACTTGATTATAGTCTTATTTTTACCAAAGCTCAATTATTTGTATGTGAAATATCTTATCTGTAAAAAATAACCGATCTCATTGCTGAGAATCGGTTTTCTAATATATTTAATTAAGAAGTTTATCTTTACATAACATAAATTATGTAAAGAACTCTTACAACAACAAATCTTTGACTTTCCCAATTTCACTTTTTGGAATAACTAGGTGAATCATATCTCCGAGATACATTCTGGTTGAGCCGTTAACTGTTTGGCTCTTACCATTATGTACTTGGGTGGTGATGAGTACGTTATGTGGCAAGTTGAGTTCGTGTACTTGTTTTCCTGCTATTTTATCTGAAACAGGAATTTCAATAAGTGTGACTTCTCCTTCATCTGACGCTTCTTCAGGCAGCATTTTTTCCAACATAGCCTCATAGACTGGCGCACCTTTGAGCAGATCCATGATGATGTAGGCAACTAGGGTTACCAGTCCGAGTGGCATGAGGTTGCGAATATCTCCTACCATCTCAGTTACGAGTATCATAGCAGTTAAGGGAGCCTTGGATATTGCTCCAAAATAACCACTCATTCCGAGGATAACAAATATAGGGAATTGCTCTTGACTGACAAGCCCAAGATTGACAAAAATTACACCAACTAGGGCACCAAGCAAGGAACCAAGCGCCAAAATTGGTAGGAAAATTCCTCCTGGAAGGCCACTTCCATAGCTAATCATGCTCCAAATAAAGCGAATCAAAAAGTACGCTAATAGAACTTGAAAACTAAAATCTTGCTTAGTCAGGGAAAGAACCAGCTGATTTCCACCTCCAAGAATTTGTGGCAAGAAGATGCCGACTGGTATGATGAGAATAAAGGCAAGAATTGGGTAATAAGCTCTATCCAAATGGGTTTTTTGACCAAACCAATCATAAACTCGACCAACATTGAGCACAGCTTTCTCATAGAGAAAACCAGATAGTCCAAGAAAAACTCCCATAAGGAGGTAAATCCAATACTGGTCTAGGGTCATGAGTGGGATGTTGTCTGGCATATCCAGTACGGGTGTTAGGCCAAATATGAGCAGTGAGACAAAGTTTGCTACGAGACTAGCTGCGAGAGTAGATACCCAGAAAAAGCGTGAAAAATGGTGATAAACTTCTTCTACCACAAAGAGAAGTCCTGCAATCGGTGCATTAAAGGCTGCAGCTAGACCAGCGGCAGCTCCACTAGCAATTAAGGAGCGTTCCTCTACTGGACTGGATTTGAGCCATTTGGCAATTCCTTTACCACCTACCGCTCCAAGTTGAATACTGGGTCCTTCACGCCCTAACATAAGGCCACTTGCAATAGCAAGAATTCCTAGAATATATTTTTTCCAAAGAACTCCCCACCAGTTGAGAGTCATGAGTCCCTTTAATTCGGCTTCGACTTGAGGGATTCCTGAGCCTTTGATATCTTTTTCTGACCGTGTTAATTTAGCACTGAGCCAACAAACTATTAAATAAAATAGACCAATGATAAAAAGATTGCGCACTAGGTGCGCTTGATCTTGATAAAGTCCTTGTATCAGGTGGAAGCCTTTTTCGATTAAGAAACGAAAGGATCCAACGATAATTCCAACAACGAGACCAACAATGATTCCTCGTCCAACTTGGGATAATATGGTACTCGAGGCAAAGGCAAATTCTTTCTTGGAGCTGAGTGTTTCTGACTGTTCCTCCATAATCATTCCTTCTAACTTAACTTTCTTTTTCTCCTAAAACCAGTGATTTAACGGGTTCAAAACTTGTTCGGTGAATTGGGGTAACTCCTAGTTTTGTGAGGCCTTCTAGGTGTTTAGCAGTTCCATATCCTGCATTAGCAGTAAAATCATAGCCAGGGAACTGCTGATCATATTCCTTCATCAATTCATCACGTGTCACCTTGGCTACTATAGAAGCGGCTGCAATTGAAAGGGAATTCGCATCACCTTTGATGATAGATGTTTGTAAAATTGGTAAATCCAGTTTCATGGCATCTATCAAAATGTGCTCAGGTCGCGGACTGAGCTGAGAGATTGCTTCCTGCATGGCCAGTTTGGTTGCTTCATAGATATTGACTTGGTCAATGACTTGATTATCCATGATGCCAATGCCAATTGATAAGGCTTGATTTTGAACGGCTTGATAAATTTCTAGATGTTTCTTTTTAGGAATTTTCTTGCTGTCATTGAGGCCTCTAATTTTACAATTTTTAGGCAAGATAACGGCTGCAGCGACTACAGGTCCAGCCAGAGGACCACGACCAACCTCGTCAACACCTGCTATCAAGGTCAATCCTTGCTTATAAAGTTCTTTTTCGTAGGAAAGCATGGATTCCAAACGAAAATCTTCATCCAATTCTGCCTGAATGGCTTTTTTACGCTTGCTGATTTCCTTTTGAACTCCAGAGCGATTATCCTTTTCAAGTTCTAAAAAAATAGGGCTTTCTAACTCCTTGACCGTTGCAAGGAGTTCTTTGATTTCTTTAATCGTCGCCATCGAGGTCTTCCAATGTATCTAAGGTATAGTTACCAAGTTTGCCGTCGCGGACTTCCTTCACGAAGAGACTGTAAAAGCGGTCATAGTCGTCACGGAAACCGAGGGCACGTGTCATATCCATAATAATAACAGGCGCTTCTTCCTCAATTTTCATTTGTTTGAAGCGTTCAGCCAGCTTTTCTGGATAATGTTCTTTGAAATAATTGAGACCAAAAATAGTTACCTCATCCATAGGAAGCAGCTGGTCTTTGATAGCTCCAGTTAGGGCCAACTTAAGCGCAACAGTTTCATCCTCAAACTTAGGCCAAAGAATCCCCGGTGTATCCAAGATTTCTAGGTCTTTATTGGTTTTGAGCCATTGTTGCCCCTTAGTCACACCTGGTTTGTTGCCGACAACAGCAATCTTCTTACCAGCCAAACGATTCATGAGAGTGGATTTACCAGCATTTGGAATCCCGATAATCATGGTACGCAAGGTTTCAATCTTGATACCACGTTCTTTCTGGCGAGCAATCTTATCAGCCATGAGCTTCTTGGCCGCATCTGTTACAACTTTTACAGTCACTTGCTCTTTGGAGTTAATAGCTAGCGTCTGGATTCCTTGTGATTCAAAATACTGACGCCATTCTTTGGTCATTGCTGGATCGGCCAAGTCTGCTTTGTTTAAAATCAAAAGTTTTGGTTTGTCACCAACAATCTTGGTCAACATAGGATTTTGACTAGATAAAGGTAAGCGTGCATCCACTAAAATCGTCACAAAATCAACAAATTTTAAATTTTCCTGCACCTGTCGACGCGCTTTAGACATGTGACCAGGAAACCATTGAATAGTAGCCATTGAGTTTTTTTCCTTTCATAGCAAGGGTTTTAGAACCCCTATCATTTGAACATAAATAAGTTTTCAAATGAATAATGTCCAAACAGTTCTTGTTTTATAACATAGAAATCTACTTTATATTATATCATGACTTCTTTATTTTGTCCGCTTTTGCTTCAGGATTAAATAGTGTTCCAAACTATTAAATCATTATAAAAAATTAGAGAAGACATGTTTGTCCTCTCCATCAATTTTTTATTACTCGTCAAATAATTTCTCCAACTGTTTGGTTGCTGATTCAATCTCGTAGCCATTTTCATCTATTAGCTGTTTCACCTTTTCTGTATCAAGCTCTCGATGATCTCTGACAGACAAAATCTTATCCGCCCATTCTTCAAGAGAATCATTCAAAGACAGACTGTTATCATAGTTATCTAGTATTCTTGCGTCTGGTAAATGCTTTGCTGTTACAACAGGTAATCCATTGGCTTGCGCTTCAATGAGTACAATCGGTAATCCCTCAAAATTAGATGGAAAAAAGAAAACATCTAGAAGATTTAGCATTTTTCCGACATTAGTGGTCAAGCCTGTAAAGATGACTTTGTCTGCTACTCCATATTCTTTTGCCACATTTTCTAAAAACTCAGTATCTCCTCTTCCGATAAATACTAAACGAGAATTTGGTTCTTTTTTTACGATTTCAGAAAATACCTTCACACAAAAACTTTGATTTTTTGATTTTTCATGTAAGCGAGAAACTTGTCCTACAACAAAACAATCTTCTGGAATATGATATTCTTTGAGAAGTTGAATTTTTTTCTCTTCATTATATAAAAACTTTTCTACTTCAATGGCATTATGAATAACTAGTGCTTTTTCTCTTTCCTTACCATGATAAAAATGGTTTAACGCTTCTGTTCCACATGCCCAAAAATCGGTCGCATATTTGCCGACAAAAAGACGATTGACTGGATGAACAAAGCGGTAAAATTTATCGGCTGTTGCACAATGTCCATGAACAATTCTTTTTTCGATTCCGTATTTCTTTGCTAATTTTAAAAATTCTAGATGAGTCAATCCATTTTGATTGGACCATAAAATATCATAACGATGAGCATTTTTCTTAAAAAAATCATCCCATTCCTTTAATGCCTGTTTAGTATGAGGTCTTAACTTTGGAATTCTATGAACGACTAATGGATTTCGACAAAGTGACTTAAAATGATTACTAAATTCAACATCTTCAGAACCTTGCAGTAAAAATTCTAGTTCAAATTCAGAGGTATCAATATGATTATAAAAATCCACAACAATTTTTTCTAACCCACCAACATCTGGAACCAACCCACACACTAGTATTCTTTTCATTGATTTCTCCTTATTTTTTCAACTTTAATACTTTTTGAATCATCAGAATGATTTGTCTACCACCTTCATGATTTCTAAATAGGAAAACGTAGACACCCAATACTATCAAATAAAGGACGATTTTGATGATCAAACCGAAAATGAAATCTAGCTGAGTTAAGAGTAAGTTATCCAGTAAACTCAAAAGTAGGAAGCTTATCCCTGCGACAGTGAAATCTTGTAACAATGTTTTAAAAAAATCCTTTGAGGAAGCTTTCAATCCATACTTAAAGGCGCTATAGGGTTCATACCATGTACAGGTCAAGACTGTTGAACAAATCGTACCCAATAAAATTCCAGCTACTCCTAAATCTAAAATCGCTAAAAAGTAGAGTGAAAGGGAAATATTTAATAAAATCTCGACGATAACTTTTTTATTTTGCTCATAACTTAAGCCATAGACTGAAATCAACGTTAGAATCGGTCTTCTATAAAAGGTTAAGAAAAAATGAAGGACGATCAAAATCTCAATCGTATAATTAAATGAAAAACTCTCACCTAACCAGATAGTCATAAATGGATGAATGAACATTAAATAACCTAAGCTAGCAAAATAAATCAGGCTAAAAGTAATAAACTGGAATTTTTTTAGGAATTTAACCATATCTGCTACTGTCGTAGACTCCGAATGGACTAAGTTACCTACGGAAGAAACAACTGAATTAATCACAGTATTTAAAATCAGTGAAAGAAATCCTAAAACATAGGTATAATTCCCATAAATACCTATAGCTGCTAAGCTGACAAAACTTGCCATTAGAATACTATCTGTTTGAAAAACAATCGTTTCTCCAATACTACCGACTATATTTCCTTTGATATTTCGGATAAATTTTCCTTTTTCCTCCTGATTAATGGGTGTTATCTCATTCTTAAACAAGTAACCATACAATCTATCTACAATCCGCGACATGATGATATTCCCTATAAAATTCATGATGATACTGATCAATAGATAAAAGATATAATTTTTGGTAAAGAATAAAATTCCGATTTGCAAGCATACGCGAAGCGTATTTAATACAAAGTCAATCAAAGTCATCATATAATTACGCTGATCGACATAAAGCAAGGTTCGTTTATAGGAGAAAAAATAGCTAGAAGCAGAATTAAAAACAAAGAGGGAAAAAATCAAATATACTTCGCTATTTACCGTATAATCCTTTATCATATAAGGAAGAAATAAAGAAAGTATAGAGCCTAATATAAAAATAGAAAAGCCAATGATTCTATATAATTTTTTGAAAAGAATCATAAAGGCATTGATTTTCCCATGTTCTTCTCTACCTAAGGGGCCATATAATGCATAGCTCATGGCTCCAGCAACCCCTAATTCTGCCAAAGACAGGATAGAAACTAAGCTAGACAAATAATTGTTTAATCCTAGATAGGTTACCCCAAGTAAATGGATAAAAATAGTTCGATTGATAAAGCCAAGAAGGACTTGAAAAGGTTGCAACGCAAGAGCTATACTTGTATTTAATGTGGCAAATTCGGTTCTACTTTTTTTCGTGTATTTCATCTATTCCTTTAATTTTCCTTGCAAAAGTTGATCTAGATAACTTTCTGGAACGACCTCTTCTTTATTGATTTTATAAGTCGTTTTCATAATCGGTGTTGTTTTTAACACATCTTCCCATTCTTTTTCATCAAAAGGATCATTTGCATGTTCTCTTAAAAACCACATTCTCTCAGCAGTTTCTAAAACAGGCAATGTATCTACTAATAATCTAAATTCAGAATTTGAAGTATATTCGGACAAAATAAAATAATCCATCATCAGGTAATGAATAAAAACTGGGTATTTACGAACATAGTAAAGATATAAATCCCGAATATGTTTGAAATGAGATCCTCCTTTTTGTCCTGCTAGGAAAAAACCTGACCATTTAAAATCACCAATCGTTCGCTCCATTTGCTCAGGATATGTCGGTGGATGATTCAAACTAAAAAAGTCCCCTTCAAACATTTTTACCGTGGCGTAGGGAGATACAAATAAGGTTGCATCCATCCAAATTCCACCGTATTGGTATAAGAGACTAAAACGAATAATATCGGAATAATGCGCAGCTGATAATTCTTTATTCTTATATTTTTCGGTAATATCTTTTGGAATATTGACAAAATGTTCAAGATTGTCGTTTGTTAACGAATGAAATTTACAGTCATTTCTTTTGGCGAAGTCTTTTATGGTCTTCATTGAAGCCTGGACCGTATCAGGCATTTGCGCTTCTCCCTGTTGCCACATTGTCCAAATCATTTTCGGAAATTCTGTTGTTTCTTCTTCTTTTTCATCACTCGAATCATCTATTTGAGCTTCTTTTCGTAATTTCAGTACAAAATCCAAAAGAATCTTTCTTCGAAAATCATAAAACATCTTGTCAGATTTTTGTGCAAGAAAGTAAACACATGTTAGTTTAAGGCCATAATATTTTAAAATTTGACAATAGCGAGCCATTTTATTTTGTAAGATTTGAAGTTTCATAAACTCTACAAGTTCCTTTCACATTTTTCTAAAGCTGTTTTTAGAAAATGTCCGTTACGAAGTTTCTCTCCTACTATTTTACTATTTTTAATCAATTCTTGATAATCTTCTTCATCAATAGAGTTTAAACAATCCGCAATTTCAAATAATGAATCAACAATGATTCCACATTGATTTTTCCGTACAAAATCAGCCAAGGCAGATTGGCTCCATACAATAATCGGAAAACCAGATGCTAAATATAGAGAAGCTTTATGTGGGTTATTCATCTTTAAATACTCTCCATACATCCCACTACAAGTATGGGGGCTATCTCCATCCCATACTAACCCAAAACCGCCATGCAAGTGATTAGGGAGTTCATTAGGAGAAAAAGCACCTTGATAATGAACGTTGTGAGGAAGATTCTCCTCTTCAAAGTTAATGCCATAAATAGAAAAATCTGGTTTTTCGGGTAATTGTCTTGCGTATTTTGTTTTCCGAATATCGAAATTTCCAGCTAACAAAATAGTTTCTTTTTCATAAGCTTTCTTCTCTTTATAATGTGGAATCAAATAGTCAAATATCTCTAAGGAAACAATCTTCTCTTCCGGTATTTCTAATCGCACAAGTTCTGCTTTCATCTTTTCGTTATGGGCGATAATACCATCGACTTTTTCAAGGACTGTTTTATTTTGTAAAAAATGGATAATGGAATATTTGAAATCTATAAATGACTTGATTGTTTTATTTCTCAGGGACTCGATATCATGAATCAGCAAATAAGCTTTGAATGTCCTATTTTTCAAAAATTTTGTAAAAATTTGTTTTTTTAAGGAATGCCATAATAATGGAAATTGAAGAACTAACACATCATTTTTTGTCAAAGTGATGGGATTTGAATTATTATTTAGGGAAAAAGGTTGATATCCTGCTTCTAGCATTATTTTTTCAGCATCTAATCTTGCTTTAGATCCGGCGTGTTTGGCTTCTGTGTAAAATTCTTTTAAGTAATAATTCATACTACTTCAACCCTCTCCAAAATCTTTTTACAATATATTTTTCAAATCTCCATTGAATGGCTCCAACAACTCTTGAAATGAAGACAATCTTTTGAGGGAATAAGCGATAAGCTCTCATTAAAAATGAGCTACTTGAACTTCTAGCGTAACGATTCAGGTACTCGACATATTTTTCTTGATAGGGATTTCCCTCAAATATACGGTAGTCGACAACGTGCATCAAAACTAAATGGAATAAGCGACGTTGTACGTATGGGAGTGAGTCAGCATTTCCATCATATAAATGCTCCACTTTATCACAAATAGTAAACAAATCCAAATTTTTCAAACTAAATTCGCGATTCATAATACTACCACGTCGTACACGATAATAATATCCTGTATAATCAATTTTCACCATTTTATGTATATGTTTTAAGATTCCCATTCCTCCATACACATCTTCATAAAATAGACCTTCTAAAAATGGGAAATTGAGAATCACTTGTCTTCGAAAAAGTTTAGCAACTGCATTCAAACGGACAATATTATCTTTACATAAAGAGACTAAAGCTTCTTGGGCATTCCCTTGAAAAATAATTTTGACATTCTCGGGAGAAGGGATTGCTATTTCTTTTTCATCATTTGTATACCAACATTCTACGATGTCCATTTCTTCTGTAGTCATGTGCTTTAATAATTGCTCCAACATATCATCCTTAATGACATCATCACTGTCTACAAAAGTGATAAATTCGCCTTTAGATTCAATCATACCACGATTACGAGCGCCACTTAATCCTTTATTTGCTTGGTTGATTAAGTGAAAGCGAGGATCTTGTTGACAATAGCGCTCACAAATTTCTTTTGAGCCATCTCTTGAACCATCATTGACTAGGATCACTTCTATATCGGTATAAGTTTGATGTTGAATACTATTTAAACATTCTTCCAGATACTCTTCAACATTATAAACAGGTACAATGACACTAATCATAAATAGGCTCCTATTAAATTTTCCATTTTTTTCGAATGTCTAAATATCTTAAATATAAAGGATAAAATATACTTAAAAAATATTTCGGAGAAGAACTATACCATCTTAATAGTTTACTAGAATTAAAAATATCTGATGATTTCTTAGCTATTTCAAAATAGTTATCAATTGCATCAACATATAACTGATAGTAGGGATGTCCAATTCTTATACGATACTTTTTAAAATGACCAATACCGACTAAAAATAACATATTCCCTACATAAGGTAACCAATTATCTTCTCTAAATTCCTCTAATAATTTTTCGCCAACTTTAAAAATATCAAGATTCTTTTCTGAATATGGCTGATTCATTGTACTAGAAGTATGATATCGATAATAATAACCAATATAGTCAATTTTTCTTATTTTATGAATATATTTTAAAGAAACGATTCCAGTATAAAAATCTTCATAAATTAAATTTTCTAAAAACGGAACTTTCTCCACTATTTCACGACGATAGAGTTTTGCGACTGGACTCCAACTTACTCCATGATTAAAACATTCATATAAGGCTTCATTTGAATCTAATTCTTTAACACCAATTTCTTTTCCTTCGGAATTTAAACAATGAATATCCTCGGTTATATCACATTCTACAATATCAATCCCATTAGACATATACTTCATTAGTTGTTCTAACAGACCAAGACTTACAACATCATCACTATCGACAAACATGATGTATTCACCAAGGGATTCTTTCAAGCCACGATTTCTAGCTACACTTTGACCTTGATTTTTTTGATTGATCAATCGGAAACGCTTATCTGTTTGGCAAAAATACTCACAAATAGCTTGGGAACTATCTGTTGAACCATCATTGATTAAAATGACTTCTATATCTTGATAGGTTTGCTTTCGAATACTTTCTAGACATTCTTTCAGATATTCTTCCACGTTATAAACTGGAACGATTAAGCTAATCATTTTCCTTTTCCCCTCTTGAATTGTATTTCATCATTCCTCTAACTTGTCTTCCCTAATGCCATTTTTCCATTTCCATATAGAGTGATAGAAGGGAAATAGGATGGTGTTGTAATATCTTGGACACAGGTTATAAAGTCTAATCATACGCGAACTTTTGGCAACCTCAGGATTTTTCTTCGTTATAGCTACATACTCTGCTAATTTTTGATTATAGACTTTTGCATATGGATTTCCTTTTCGAATATAATCTTGATAATGCATTGTAGCTAAATGAACTAGGAAACTGGCAATATAAGGAAGCAGTTCTTCCCTATCAGAATACATCTCTAATAGTTTGTCACTTACTGTAAAGATATCTAAATTTTTAGGAGTAAAGGTTCGGTGCATGATACTAGCTTGACGTTGTCGATAATAATAACCTTTATAATCAATTTTAATGATTTTTCGAATATATTTTAACATTCCAATTCCACAATAAACATCTTCAAAAATCACCCCATCTATATAAGGAACAGCTTCAACAATTGATCTTCTATAAAGTTTTGTAACTGCATTAACATTTAAAACATGTTTAGTGAAAATTTTTACTGCTTCTTGAGAGTTCCCTTCGAATATAATACTTGGTTCTTTAAAACTTTTAGCAAGAAATTCCTCGTTAGATACGGTAAACTGACTTTCCACAATATCTACGTCTTCACGCATATAGTGCATTAAGGTTTCTAAATAGTTCGCTAGAATCATGTCATCACTATCCACAAATACAATAAACTCTCCTCTTGAAGCTGCTACACCAGTATTTCGTGCAGCGCTCAATCCTTGATTTTCTTGATTCAACAAGTGAAAGCGACGATTCTCTTTACAATAACGTTCACAAATAGCTTGTGAGCCATCCGTTGAACCATCATTTACTAAAAGGACTTCAAAATCTGTGTAGGTTTGGTTTTGAATGCTGTCTAAACATTCTTCCAGATAAGTTTCTACATTATAAACGGGTACGATTACACTAATCATTCTTTATCCTAACCTTATTTCCTTAATCCAATTTCATCCAAAAGTGTCTTTGTAAAATCTTTTTGAATGGCATTAACCTTGTTATTGATTTTTTTTCGTTCTTCAATATGAATATCTTCAGATTTCATGACACTCTCTAGGAACTCTAATAAGTCGTGTGAATCACAAATGACACTCCCCACCATAAGACTCTTAATATCTTCAAATACAAAACCACGTTTGTCTTTGTATTCCTCATAATCATTAATGGTAAATGCAACTGGCCTATTTAATAAATAATAATCTAAAAATACTGAAGAATAATCTGTAATTAATGCACTGGTTGTGCCCAAAAAGGTATATAAAGTCCCATACTGCTTACTAATGATATCTTCTGTCAATAGATGAATCGTCGAAGCATTCATCTCGAATTGTAACTGAGATTCCTCAAGAGGGTGAAGTTTAATATAAAGTTGATACCCATAGTTTGAGAGTAGTACTTCAATGTTTTGAAAGTCCTCTTCTTCTAAAGAAAATATCAATGCTGCTTGGCTATCATGATAATTTTTAGAATTGCGGTATGTTGGCATCCAGATGATTTTCTTCTCTTTTGTCTCTTTAAAGAGTTCATCATTTCGAATATTGCCAACAAGAAGCATCTGCTCATCTTTAGCATTAAAAGCAGCTTTCATGATTGGAGTAAATAATTCTGAAGAGGAGACTAATTTTGTAAAGAAATTATAGTCAATTTTTTCCATTCCAACTTCAAGATTCCCAATTTTTTTCAAGGGCATTCCATGCCACAAGTTGACAACCATCTGGCTTGGAGCAGGTTTTATAGGATACTTGCCAAATGAATAGAAAAAATATTTAGATATTAAAAAATAAAAGAAACCTCGATAAATAGAAACATACTTTACATTCTTCTCTTTTTCTAAGTGATAGAAATCATTTGAAGAGCAAACAATCTCATATGTTTCCTGATAGCCATTATCCACCAAATAGTGATAGAGTGTTCTAAGATTATCTCTGAAACCCCAGTTAGAATACAGAACAATTCTATTCCTTTTCTTTGGAATAATTTTATTTATCTTATAAGTAAAATCACTTACTTTAAAAAGTAAGGGTTTTAAATAGTTAATCATTCTCTTTTTAAACCTTGCTTATAAATTTCTTTTAAATTTTGAACATTTTCTTCAATGTCAAACCGCTTTAGGTGTTCATTCAGCTGTCGTTGCTTCTCCTTGAAAGGCATTTTTTCTATATAGTTCACCCATTTAGCCTTATCTAGTGGCATAGCTGTACAGAGTTCACCAACTATCTGAGTTGTTGGATCAATTGTTTCATTCATGATAATATTGACTCCAGAACACTGAGCCTCTACTAGTACAATTGGAAATCCTTCATACAAAGACGGAAAGGCAAAAATATCAAAGGCTGAATAAAATTTATGAACATCTTCTCTTTTTCCTGTAAAGATGATATTCTTCAATTTCTTACTTTTCTCTTCTAAAATTGAACGATCAGGTCCTTCACCAACAAAGAAAAAAGTGATGTCAGGCATTTCTTTAGCAATTTCAATCAAAAAACTCTGGTTTTTGAAGGGATTTAAAATACCAATCATCCCAACTACTTTTTGATCTTCAGCTATATGAAACTCTTTGCGAATTTCTTCTCGAAAAGTTGCAGAAAACCGATACTTGTTGATGTCAATTGCATTTGGAAGGATTTGAAATGATTTCTTTCCAAATATTTTCAGTCCAGCTAATTGGCCACAAGAGATACGATGGGTCGCATTTTTCAAGGCTAGAAAGACCAAAAATCGATTGCGAATACTTTTTAACCAAGTATCTGAGAATTGGCTACTATGATTGTGGTAAATCCTAACTGGGACACCATTTTTTCGAGCATAGTAATTATGTATAAAAGCGGTTATAGGATTATGGACATGGAGAATATCAATCTTATTCCTTTCATAAAAGTGTCGGCACTCTCTTGCATAGGCAAATAGTTTAGAAATCTGTAGAGCTGGAAATACAATGCGTTTGATTTCTTTTTCATCTAGGTATTGATTAAATGGGAAATGAGCGTCACCATTTGATTCGCCAACCATATATTCAAACTCTTGATCATCAGTTGGGATATGATTCTTTATAAAACTTTGTACCCCGCTCATGGTATTCCTTACACCACCTGTTACATGTATGACTTGATATTTCATCCTAGTTTCCTTGATTCAAATCATTCTTTATCTTAGAGGTTGAAATTTCTTTTGTTCGTGGTAGGTAAACAACTTCTATTCCCAAATCACTTAAATAATCAAACTTGCCCTGCCAATCATCTCCAATGACAAACACATCAGCATGATACTTTTCTATGTCTGAGATTTTTTGATCCCAATTTTCTTCTGGTATGACGAGATCCACATATCTGATAGCCTCTAATAGAGATTTTCTTTTTTCGTAATCGAAATAACATTCTTTATTCTTTTCTAGCTTATTAAATTCATTGGTAGAAAGGGCGACTATGAGATAATCTCCCAAAGCTTTTGCCCTTTTTAAAAGATTAATATGACCGTAATGCAATAAATCAAATGTTCCGTATGTAATGACTCTTTTCATATCTTCCTAACCACCTCTACATCTTCTCTCATTTTTTTCTTATAGACCCATTTCCTAATTGAATTCGGAAGAATTCGAATCGCATTACGAAGGAAAATATTTCTAAGAAATTCTACTAAAGTAATATCTCTTCTGCGATAAAAATCTAATTGGAGCATAAAGTCAGTCTTTACATACAGGAAACCGCCCCTCCGCAGATAGCTTGAATCATTTGTCTGCATGACTACTAAAGGTTCCTGGATATTCAAAAAATCCTTAGTTGGATTATCGTGTAATAATCTCATTGTGAGGTCATAATCCTCTAGGTAACGGAATTTACGATAATTGCCAGCCTTCAAGATATACTCTTTTTTCATCATACTCGATGGATTATTAAAGGGATTTCTCATTTTCGAATATTGACGAATTTCGGCTGTAGTTTCTGGTACTTTCTTTAAGGCGGTAAATTCTGTATTTTTCTCTAGGATATTGGAACCAACCATGATGAGATTGGGATTTTTTTCAAAGGCTGCTACTTGCTTCTCAAACCTTGTTTCTAGAGAATAGTCATCACTGTCCATTCTTGCAATGAATTCTGTTTGACATTGATTAACTCCAAAGAGGGAAGCTGGTCCAGAGCCTAAGTTTTCAGGTAAATGGAAAACCTTTAAAATGGGGATTTCTCTCTGCAACTTTTCGATTTCTCTATCTAACTCTTCTGTCAATGCACCATCACAAACTAAAATGATTTCTGTCGGTTTAATGGTCTGATGGTAAGAGCTTAGTAAACTTTTCCTTAAATTTCTAGGAGTCTCTTTTTTATAGACTGTAGTTAAAACTGAAAATTTCATTTTATAACTCCTAAACCTAATTTCCAAATAACCAATCTACAATAACTGAACGGTAGGGAACGACATGGTACCAGTCAGCTTTAAAGTAAACAATGACTAGAAAGATTGAAGCATAAACCAATATCACCAAATAAAATAAAATCCACTGAACTTTTTTTTCACCTATTTTAGATAAAATCATGGGGATATATAGGCAAATAAAGGGGGTAAAATAGTGTGCAAATCTGCCAAAAAGACTTGTTTGCAAAGTTGACGCGGTAAATAAAAAGGAGATAAAAAATAGACTTCTTATAAATTCTTCTTCAGTCGATAATTTCTGTTTTCTAATCACTAGTTCTCCCAAAAGCAGAACTATACCATACCAAATTGTTAAAAATATTGGTGCCCATTTATTGCTTTCTAAAAACCATGATGATTCCAGATAGGAAGTATACTGAGGAAAGAAAGAAATAAAGGTAGTGGCAATTTGTTTGATAAAAGGAAAGATGATAAGAAATAAAATGAACACAAACTGGTATGCTCTTTTGTTTAAAACGATTTTTTTAAGGGGGAAAAACAAGAGGCATACGATACCAGATGTATGAAATAAGGGAGTTAGTAGGATAAATATCGATGCTAAAACCTTCTTATTTTTTACTAAGTAATGAAATCCTAAAAAACTTAAAGCAATCGCCAGACCTTGTCTGATATTTGATAAGGAATAAAAAAAGAGTCCTAATGAGCTGAGGTAAATCAATAAACTCATGTAAACATTTTTAGAATGCTTATAAAGCACAAAAAACCAGGCAACTAAAGTTATAAAGGCATAGGCAAATAATAAAAAGGGATAGTGATCACTAAAGTTTCTTAGAAAAATATTACTTACTAAATAACCAAGTTCAAATCGAGAACGAAATAGATTTGATAAATCCGGAAGTTGTAAATGATTCGATTCAAAAATATGGATATAAGTTCCTAAGTCTCCTCCGACGCTAGAAGTACGAAAACCCGCAATGATTAAAAAAAAGAAAAAAGTCGGAAGAACAAGGAAACCTAATTCTTTTGCTTTATCCTCATATTTCAATGAGAAAAAGGCAAGAAAAGAGACATAGACGAACATTAAAAGATAGATTGTCATTTTTTCTCTCCTGCCTTTCAAATAGTTAGTTTAATAATAGTAATAATAGGTGTCTTTATGTGAATCCATTTTATTCATTATCACACCAAGTAGTCTAGCTCCAACATGGTCTAATCTTCTTTTTGCTTCTATTATTTGTCGTCGTTTTGATTTTTTGATATCTACTACCAGAAGGGTAGCATCCGAAATACTGGCTAAAACTTGGGCATCAGTTGCTGCTAGCAAGGGAGGTGTATCGATAATGACATAGTCATAAAAATCTTCAAATGCTTTAAGTGTTTCATCCATCGAAGAACTAGCTAACATCTCAGAAGGATTAGGCGGAACAGGTCCTGAAGTCAGTACATCTAAATTCACATCATTTATCGTTAGATGATTAATGGAATCTACACCAGATCTTTTTAATAAGAAGGTGCTGAGACCCTCGGTATTACTTACCTCTGTTAATTTATGTTGGGTTGGTTTACGCATATCTGCGTCTATGATAATCACTTTTTTCCCTTGTTGAGCCAATGAGGCAGCAAGATTGATACTGACTTCACTCTTGCCTTCATTGGGGTTGGCACTTGTAACGACAATGATTTTAATATTTTTTCCAAATTCTGAGAACTGAAGATTACTCCTTAAAGTTCTAAAGGACTCAGCTACGATGGATTTACTGTTATGGATAACTTCTATATGCAACTTAGTCACCTTTCCTCTTTTTCTCTATAGTAGGGATCATCCCAAGAACAGGTGTTCCCACTAACTCTTCCAAGTCTTCGTAAGAATCAATCGAATCACTCAATACATATTTGATGAAAATAACATTAAATCCTACAAAAGAAAATACTAGAATAGATACAAGAAGATTCTTCCATAGAACGGGATAAACTGGAGAATCACTTCCCAGTGCTTCTGTAACAACTGACAAGTTGTCGCGCCCTAATCTATCTGCTGTAAATTTTTTATACTGAATGACATACTCTCTTATGTAACGATCAGCTAATTCTCTATCGAGAGCTCTTACGGTTACTGTTACCAACTGAGAACCTGAGTCGTTTGTTAATTTAACCGATTTGATTTTTGAAATTTCATCTGGTGATAAGTCTAAAGCTTTGTTCGTCTCCTCTTTAACAGGAGGTAAATCGGCTATTTCTAGATAAGTTTTAGTTTGTCTCTGAAAGAGATTAAGAGCTTCAATTGTCTGGGCATCTGTGTTTTGACCTGAAGCATTTTTCATGATGAGCTTGGATTGAAGGCTATAAACAGGTGAGATGATAAAAACAGTATATAATCCAACTGCTGCAGTTCCTATCAATATAAAAAGGATTAGAAATAGAAATTTACTCTTGATCAAAGTAAAAATCCTATTGATGTTTTTATTGAAAATTGTCATATTTTTCCCCAACTTATTTTTGAATCTTACTTATCTAGAACCATGTCCGGTAAAAATCACTTTAATAGTTTTAAATAAAATAAGTGAATCCAATTGAAAACATTCATTTTCAATATAGTACTTGTCATATTTTAATTTTTCATACGGAGTTAAATCGTAACCACCATTGACTTGTGCCCAGCCTGTAATTCCTGGAGGAATGGCCAAACGATCATTAAAATTTGGAATATAGTTTAAAAATTCACTAACAAATTCTGGTCTTTCCGGCCGAGGACCTATAAAAGACATCTCCCCTTTAATGATATTAATGATTTGTGGAAATTCATCAATTCGGGTTCTTCGAATAAATTTCCCAACTTTGGTAATCCGATGATCGTTCTTAATCGCCCATTGATGCCCATTCTTCTCTGCATCCAGATACATAGAACGTAGTTTATACATCATAAATTTTTTCCCATTTAAACCAACTCTTTCTTGTATGTAAATGGGGTTTCCGCTTGATTCTAGAACAATAAAAATGCAAGCAATAAGACAAACGGGGACCATAAACACTAAAGAAAATATTGAAAAAATAAGTGAAATTATTCTTTTAATTTTTCTATACGCCATTGTGTTGCCCCCTTTCTTATGAAGCAAATATAGAGATATAGACATATCTTGGATGAGTGCAAAAAATACTAAAAACTCCTAATTTAATAAGGTTTGAACTAGTTGATTAGAACATTTAAGCATTATTTATATTTTGGACAGACAAAATGGTTCGAAGATTTACAATAAACAACTTTTTTCCCTGATGCCAAATGTTGGTTCATATATAGAGGTCTGAAGGTTGTTTCACTTGTTATACAATGAACTAGATTATGAAGAGATCTGAGATATTTTTCATAACTGATACTTATTTCCAAACTCTCTCAGTTTAGGAATATTCGACTATTGATTTGTATGAAGTTTCTCGGAGAAATCAATTATTCACAAGTTATTAAATTTTTTTAATGGAAAATTTTGAAATGATAGAAAAAATTGATGAGTCTCTTAAACCGAACATAACAATATCAGTGTGAGCAGATTAATAAAATTACAGGAAGTGATTTGAAACAATAGAAGAATATAATAAAAGAGTCCTGCTTTCTATATGTTTATGTTTAAATGTCGATTTTCCTATAAATTTAAGTTGTCTTACATCATTTACCTAATGTTATTATACTATAAATATTGAAAACAAGCCACTAATAACCTGAAGTATCATAAGATTTTACACATTATCTAGTATAATAAAACACATATAAACAAGTATGATTTGTGTTTTATTAAATATGTAGAGAATGAAACTGACTATGAAAAAAACAACACCTACCATGACATTTCCACGGTAGGTGTTACTCATATCAATAATCGTTCTAAAAATGGTTTGATGCAGTTGAGAAGAATTCCTTCTATCCAGCTTTCTTGTGCTGAGGAGAGATGCTCTACTTGAAGGCTTTCTTTTAGAAAATCTCGAACTTGTTCTGGTGCGATTTCAAACTCAAAGGCTTTCATTTTATAGAGAAAATCGAGCAGATGGTCTGACAGATATTGGGTTGAAAATGTCACTTCTCCACTCTTTCGATATTCTAATAAGAGCCGAGCAAATCTGGATTTTTCTTCAGGAAGCTCACGAAAATAGGAATTGAGGAGCCAGGTCTGCTTCTGCTTTCTTTCAATTGGATCCTGACTAGCAATTCGTTGATCTTTTTCCAGCTCTTTTTGGTATTGTTTGGCCTTGATAGCCCGTTCTGTTCTATTTTTACCAAAAAGAATTTTTTCCCACTTACGTTCTTCTTGGGTTAGGGTTTCTGTAAAGCCAAAGTAATCCTGATAAGCACGCTCCGCTGGGCCCATGGCTAGGACTAGATTGTCTGCATATTGCTTGGCGATTCTATCTCTTTTCTTACGCTCTTTCTCTGCCTGCATTCGGAGTTCTTGCTCGTAGTCAATTTTCTCCTTGCCTAGCTTGACAAGATAGAGTTGGTCATCTGATTTGCCAAGTAAAAAGGGTTTGATACACTTTTCAAGGACTTCTTCCATCCGAGCTTTCTTCTTGGGTTCTGCCTTGGTCCAAGTTCCTCCTTGAAAGACTTCTAGAAAGAGCTGGTAGTCTCTTTCAGGTGAGAACTGATTGCCACGATTGGGTTTAAAAACACCTTTTTCCCAGAGCCATTTTAGAAGTCGCTCGTCAAAGTCACTTTTATTGACCTTGATTTTTTCCTTTTTCTGGGCTTTTCTGGTCAGATTTTCAACCTTTCTGAGCAGTTTTTCTTCCTCTTCCAGTTGCTGGTCAAGGGTCAATCGATGAAAATGCCGAACACAATCGCTACCAATCGGAAAGAGGCGTTGGCCGGTGACACCGTTAAAGAGTTCGTAGGCGTATTTGATGGCATTTCCACAGACACAATTGCTACGGCCGATACCGTTAAAAATCAAGGAAACTTCATTCCATTCCTTGGTAGCTTGTTCCCAAGTATCAGCTTTTGAAGCCTGTAAAACAGCATCATGTAGGGATTTTCTAACTGGAAGTGTCATGAGGTCTCCTTTCTAATACTCAATGAAAATCAAAGAGCAAACTAGGAAGCTAGCCGCAGGTTGCTCAAAACACAGTTTTGAGGTTGTAGATAAGACTGACGAAGTCAGTGAGCATATCTACGGAAAGGTGAAGCTGACGTAGTTTGAAGAGATTTTCGAAGAGTATAAATTATACTTTTACAACTTGAACCTCGTCTTTACCGAGTAAAATCAAGTATTTTTCAATATTTTCAATCGAATAGGCTCGAGATAAAGCCTCTCCGTATAGGGCTAACTGACCACGATAACGGTCTATGAGTTGATTTGGGTCATCATAGCGATCTGTCTTATAGTCGAACAGAACAATTTTGTCTTCGTAAAGTAGATAGCCATCAAGGATACCACGGACAACAAAGTCTTCCTGACTCTTTTGGTCTCGTTTGAGCATGGAGAAAGGTTGCTCGCGATAAAGATGGTTGGTATTAGCGAGAATTTCCTGACCGAGTGCTGTGTCAAAGAATGCAAGAATTTTAGCAAGATTGATCTTGTCTCTAACAGCTGGGCTAATTTGAACTTGTTTGAGAGTTTCTGTTAGGCTAGCAAGCGTTGGTCGCTGGCTGAGGTCCATTCTCTGCATCAGTTCGTGGGTGGCACTACCAATCTCAGCTCCTGTTACCTTTTCTTTGATTGAAAAATCTGGCAAATCAAAGCTGATTTTCTTGTCTACTGACTGACCTTTACCTGCAATCTCGACACCTTCCATATCCATAACTGGTTCGTAGAATTTCTTGACCTGACTTGGGGTTTGAACACTAGGCAGTTCAATGGCTGCACGGTGAAGAGTATTATAAACTTCCACCTCTTTTAGCATTTCCAGAGCTTCTTTGATGGTTTCAGACTGGCGGTTGTCTGCTTGAGAGCTATCTTGTAGAGGGCTCTTGTTTTCCAACTCTCCGATAGCTTCTCTAGTCAACTGGTCTTCGCCAACAAAACGATAGCTAAAGTTGAGATTGTCCTTGGCAAACACTTTGCTAATAGCCCAAAGCCAATCTTGGAAATTCTTGGCTTGCAGTCTAGTATTGCTATTTAGTTTCCCATTTTTGGTTGCTGGGTATTCCTTGGATTCCAGCTTTTCACGCGAACCCTTGCCGACAAGATAAAACTTTTTCTCAGCCCGTGTCATGGCAACATACAGAAGGCGCATCTGCTCAGAATAGCTTGCCAGCTGTAATTCCTCTTCATTCTGTATATAAGTTAGGCTAGGAATGGAGAGTTTGATGGTTTTAGGATAATGAGCTTCCACTGCTCCTGTCTCCATTTTGGCAATATATTTGACACCTAGTCCATTTTTACGGCTGAGAATGACTTCTGACATGCTGTCTTGCTTATTGAAGTCCTGATCCATATTGAGGATAAAAACGTAAGGGAACTCCAGTCCTTTACTCTTGTGAATGGTCATGAGCTCTACTGCATCTTTTGGCGGTGCGACAGCCACGCTCGCAAGATCGTGCTGGGCTTCCAAGACTTGGTCAATCATACGAATAAAACGAGACAAGCCCTTGAAATTGCTCTTTTCAAACTGGTCAGCCCGCAGTGCTAGGGCATAGAGATTAGCCTGCCTAGCAGGACCATTTGGCAAAGCTCCAACATAGTCATAGTAAAAACGGTCATTATAAATCTTCCAAATCAAGTCATAGAGGGAGTGGGTTTTGGAATACAAGCGCCAAGAATCCAAGATATTCATGAATTGATTTAGTTTTTCAGCTAAATCAGTATGAATTAAGTTTTTCTGGCTTGTTGCCTGTTTTTGAGTATTGACTAACTTCTCATAGAGATTCTCTTGAACCTTGTCCTCATCTTTCTGAAGAGACAAGCGTGCTAACTCGTCCTCATCAAAGCTAAACATAGGAGACTTCATAAGAGCAACTAAGGCATAGTCTTGCAGGGGATTGTGAATGACACGAAGGGTGTCTAGCATGACTTGCACTTCTAGGGATTGGAGATAATTGTTTTGCTCGCCATCGGTTTTGACAGGTATCCCGTACTCAGACAAGGCAAGAAGGATCTGGTCATTTCGACTGCGGCTAGAGGTCAAAAGGGCAATTTCCTTAAAAGCAACACCTTTTTCTTGATGGAGTTTGAGGATTTCCTTGATGACCAGGCGCATTTCACCTGTTAATTTCGTTTCTGCTTGGCTCTCTTCTTCCTCACCTGTATCGTCCTTGTCGTAGAGGAGAAATTCTGCCTTATTGTCTGGATTAGGAATCAGTTTAGTATTGGCAAAAACAAGCTGGTGCATGTTATCATAGTTGATTTCTCCGACTTCTTGGTCCATAAGGCGTCCAAAAACATCATTGGTTGCTGACAGCACTTCTGAACTACTACGGAAATTTTCCTTGAGCAGAATGAGCTTTCCTTCTTGGGGATTTTGTGCATATCTTTGGAATTTCTCATTGAAAATCTGGGGATCTGCCTGACGGAAACGGTAAATGGACTGCTTGATATCCCCCACCATAAAGCGATTGTGACCATTAGATAGCAATTCCAACATCCGTTCTTGAATGTGGTTGGTATCCTGATACTCATCGACCATGACTTCGTGGAAGCGATCCTGATAAGCCTCACGAACTTGCGGGAAATTCTCTAAAATCTCAATAGTGTAATGGCTGATATCAGCGAATTCAAAGGCATTTTCCTGACGTTTACGCTGACGATAAGCCTCCACAAAATCACTCATGAAGGTTTGGAAAGTTTTAGCTAGTTCCCATGTGTCTCCATGATAACGTTCTTGATAGTCGAGAATGGTTACCTGGTCTGACAGTTGTCCTAGTTTAGCAAACTGGGACTTTCTTTCTTCGTTGTAGGCATCGGCCAGTGGCTTCAAATCAGCCTTACGACTGGCATTAGTCAGGGCTCGACCGTTTTTCTCTTTCGAAATGGCGACAACACGCGCAAGCACTGCTTGATAAGCCTGACTATCGGACTCCTGATTTAAGGAGCCAATTTCATCTAAAATCAACTGAACATTTTCTAGATAAGCAGCCTTTGGAAACTCCTTGGCATCATTATCCAAATGGTAACGGAAGAAACTTTCCAAGTCCCAAAGGGTTTGCTGGATTTGTTGGGTCAGTTTGTCTTTTTCACTGGTAAAATCAGCTTTTTCAAAGCCTTCGAGGAAAGATTCTCTCAGCCATTTCTGAGGATTGCTGGTAGATTGGAGGAAATCATAGATTTTATAGACCTGCTGGCGCAGACCTCTTTCATCTTTTCCACGTCCAGCAAAGTTTTTCAGCAAATGACTAAACTTCTCTTTCTGTTTACCTTGGTAATGGGCTTCAAAGACCTCATGAAAGACTTCGTTTTTTAGAAGGAGTTGCTCGCTCTGGTTTTGTAAAATACGGAAATTAGGAGCAACATCAAGTAGATAACCGTGTTTGCTAAGGAACTTTTGTGTAAATGAGTCCATGGTACCGATGGCAGCGTTGGGTAGGTCTGCCAACTGGCGACCCAAGTGTTGTTTGAGGTCAACATCGCTACTTTCTTGGATTTGTTGGCTTATTTTTTTCTCCAAACGTTCTTTAAGCTCTGTGGCAGCCTTAACGGTAAAGGTTGAGATAAAGAGTTGACTGATTTCCACTCCACGCGCTAATTGATCTAGAATGCGCTCTGCCATGACAAAAGTCTTCCCAGAACCAGCCGATGCTGAAACGAGGATATTCTGACCAGAAGTGTAGATGGCTTCAATTTGCTCGGCAGTTTTCTTTTGTTCCTTGCTCGAATTTGCTTCTGCGTCTTGCAATTTTTGAATTTCCTTCTCAGTTAAAAAGGGAATAGGCTTCATCGATTCAACTCCTCTCTTATTTTTTCAAACCAAGCTTGCTTGAGTTTTTCTCCGACCAGACGCTTGCCATCAGTTAAGTCCAACTTTTCTAGGAAACGGGCTTGCCCCAAATGGTAATTGGCTTCAAATCCTGTGATGGCTTGATGTTGCTGAACATACGGTGCAATACTTCTGCCATTTTCAGTATAAGGGTTAATGGCGAACTGACCTGCTAAAATCTTCTCAGCCGCTTTTTTATAAAGTTGGGCATTGTAGTCCAGTAGGAGCTGGAATTCCTCATCTGTCAGCTGGTTGGCCTTGTTTTTATTGTAAAATTCGCCCAAATGACTGCTTTCTTTTTCTAAAAAGAGGCCTTGGTATTTCATTGACTTGCTAGCTTCTACTACTGCACCTGCCAGACTTTTAACAGCCATCAGAGATTGAACAGGTTCAACCATTTCCAAGTACATGGCACCAAAAAAGTTCTGCTCCCCTTCTCTTTTTAAGGCAGCTAGATAGGTTGGTAACTGGGAATTGAGCCCATTAAAGAAATGAGGAAACTGGAACTGAGTCAGACTAGATTTGTAGTCTACTACTCCTATCGCTCCATCAGCTTTCAATCGGTCAATGCGGTCAACCTTGCCTCGTACAAAGACACTGCGACCATTGTCCAATTGAATAAAGGCTTGGTCTTTGCCGCCAAAATTCGCTTCCTCTTTGATGGTTTCGATGGCTGGGTTGTGTCGGAGAATATGTCCAGTCGTCCGTGCAACATCAAGCAAAACTTCCTTGGTAAACTGGGCTTCCAAACTTTCTTGATAAATGGCTTCAAATTCGCGTTCTTGACTGGTTTCTTGGATAGCTTGTTCTAGACGTTTGTCAAAGGAATCTTCATCAGGCAACTGCAAGGCACGTTCAAAAATGCGGTGTAAGAAATTCCCATGACTACGAGCATCTGGACGTAGACGTAATTCCTCTTGCAAGCCTAAAACGTAGCGGAGGAAATAACTGTATTGGTTTCGGTAAAACTCCGTCAAACCAGAGGTAGACAGGTAAAATTCCTGTTCAGCAGGATAGAGAGCCTGTAAGGTGTCCTTTGCTAAGGGTTTACTGCTTGGGCTGGTTGGGAGGGCTGGATTTTCCAGACCTTGCTGTTCTAGTTTTTTACCCATCACACGCGCCAGAACCTTGACAAAGGTCAAATCTTGCTCAGTCTCACTCATCTCGCCCTGCTGGTGATAGGCAACCAGACTAGACAAAAGACTATGATAGGACCCAATATTTTCCTTAGACAGCCCTTTGTGATTCATCCTCTTCTCTTTCCGACTAAATCCAAAATGGACCAACTCTTGAAGATAGGCAGATTCCTTACTTTCACTTTCGTTAAAAAGGCTTGGAGCCGACAAGACCAACTGCTTACGAGCAGAATTGACCAAGGAAAGCATAGTATAGCGATTTTTCTTGAGATTTTCACTGCTGGCAATCAGCAATTGTGCCCCTTCCTCCGTCGCTTGGTTTAAGCTTTGTCTTTCTTCATCTGTCAAAATACTGGTATTTTGCGCAATTTTTGGTAAATTGTCCTGAGTCAGCCCAATGGCATAGACAAAGTCAGCAGTCAGAGGGGCAATCAAATCATAGCTCTGTACCAGAACGGTATCTACTGTTGCTGGAATGGTGCGATACTGAGATAGGCTCATTCCAGAATGAAGCAAGGCAAGAAAGTCCTCTAGACTAACTGATGAACCAGCAAAAACAGTCGCAAATTGTTCTAAAACATGGCAGAATGCCTTCCAAACTTCAGTCTGTCTTTCCTGCTCTAGGGTTTTCATGGTAGCTGTTAAATCTTGTAACTGCTTGGTCACCTCTCCTTCTTTTAGAAAGCTATTCCATTTTTGTAGGAGATTTTCAGCCTTTTGTTTTCGACTGGCAAAGAGGGTTTCAAGAGGTGTTAAAATACGCAGACGAAGAGCATTTAAACGTTCCAAATTAAATTTTCCATGGTGGGATTTGGTAAAGGTTTGCTGAAAGGCTGGTAAGCCATTGATACCAAGATAGCGGATATATTGCTCAAAAGCATCAATATCAGCCTGATTAAGATCGGTATATAGACCTGTTCTAAGAAGGTTTATCAAATCCTCCTGACGGAAACGATAGCGTTTTAAAGCTAAAATAGACTCGACAAACTGAGTTAAAGGGTGGTGCGCCATGGATTCGCTTCTACCAAGATAGAAAGGAATCTGATACTGGTCAAAAATGGTTTTGAGAGATAACTGGTAAGAAGCTACATCCCCCAAGAGAATACGAAAATGCTTGTAGCTCAGGTCTGGATTTGCATGTAATCGCTGACGAATACTCCGAGCCACCAGCTCCAGCTCTTCCTTTTGTGTCAAACAAGACCAGATTTGCAGGTTTTCACGGTCCTTCTCATCGATCTCCAAAGTGAGGTCTGAAAAGTCATAAGAAGACTCCAGCAAACGAGAGGCCTTGTCAAAACTATCCATCTTTTCATGAGTTTGAGAACAATCCAGAGCAGGAGTTTGGTATTTAGAGGCTAGATGATGGAGAAACTCCACACTGGCTTGGTAGAGATTGCCTTCGCTAAAAGCGCTAGTATAGGCTTTCTTACTAGCATAGGCTCCAATGACAATCTCAACACCCTTACCATGAAGTAGGTCCACAATTCGCTCTTCCTCAGCAGAAAAACGGGTAAATCCATCAATAATCAAGGCTATTTGAGTAAAATCACTACTTACCTTGTCATTCTCAATAGCCTCAATCAAATGAGACAATTGACTTCCCTGAGCCAACTGCCCCTGATTGAGATAAGCCGTTACCTTCTCAAAAATCAAGAGTAAATCTGCCCGCTTATCCTCATCCGTCAAATTTTCCAAGTCCAAAAAACTCATCTGAGCAGTCGCTATCTCATGATAAAGTTCAATCAACTGCTGGATAAATTGAGGATCCTGCTTGATAGCTCCATAAACACGTAAATTCTTAGGATCAAGTTCCGCAAGGCACTTATAAAAAGCCATCCCAAGACCGATGTCATCAAGACTGGTCTTAGTAGGCAAGTCATTCAAAATCAGGTAACGAGCCATTTGAGCAAATCGCGTGACGGTAATCGCAAAAGAAGCCTGCTGGGGCAAGCATTCCAGCACGGCACGTTCCTTTTCAAAAGAAAGGGAGTTAGGAGCGATATAGAAGACCCGCTTGCCAACAGCAACTAGCTCTTCCGCCTCTCTGGTTAGAACCTCAGTCAAAGAAGTCCGAATATCAGTATAAAGTAATTTCATCTCTGCCTCGTTGGAATTTTTCATTACCCTATATTATACCATGATTAGCCACCCAAGTCTGAAAATAATCAGTTCTTGCTCATCTGTTGAAAAGAAAATGCCGGAAAATTCCGACATTGTTTTAGTAAGCTAACTTCCTGAAAATAGGAGTAACCATAAGTTCCAGAAGGCAGTGATATTGATGAGGATATGAACCACTATTGGATAGTAGAGACTTTTTGTCATGCGATACAATATAGCCAAAATAAGACCTCCACTAGCATAAATGAAAAAGGCAAGAGGTGTTAAAGCGAAATTGATATGAATACAACCGAAAATAATGGCAGAAAGCAAGACATCTCCGTACCAAGGTGAGTTTTTGAAAAAGGTTGTCATAAGCACACCTCGATAAATCAATTCCTCAGCAATAGGGCCGATGAAGCAAACTATGAGCAAGAAATAGGGTAATTCCTGTCTCCCTATCATTTCTATCGTTTCATTCAAAGAGATTTGATTTGAAGACGAGGGTATGAAATAAGACAAGAGGAAGTCGGACATATACGAAATGATATAGCCCAGTAAAAGGTAGATAAAGTACCTCAAGTGCCACTTGAAATGAAAAGTTTTCTTTCTTGAAAAAACTAGTAGATAGATGACTGCTGACAAAAGAACTCCACTTTCCATCAAAAGTAGAATCTGAAAAAACTCACGACTTGCTGGTAGATAGGGCTTTGCGAGGTGATTGAAAAGCTCCCAAAACCAAGTTGATTTGTAAAAAATTAAGGACAATGCTAGTAAAATCTGAATAATCCGTTTTTTCATATTAAATTCTCTGTTTTCCTTGACTAGATTATTGAATATTAACTGTATAACAAGTTTAGTATAGCATATCTTTTCGAAATATCCTCTTCAAATCATAAATTGTCATCAAAACATCCTAAACTGTAAAATCAATTAGCCCCAATATTCCTATCAATTTCTTCTCCAAAATATGCTATAATAATACCAAAAGAAAAAGAAGGAAGACCTATGATTAAACTACTAGCCTTGGATATGGACGGAACCCTCCTCAATGAAGCCAAGGAAATCCCACAAGCTCACATTACTGCTATTCACAAAGCCATTGAAAAAGGTGTCAAACTGGTACTTTGTACGGGTCGCCCGCTTTTCGGTGTCCTCCCCTACTACAAAAAACTGGGACTTGACCTCCAGAATGAGTATGTCATTGTTAACAACGGTTGTTCAACTCACCAGACCAGTGACTGGGGACTAGTTGACTGGCAAGAACTTAGTCCAGCAGACATCGAATACCTCTATGACCTAGCTGAAAAAAGTGATGTTCAGTTGACTCTTTTTGATGAGGAACATTATTTTGTCCTCGGTGGCAAGCCCAATCAAGTCATCCAAAATGATGCCAACTTAGTCTTTTCAGATTTGACTGAAATTTCTCTTGAGGAAGCGACTAGTGGCAAGTACCGTATGTTCCAAGGGATGTTTTTGGGGACAGAGAGCCAAACGGACGATTTTGAGAAGCGTTTTGCTGGGGAACTCTGTCAACGATTTAGTGGAGTTCGTTCACAGCCTGTCATTTATGAAGCTATGCCACTTGGTACGACAAAGGCTACTGCTCTTTCTCGACTAGCAGATATTTTGAAGATTGATTCCTCAGAAATCATGGCCATGGGCGATGCTAATAATGATATCGAAATGCTCCAGTTTGCAGGACTTGGCATTGCAATGGGAAATGCCAGCGATTATGTCAAATCTCTTGCGGATGCCGTTACAGCCAGCAACGAAGAAGACGGCGTTGCGCGTGCCATTGAGAAATATATTTTATAATTAAGAAGCCCAGTTCATGCCAACTGGGTTTTGATATTTAAGAATTCCTAAAACTTTAGAAACTCTTTAGAAATCCTTGAGCTTTCTTTGATTTCTATGCTTTATACTAAAGTTAACAAAATAAATCAAAAGGAGAGAATCATGAAAACAGTACTCGACATTCATGGATTGTCCAAAAGCTTTGACAAACAAGCTATCCTTCAGGATCTTCATCTAACGATAAGAGAGGGAGATATTTATGGACTTATTGGGAAAAACGGAGCTGGGAAAACTACCTTGATAAAAATCATTACGCAACTACTATTTGCGGATAAGGGAACTGTTTCCCTCTTCTCTAGCCAAACGGAAAATGAGTGGACCAAGGCTCTATCTCGAGTAGGTTCAGTAATCGAATCACCTGTAGCCCATAATCACTTAACAGCCTACCAAAATCTGAAATATTACTGTATGATTCGTCATATTCCAAATGCTGATCAAGTCATTAGAGAAACGCTGGATTATGTAGGTTTGCCAGATACAGGTAAGAAAGTCTTTCGTGATTTCTCGCTAGGAATGAAACAAAGACTTGGTATTGCCATTGCCCTCCTATCCAAACCAGACTTCCTGATCCTAGATGAACCTATCAACGGTCTCGACCCAATCGGTATCAAAGAATTTCGACTAATGATTCAACGCCTCAATCAAGAACAAGGGATAACCATTCTCATCTCTAGCCATATCTTGTCAGAACTCTACCTCGTAGCTAATCGCTTTGGTATTTTAGATCAAGGCAAGATTATCCGTGAAATCAGTAAAGCTGAATTTGAAACACTAAGTGAGGATTATATTGTTCTTAAGACAGCTGATAAAGAGAAAGCTTGTCAAGTATTAAAAGAACAAATCCAGCTCCAGTTCAAGGTTGTTAATCCAGAAAATGAAATCCATATCTTTGGTCAGGAACAAGATGTCAAACAGATTCTTAAGGAATTAACCTTGGCAGATGTCGCTATTGACGAGATTTACTATGCCCGTCAAAACCTAGAAGAATACTTCACTCAATTGGTCGAATAGGAGGAAAATCATGATACATACCATTCAAGCAGACTTTTACCGTCTTTTCCGTTCCAAAGGATTCTGGATTACAGAGGTCATTCTCTTTGTACTCATGTTAATGGGGGCTATTTTTGGGGCTACTGGCCATCTGATGGCAATTCAGACAGAAGAGCCAGAAATTCCGACCCAAGGTTGGGACGGTGTGCAAGCCCTGATTAACGCATCTAGTCAAGGTTCAAACCTCGTTTTTCTCTGTATCATCCTAGCCTGCCTCGTTCTTGGAGTTGATTTAATCGGAAAGCTCTATAAAAATAGTTTGACAGTAGGGGTTTCTCGTACAGAGTTTTTCCTTGCCAAAGCCTTTGTAGTGGCTTGTATTGCACTTTTGCAAGTCATCATCTGTCTTGTGATTGCCTTCATTCCAGCAACTATCTTAAATGGATTTGGAACTATGCCTGATGGCTTTATTGGCAATCTACTGGTAACCATTTTCCTTCAATTATTTTGCCTCCTTGCTTGGCTTTCCATTGTTTCCTTTATTCTCTATGTGAGTCATTCTTATCTTGCAGTATTTATTGGTTATTTTGTCAGCTCTATCTTACTTTCTATGCCAATGCTCATCTTCCCAAGTATCAAAATTTTGCCATATTTGTCCTTGCAATTTACCTATGCTATGACTGCTAATAGTGAGTCCATTTTCTATACACTTATAGTTACCTTAGCTGTTATTGTAATCTTTAATATAGGTGGACTGACAGTTTTCAGAAAGAAAAATCTATAAAAAATGACCTCCTCTAGCCTACAGAGGAGGTTTCTTTCGTTAAAAGTAAATGAAAACCGATAACCACTGCCCATCTGTGCTTAGTTTCATCTCTGCACCGAGAAGATGGCATAATTCCTCAGTGATATAAAGGCCTAAACCAGAGGATTCTTCCGTATCAGATAGATTTTCAGAATAAAAACGGTTGCTGAGATTTTCTATTCTTTTGATGGGCTGTTTAACAAGGTTTGCAATCTCTAAGACAAGCTGTTCCTTTTCCTTTCTCAAAGATAGCCGCGCTTCTTCCTTGCCATGTTTGAGGACATTTCCAAGCAGATTTTGTAAAATTCGATCCAGCAAGTCTTCATCGGTCCTCGTTTTTAAACCAGCTTCAACCTTAAAATCAAGCGTGATATTTGCCGCCTGAAAAACATCATAATAAGCTAGAGTCTTTTTGGTGATAAAAGCTGAAAGATCCACTTCTTCCAGTTTCGGTTTGACAGCTCCTTCCATCAAACGACGGTATTCTAGGAGAGCCTCCAAACGTTTGGAAACTAAATCAAGATGCTGGGCTATTTTTTGTAAGGTTTCTGCTTTGTCTTCAGGAGATTTTATCAATTGTTGGGTGTAGCCTGAAGCGATAGTCAGAGGGGTCCGAATATCATGGGCGATATTGCTGATGGCCATATCCAGAGTCTGCTTTTCCCTTTTCATCACCAATCGAGATTGTTCTACTTCCTGAAATAGATTCTCAATCTGCTGGTAGAGATGTAAAAAATGTTTGGAAAAAATGCTGACTCCGACTCTTTTCATACTACCTGTGAGAATCTTGTCTTCAATCTGTTGACTCAAGTTTTTAAGTGCTAGATGGTAGCGAATCAATGCAATCGATAAAATAATTAGGAGTACTAGTAGGACAAAAATTATCATGTAGGTCATTGCTTGTCTCCTTTTAATCTTACGCCAACTCCCCAGATGGTTTCAATATATTCTTGGTTGGGATCAAGATGGTTTAATTTTTTACGAAGATTACTCAAATGCGTATTGAGGGTATTATCTCCGGGTAGATAGCTATCCTCCCAGACCAATTCATAAAGTTCTTCCTTGGTGAAAATTTTCTTAGGATGTTTGAGGAGAGTTTGGAGAATCAAGCATTCTTTCTTAGCAAGGCGAATCGTTTCCTTGCTATTTTTGATTTCAAAACTTTCTGCATCAAACTGGATATTTTTCAAGTTTTGTGGCAGATTTTCAGTTTTTTCTATTTCCATAGGCTGTTTTTCTACACTTTGGCGTAATTGAACAGTAACTCTGGCAAAGACTTCGTCCAAATCAAAAGGTTTCACTATGTAATCGTTGGCACCGTCTAAGAGGTATTGACTGATTAACTTCTTATCGCTCAAAGCTGTTAACATAATGACTGGAATTTGACTTTGTTCCCTGATAGCTTTTAAAACCTGATCCCCATTTTTCCCAGGAAGCATGATATCTAGCAAAACGAGGTCAATCCCACCTTGGTCAAAAAGCATGATTCCTTCAGTTCCTGAAAAGGCTTGAATCACCTCATGCTCCTCAGTAAGAAGTGTTCGTAAAATCTCTTGAATGTCACTATTGTCTTCAATGACCAATATCCTAGCCATAAATACCAACCTTTCTGCAACTATTATAGCATGTTTTATTGATAAAGCTTAAACAGAAAAGCTCCTCGCATAAAAGCGCGAGAAAGCCTTAGAGGGTTAAAATATAAAATCCACTTACTAGATGACCTAGTATCCCTATAATTACTAGTGAAAACGAGTCTAGCAGAATAAATCTCTCATTTCTCCCCTACTAGTCCGTAATTCGTTGATACATTTCTGGTCTTCTATCTCGAAACAAGCCCCAGTTTAGGCGCTCGCTTGCTCCCTTGTCTAGGTCATAAGTAGCTAACAGAACAGCTTCTTCTTGTCTTTCAGCTTGCTCTAGAATAGCTCCTGTTTCATCCGTCATAAAAGATGAACCGTAGAAGTCAAGACTGGAACTCTGTCCACCATTTTCCTCGCTTGGAGTGACTTCCTCTAATCCATAACGATTGGCTGCAATAACTGGGACAATATTTGCTGCTGCGTGTCCTTGCATGGTACGTTGCCAGTGACCACAACTATCTGTATCCAAAATTGGCTCTGAACCGATGGCTGTAGGATAAAAGAGCAATTCAGCACCATTCAATGCAAGACAGCGCGCTGTTTCAGGGAACCATTGATCCCAACAGATACCGATCCCAATCTTGGCATAGCGAGTATCCCAGACCTTGAAACCTGTATTGCCAGGCGTGAAATAAAACTTTTCTTGATAATAATGATCATCTGGTATGTGGGTCTTTCGATAAACACCCAGCACTTCCCCATCTGCATCAATAACGGCAATAGAGTTATACAAGACATTGCCATCTTTTTCATAGAAACTGATCGGTAAAACAACTTGTAGTTCCTTAGCAATCACCTTAAAATGCTGAATGGCAGTATTTTCTGTCACCGACTGGGCATGCTGGTAGTAGTCATACTGACGTTCCTGACAAAAATAAGGACGTTCAAACAACTCTGGTAAGAGAATGATTTGTGCGCCTTGTTCTGTAGCCTGACGTACTAAGCGCTCTGCGGTTTGGATATTTGTTGCCACATCCTTAGCGCATTGCATTTGAATGGCTGCAACTCTTACATTTCTCATCTTTTTCTCCTATTCTGGGATTTGTTGGGTGATGCAGTGGATATTGCCACCACCTAAAAGAATATCTCTGGCTGGAATTCCAACAACTTTACGGTCTGGAAAACACTTGCTGAGGATATCTAAGGCCACTTGGTCGTTTTTATCCTGAAACTGAGGAACTAGGACAGCCTTGTTGGCAATATAAAAGTTTACGTAGGAAGCTGCTAGTCGTTCACCTGCGTATCGCTCTTCTTCTCCTTCTTCATAGATGTAGCCTGGCAAATCCTCTTCGGTTACAACCTGATGAATAGCTGGGATAGGAAGCTTATGAATGGTGAAGTGACGACCTTTTGCATCTGTTTCCTTTTCTAAAAGCGCTAAATCAGCTGCTGACATGACATATTGAGGATCGCTTTTGTCGTCTGTCCAAGCTAAAACAAGCTCAGCAGGACCAACGAAGGCTGCAACATTATCAACGTGTTCATTGGTTTCATCCTGATAAATACCATAAGGAAGCCAGATGACTTTTTCAGCTCCAAGGCACTCTAATAAGGTATTTTCGATTTCCTCTTTACTGAGATGAGGATTGCGACCAGGACTAAGCAAGCAACTTTCAGTCACGAGAATGGTTCCTTGGCCATCGCTATGTATAGCTCCGCCTTCCAGTACAAAAGGTTTGGCATCGTAAACAGGCATTTCCAAGGCCTCAGCAAAACGACTGGCTACTTGGTCATCATCTTCATAGTCTTGATAGAGACCATCTACAGCCCCACCCCAAGCATTAAAAGACCAGTCTACTGCCAACTTTTCCCTTTTATCATTAAGGAGAATGGTTGGGCCAGTATCTCGAGCCCAGGCATCATTGGTGGGAATGTCAAGATAAATAACCTTATCTCCAAGGTAGTCTTGGGCTTCAGCTAAGTGGTCTTGTTCCACCAAGAGATAAACGGTTTCCCCTTCTGCTATGGTTTTGATAATCTGACTAAATGCTCTTTTAGCAGCTTTTCCTTGAAAAGGCCATGAACCTGGTCGAGTCGGCCATATCATGAGGGTACCATGATGAGGTTCGTACTCTGCTGGCATGCGATACCCTAATTTTTTGGCACTGTCCATCATGATAATCTCCCTTTAAAGTCTTGATAGCCGAAGGCTTTGACTAAGTTGCAGTTACCTTGCTCGTCCATGATATAGAGACTTGGTAATCCAATACCATTAAAGGTATTATTTTTGACAAAAGAATAAATGGCCATATCTTCAAAATACAGTCTGTCTCCGATTTGAACTGGATTTTCAAAGCTATAATCACCAATCACATCTCCCGTCAGACAAGTATTGGAAGAAAGTCTATAGGTATGGGCTTTTTCCTGTGCCTCAAAGCCATTTCTCAAAGGTGGACGATAGGGCATCTCAAGTACATCAGGCATATGGCAGGTCGCGGAGGCATCCAAGACCAGCGTTTCAATCCCATTTTCGACAATATCCAATACTTCAGTTGCTAGATAACCTGCATTGAGTGCAATGGCTTCACCTGGCTCGATATAAACTTCAAGATGGTAAGTTTCTCTGATACGCTTAATTTCAGAAATCAGCAAATCCACATCATAGTCTTCTCTTGTGATATGATGTCCGCCACCCATATTGAGCCATTTGACCTGATGCAAATACGGTCCAAATTGTTCTTCTACTGCTTTCAAAGTTGTCTCTAAATCATCTGCTCCCTGCTCGCAAAGGGTGTGAAAATGAAGACCATCCACCAAATCCAGCAAATCACTCGGTATCTTGTCTGAAGTTACTCCAAAACGGGAGCCAGGTGCACAAGGGTCATAGAGCGCATGGTCACCTTGAGTTGAACACTGAGGGTTGAGGCGCAAACCAACACTGACACCAGCCTTCCGACAACGAGCCCCATGTTTACGCAACTGTCTCTCTGAGTTAAAGACGATATGGTCCGTTATCTCCAGCAATTCCTCCATGTCCTCATCCTTGAAAGCAGGTGCAAAGACATGGACTTCACCAGGAAATTCTTCCCTTGCCAATTTGGCCTCATAGAGTCCACTGGCTGTCGTACCTGATAGATACTGGCTAATCAAGGGATAGGTTTTGTAGAGGGAGTAGGCCTTCTGGGCAAGTAAAACCTTGCAGCCAGCTTCTTCTTGAACATAATGTAGAATACGGCAATTGGCTTCTAATTTGGCTAGGTCAATGACATAGGCTGGTGTTGGTACTTGTTCTAGCTTCATTAGTCCACCATTTGTGGATTTTCAACCACAACCCAAGGTAAACCATACTCATTCAAAGCTTCCATGAATGGATCTGGATCCAATTCTTCAAGGTTATAGACTCCAGCTTGTTTCCAAGTACCGTTCATAACTAATTTTGTCCCAATCATGGCTGGAACACCTGTTGTGTAAGAAATAGCTTGTGAACCAACTTCTGCGTAACATTCCTGATGGTCACAAACATTGTAGATGTAGATGGTCTTTTCAACACCATCCTTGACACCTGTAAAGATACATCCAATATTGGTTTTACCTACAGTACGTGGGCCAAGGCTAGCAGGATCTGGAAGCAAGGCTTTTAAAAATTGGATTGGAACAATTTCTTGGCCGTTGAAGTTAATGGCATCCGTACGAAGGAGTCCAACATTTTCAAGACATTTCATATGAGTCAAGTAAGATTGACCAAAGGTCATAAAGAAACGAATCCGTTTGACACCTGGAATGTTCTTAGCCAATGATTCGATTTCTTCGTGGTGAAGGAGATACATGTCTTTTTGTCCAACTTGAGGGAAATCGTACTCACGCTTGATAGACATGGCTTCAACCTCAACCCATTTCCCATCTTCCCAGTAAGAACCTGGTGCTGAAACCTCACGGAGATTGATTTCTGGGTTAAAGTTAGTTGCAAATGGATAACCGTGGTCACCACCATTACAGTCCAAAATGTCGATATAGTGGATTTCGTCAAAGTAATGTTTGAGTGCATAGGCTGAAAAGACACTAGTCACACCTGGGTCAAAACCAGAACCAAGAAGAGCAGTCAAGCCTGCTTCTTTGAATTTCTCTTGATAAGCCCACTGCCATGAGTAGTCAAAGTAAGCAGTAAAACCAAGTTCCTTACAACGTTTTTCATAGATAGCACGCCACTCAGGGTCTTCTGTATCCTCAGCCTCGTAGTTGGCTGTATCGATATAGTGAACACCTGTAGCCAAGCAAGCATCCATAATGGTCAAATCTTGATATGGTAGGGCCACATTCAAAACAGCTTCTGGTTTGTAGCTTTCAATCAAGGCAATCACTTCTTCAACCTTGTCAGCATCAAGAGCAGCTGTCTCAATCTTTGTACTTGTTTTGCCTTCCAGTTTAGCCTTCAAGTCATCACATTTTGACTTGGTACGGCTAGCAATCATAATCTCTGTAAAAGTTTCGCTATCTTGGCAAATCTTTGAAATAGCAACTTGGGCAACGCCCCCACATCCAATAACTAATAAACGACTCATTTTTTTCCTTCCTCTTCTTCTAAAATGTCCTCAACATACTTGGGCAACATAAAGGCTCCCACGTGCAAGTTTGCAGTGTAGTATTCTGTGAAAAGCTGGCGTTTTTTCCAGCCTTCCTTGTCAAAATCTTTGACAGGGTGGTATTTTTTCGAAGCAAATCCAAACAACCAATAACCAGCAGGGCTGGTTGGGATATGGGCTTGATATACCCGACTGATTGGAAAGGCTTGATTGACCTTGCGGTGCATGCTTCGGCAAGCCGACTCATCCTCGTCAAAGAAGGGACTCCCATGCTGGTAAATCATAATGCCATCTTCTTTCAAGGCTCTGTAACTGTTACCGTAAAATTCCTTGGTAAAGAGCCCTTCCGTATGTCCAAATGGATCAGTGGCATCGTTGATGATAATATCGTAATCATTTTCACAGTTTCGCAAAAAGCGTAGCCCATTTTGGTAGTAAATGGTAACACGAGGATCATCTAGCCCTGAAGCAAAATCTGGGAAATACTCACGACAAACCTCAACTAGCATCTCATCTGGCTCCACAATATCGATTTGCTCCAGTTCAGGATAGAGTGTTAATACTTGAGCAACACCACCGTCACCACCCCCAATAACCAAAACTTTCTTGGGATTGGGATGCACAGCCATGGGAACATGAACGGTCATTTCATTGTAGACAAAATCATCAGCATCTGAAAACAAGACATGCCCATTTAAAATTAACACTTTCCCAAAAGCTGGTGTATCTAATACTTCGATATCCTGCCATTCACTTTGACCAGAATAAAGCTGTTTGGCTGTTCTCATTGTTAACTTGACATCTGGAGTATGAACTTCAGAAAACCATAAATCCATCTAGTTCTCCTTTCTTTCAATGACGTTGATATGATTGACCTCTGGATCTTCCGTTCCTTGGAGGGAACAACCACGTTCTTTAGCGAATTGTATATAATCGACAATTTCTCGTGTAATCCGTTCACCTGGCGCTAGGATTGGAATACCTGGAGGATAGCACATGACAAATTCCCCACATACCTGGCCAATGGACTCGTCTAATGTTAAGCTTCTTCTATCTGCATAGAAGGCTTCCTGAGGGGACAGCACTAACTCAGGCTGGATATATTCTCCAGCAATCAAGTCCTTCCCATCTCGTGAGTATAGTCTCTTGATATCAGCCAAAGCACCAACCAAGCGTTCAATGTCTTGGATACGGTCACCAATCGAAATATAAGCTAAGATATTTCCGATATCACCAAACTCAATCTGAATGTCATATTCATCTCGTAAGAGATCATAAACTTCAATCCCTGTTAGACCAATCCCCTGAGTGTAAACTGACAGCTTGGTTACATCAAAATCACAAACTGATACACCATCTACTAGTTCTTTTGAGTAGGCATAGTAGCCACCGATGGCATTGATTTCACGACGTGCGTACTCAGATAGCTCAATGACCTTTTCAAAGGACTCCTTACCACGAAGGGCTAGGTTTCTACGAGAAACATCTAGACTAGCCATTAGCAAGTAGGATGCTGATGTTGACTGGGTCAGGTTGATAATCTGACGAACGTACTCAGGATTCATCTGCTCCCCGATAAGCAAAATGGAGCTTTGGGTCAAACTCCCACCAGACTTATGCATGGAAACTGCTGCCATATCAGCCCCTGCATCCATGGCAGAAATTGGAAGCTTATCAGTAAAATGCAAATGCGCTCCGTGAGCTTCATCAACTAGGACCTTCATCCCAGCTTCATGAGCCATTTCTGTCAACCCCTTTAGGTCTGAACAGATTCCGTAGTAAGTAGGATTGTTAATCAAAATGGCCTTAGCATCTGGATGGTCCTTTATGGCCTGTGCTACTCGGTCATTTTCAAGACCTAAAGCGATACCAATTTTAGGATCCACACTCATCTCGATATAGATGGGAATGGCACCACATAGAACCAGCGCATTGATAGCAGATTTGTGGACATTTCGTGGCAGAATAATCTTATCTCCTGCCTTGCAGGTTGCGAGAATCATAGTCTGCACCGATGAAGTTGTTCCTCCAATCATGAGAAAGGCATGGCTAGCTCCAAAAGCATCAGCTGCTAGCTCCTCTGCATCCCGAATAATCGAAATGGGGTGACCTAAATTATCCAAGGGTTTCATCGAATTGACATCAATGCCCACACATTTTTCTCCTAAGAGTTCGACAAGTTCTGGATTTCCTCGTCCACGCTTGTGACCTGGAACATCAAAGGGAACAATCCTTTTCTTGCGCAACTTCACCATGGCCTCATAAATTGGGGCTTGGTTTTGATCTAACTCTTTCAAGACATACTCCTTTACCGTATTTGTAGCGCCTCAAGAAGACGAAGGCGACTAAAGGTTGACTCATGAAAAAAGAGCAGGTTTTCACCTGCTCTGCAATCTTCTGACGTTTTTATGTTTGTTTCTGTTGAGTATGTCTGTTCCCGATGTTTCCTAACTCTCTAGTAGCAAATATTACGTACTTTATTGATCGTTTCACAAGATGACGTGTGCTTTCACCACACTAAAAATTTATGAATTAGGATAAGTGTCCTAACATCAACTTATAAAAGTAGGCTTTTAACCCTATCAATAATGTGGTTTTTCAACCACGCTTCGGCATTCAACCCTGCCTGTCCGTAGGCGTTTTTTACTCGGGTTTATATTTGCTAGAAAACATCATCTCATTTTCTAAGCTTTATTACTATATCATTTCTTAAAAACCTTGTAAAGCGGTTTACGAAGAAAATATAAAAATAGTTCGTAAAATATTTGGATTTTATTTGATTTAATACTAACTTTTCTCTTGTAAACGATTATAAAGTGAACAAAATGATTTTCATATTTAATTTAAAATTCTTTATGATATTCTATACACTTTACCCTCGGTGTTTGATCTATTAGAGAAGATGTCGACATTTTTATATCATTAAAATCGTGCAACTTTTTTCAGATACTTTTAAAAGATTGATTTCCCTATATTTTTCCTTTATACTGGATAAAAAGGAGAATAGTATGTCAGAAACAAATCACGAAATCGATTCAAATTTTGCAGGTCGTTTAAATATCCTGCGTGCGGGTGTTCTTGGTGCCAATGATGGAATTATTTCCATTGCTGGTGTGGTTATCGGGGTTGCTAGTGCTACGAGTAATATCTGGATTATCTTTTTATCAGGATTTGCAGCTATCTTAGCTGGTGCCTTTTCGATGGCTGGTGGAGAATATGTATCTGTTTCAACTCAAAAAGATACCGAGGAAGCAGCCGTTGCGCGTGAGCAAGTCTTGCTAGACCAAGATATGGAACTAGCCAAAAAGTCTCTCTATGCAGCCTATATCCAAAATGGAGAATGTGAAACCTCTGCTCAACTCTTGACCAACAAAGCCTTTTTAAATAATCCGCTCAAGGCTTTGGTAGAGGAAAAATATGGGATAGAGTATGAAGAGTTTACCAATCCATGGCATGCTGCTATCTCTAGCTTTATTTCTTTTTTCCTTGGTAGCTTACCACCCATGCTTTCAATTACCATTTTCCCAAGTGAATACCGTATCCCTGCTACCGTCCTTATCGTCGGTGTGGCCCTTCTTCTCACTGGTTACACTAGTGCCAGACTTGGAAAAGCACCAACCAAAACAGCTATGATTCGGAACCTCGCTATTGGTCTCTTGACCATGGGAGTTACCTTCCTGCTCGGACAACTTTTCAGCATTTAGAATACAAGAAATACCTCGATTTTAAAGTCGAGGTATCTTTTTTACATTTGCACAATCTTGCGATAGCTTCTAGAAGTAATCATAAAAATCAAGACATAGGCGATGAGGAAGATAGCGCAGATAGACAAGGTCACAATCAACATCATATTCGTATCTATTACACCAATTACTTTTAAAATCAGACTAAGCATATGGTAGGCAAAGGCGAGATGTATGAAGGCAAAAAGCAAAGGAAGGAAGAAAACAGTTAAAACCTGTTTGTTAATGGTTTGCTTGATTTGCTTTTGATCTAAACCGACTTTCTGCAAGATAATAAAGCGTTCACGGTCTTCATAGCCTTCAGAAATTTGTTTGTAATAGATGACCAGAACGGTTCCGACCATAAAGATAATGGATAGGAAAATACCGATAAAGAAGACACCACCAAAGAGGGCACTCATTTGAGCACTAGCATCTGCTAGATTGCTACCATACACATAGCTACCTTCAGTGTTTAATTGAGCATTAAACTTTTGTAAGTATTTTTCATATTCTTCAGCGACTTTGAGTTGTTCTTCTTCACTGATATTTACATTTATACCACCGTAAAGCTGATTATAGATAGCCGAATCTGGGAATTGGTCTAAAAATGCTTGCAAATTAGGAACAACAAGGTAATTGTAATCAGTAGTAAAAATATTAAACTGATTTGGGACATGGTTCACAATAAAATCTGTATTAAATTCTTCTTTTACAGAAAATTGATGGTTATTTAGAGTTAGAGCTTTCTGTCCTTTCAGTCCATCATTCTTAGCGAAGAGGCCGACCTCATTGCCTGATAGAGAAAGCTTCTGACCAGTCATATTTTCATAGTCTTTTTGGTCAAATACCATGAAGACTGTTTTAGGTTGAACACGATTTTGTCCCCTTTCAAAAATGGTTAACTTGGTTCCTTCTTGATTTGCAATACCAAAGTTACTGTAACGAAGCACTTCTTTCTCTTTGACACTATAACCTTTGTCACTTGCAAACTGGCTCAAGAGTTTGTCCAAGTCTTCTTTTTCAACATTTTGTCCAGTAATTCCAAAGTCATGCGGATTCATCACTTTTTTAAAGGATTCTGAGGCATTGAAAATGCTTGTCGCTGCTGACATGGTTACCAAAACCATTGTTGACAAAATTGCGATAGTTGCTAGTCCAACCGCATTTTTCTTCATACGGAAAATCAAGTTAGACACTGAGATGAGGTTATTAGGTTGGTAATAGTATTTCTTGTTTTTCTTTAAGATTTGGAGGAAAACGGTAATCCCTGCATTGAACAAGAGATAGGTTCCAAAGATAACCAGCAAAACAGCTAGGAAGAAAGTTGTTAGGGCTGTAAGTGGATCTTTTACCGTAAGGGCAAGATAATAACCAATCCCTAAACTAATCGAACCAAGAATAGTTTGGAGAGGTAGGAAACGACCTTTTTTCTCACCACTAGCTTTCTCACGAGAGAGCTGGAGGGCATTCATACGGGCTATTCGAAGGGCATTCAGGAACATGAGTCCTAGGAAAATCAAACCAAAGACAACAAGTACTGCAATGACAACATTCATCTGGAAGGTAGCGACTAGTTCTACCTTCAATTTCATCAGTTTGAGTAAGAAGGCGAAAATCAACTTGTCAAACAAGGCTCCAATACCGATACCTGCTCCAACAGTTAGAATTCCAAATAGCACCAACTCTTTAAAGGTCATACTAATCAGATGGCGCTTCTCCAAGCCCAACATGCCATAAATCCCCAGTTCCTTGGAACGGTTTTTCATAACAAAACTATTAGCGTAAAGGACAATAATAGCTGACGCAAGGGTGACGACAAACATACCAAATCCAAGAGTAGCTTGAATGGTTGTCCCTCCACGTATTTCAGAAATTTTGGGATTGAAGGTTAGAGAGTAAAAGAGATAGGTGACGGTGACTGCTAAGATAACAGCCAGCGCAAAAGGATAGTAGAGTTTGCGGTTTTTAATCAAGTTCGATACCGCTAACTTATTGGTTAATCGAAACATACTAATTCACCTCGCTTGCCATGACAGTCAAGGTATCAGAGATTTCTTGGAACATCTGACGCTCTGTCTTCTCTCCACGGTAGATTTGATTGTAAAGAATTCCGTCTTTGATAAAGAGTACACGTTTAGCTCTGCTAGCTGCTGCTGTTGAGTGGGTTACCATGAGAATGGTTTGGCCACGCTCATTGATTTCATCAAAGACATCAAGTAAGGCTGCAGATGACTTGGAATCAAGGGCTCCTGTTGGCTCATCCGCAAGGAGAATTTCAGGTTCTGTGATGATGGCGCGTGCTACTGCTACACGCTGTTTCTGACCACCAGAAATCTCGTAAGGGTACTTCTCTTGTAATTGGTTGATGCCTAGATTCTCAGCTGTCACCACCAATTTCTTCATCATCTCCGTAATAGGCCTTCTTGACAAGACAAGTGGAAGCAAGATATTGTCTTTTACAGACAAAGTATCTAGCAAGTTAAAGTCTTGGAAGACAAAGCCCAGCTTTTCACGACGGAAGCTAGAAGCTTGTGAATTTTTAATGGTTGCTGTGTCAGTTCCATTCAGGTAAACCTGACCACGTGTTGGTTTATCCAGCATAGCTAGGATATTGAGAAGAGTGGATTTACCAGAACCAGACTCACCCATGATGGCAACATAGTCACCCTTTTCTACGGTAAAGTGAATGTCCTTGAGGGCTTCTACTTGGTTGCCCTGAAAACGAGTTTTATAAATTTTTTGAACGTGTTTTACATCTAAAAGTGTCATGAGAATCTCCTTTCTTAATATCCCATCAAATGAAATGTTGCTTGCATCATAGCGCATCCCAGCTGAACGCGCTCGATTTCTTTGTGACTTGGTTTTCTTGTTTTCTTATGTAAGATTTGTTTCATGATGTTACTCCTTTGTTCTTTATGAGTCTAGTTTACATCAAAAAAAGACTGCTTGCCATAACCTAACCTTACAAAAGAGACTTTAATCTTACATTTTTGTAAGATTGGGGGAAATGTACCCAGTTCATTAAAAATATTTTACCATAAAAAGAAAGTAAGAAGAAAACCCTCGCAGATACAAGGGTTCAAAAATTTTAAAATAGATTAGTCGAATTCATAGACTAACAGTAAAATAACTGTTTCTACCTCACCAAAACCATCCATCATTTTCTTCAATAGCTTGGGCTTCTTTGCGTTTTCGTGGGCCTGTTCCGTACATTTCTGCTTCGATTTCTTCCTTGGTTGGCATGATAGAAGCTAGTATGATATAGATAATCACGCCAAGTCCAAAGTTTGCAACTGTAAAAATGGCAAACAAGAAACGAACAAGAGTGACATCAAAGTTCCACTTGTCTGAAAGGCCTGCCAGAACTCCTGAAATCATGCGATTTCGTCTCATTTTATAAAATTTACTATTCATGATATTTCCTCTTTCTGCTAGGTTAGACATAGTATATCACGGATAGTCTAGACTTTCATCAGTCCTCAGGCTGATTTACTAGTAGCAACTTTCCTCGACAAAGTCCACAACGATAGCGTTTGGTATCAATCCTACGCTTGCGCTGATAACTTTGCTGGCAGGATTGGCAACGATAGAGCTTGATTGGCTTGGAGTTGCTATTGGGCAAGGTTGGCACAAAGCGTAATCCATCCACTGCTTTCAAAAGTTCCTTAAAATCCCGATCCTTGTGTTGATAGCCCTTCCCTTGAAAATAGAGGTGATAGTGACAGAGTTCATGTCGGACAATTTTTCTAAAAACATCCAAACCCAGTTCCTGATAAACCTTGGGATTAAAATCCAAATGCCCATCTTTTGGGAAAAATCGCCCACCTGTCGAACGTAGACGAGAATTCCACTGGGCTTGATGGATAAAAGGTCTTCCGAAGTCTTCTAGTGAAACCTGCTTAACGTAATCAGTCAGTTTCATTTGGAGCTAGAAGCGACAGATTAACTTTTTCACGTTCAGTATCAATTTTCTTAACCCAAACGGTAACCAAATCTCCGACGGACACCACTTGGCTAGGATGTTTGATAAATTTGCGACTCATATGAGAAATATGGATCAAGCCATCCTCGTGAATCCCGATATCAACGAAGGCACCGAAGTCAACGACATTACGCACCACTCCTTCTAGCTTTTGTCCAACCACTAAGTCCTTGATATCTAGGACATCTTGGCGAAGCACAGGTGCGTCAAAGGAATCACGGAAATCTCGACCTGGTTTGAGAAGGTCTGCAATGATATCTTTAAGGGTTTCTGGACCAAGGTCTAGCTCTTGCGCCATATCTTTGACTGATAGGGACTTGAGTTTGCTTTGGGCTTCTTCGTTCAAGTCTTTGATATCCAAGCGTTTGAAAAGTTCCTTGACAGCAGCGTAATTTTCTGGGTGAACTCCTGTATTATCAAGGATATTGCTACTTTCTGGGATACGGAGGAAACCAGCAGCCTGCTCAAAAGCCTTGGCTCCCAGACGAGGAACCTTCTTGATTTGAGCGCGTGAAGTGATTTTTCCTTCTTCCTCACGGTATTTGACAATATTTTCAGAAATGGTTTTATTAAGTCCAGCGACATGGGAAAGAAGAGCTGGACTAGCTGTATTGACATTGACACCGACTTGGTTCACCACGGTATCGACGACAAAGTCCAGACTTTCAGACAATTTCTTTTGACTGACATCATGCTGATATTGACCGACACCGATTGACTTAGGATCGATTTTGACCAATTCAGCAAGGGGATCTTGCAAGCGACGGGCAATAGAAATAGCAGAGCGTTTTTCAACGGTCAAGTCTGGAAACTCCTGACGAGCTAGTTCACTGGCAGAATAGACAGAAGCACCACTTTCATTGACGATAACATAGCTGACCTCAGGAAAATCTTTAAGAACTTCTGCCACAAAGGCTTCGCTTTCACGACTGGCCGTCCCATTTCCGATAGCAATAATTTCCACGCCGTATTGACCAATCAAGTCTGCCAAATCTTTCTTGGCTTCTTCGATTTGACGAGCAGAGGCTGGTTTGACAGGATAAATGACCTGAGTTGTCAGCATTTTTCCTGTTGCATCCACGACAGCTAGCTTGGCACCTGTACGAAAGGCAGGGTCAAATCCTAGAACCACACGCCCTTTCAGCGGAGCAACCAAGAGGAGATTTCGCAGATTGTCAGAAAAGAGTTGGATAGCCCCTTCTTCTGCTTTTTCGGTTAATTCTGTCCGAATGCGTCGTTCGATAGCAGGCAAGACCTTTTTCTTAACTGACTGTTGAACAACTTCATCAATATAGGCATTCTTCACCTTGAAACGAGCTGCAAAGAAAGCTAGAATACGGTCCGTCGCATGTTCAAAACCGACCTTCAAAATCCCTAGTTTCTCCCCACGATTGAGCGCCAAGGTACGATAGCCTTGCATATTCCCAACTGTCTCAGAAAAATCATAGTAAATCTGAAAAACTTGCTTTTCATCCAGACTTTCATCCTTAACTTGAGAAGTGAGTTTGGAGTGTCTCAGCACCTCCTGATAAGTCATGGAACGCAAGGTCACATCTTCCGATAAGGCTTCGACCAAGATATCAACTGCACCAGACAGGGCTTCCTTCCCAGTCGCAAATCCTTCACAGACAAACTTTTCAGCCTCTTTCTCTAAGTCAGCTACATTTTGCAAAATCAAGCGAGCAAGAGGAAAGAGCCCAGCTTCACGGGCAATAGTTGCCTTGGTCCGACGCTTTTCCTTGTAAGGAAGATAGAGTTCTTCAACGTCTGCTAATTTTTCGGCAGCTAAGATAGCTTCTTCCAATTCCTTGGTCAACTTGCCTTGTTCTTGAATCTTAGCTAAGACAGCTTCCTTACGGTCGTTGAGATTTGTCAGGCTTTTATCCAAGTCGATAATGGCCTTAATTGTCACCTCATCCAAACTACCAGTCATATCCTTGCGATAACGCGCAATAAATGGAATAGTCGCCCCTTCAGCTGTCAAACTTAGAACAGTATCAATTTGCTTTAACGTCACTCCCAAATCCTGGGAGATTTTTTCATATTTTTTATCCATGAATCTATTATACCATAAGCTAAACGTTTCAAATTAGCTCTTACAGTATTTAAAAACAATATGTGGGGAATAGATTTATATTCTATAGTGCAATAACTTGTACTTAGAGAGCATTGCCACCTTTTTTTACCACTCCATGACATCAAAAGTATTTAATGGATCAGACATAATAGCCAGTTCTGGAAGATGTTCCTGACCTGGAATAACACATTGACTTTTTAAACTTTTATAATTAATTCCTTTCGTTTCACTCAAGGCACAACACAGAATGAAAAAGTGTTGTGCTCTTTATTTTGTTTTATAATAATAGCGAGAAAGCCTATCACTACTACAAATCACGGGGTGGTGAATAAGTGAGTGGTATAGTCACTACCTCGCATTTTTATAGGTGTCATTCTTTCCATCAAGCACAACTGACTGTGACTAGGAGCACGTAAACTTATAATTGAATAAGCGACTCGTTTGTGAAAGGAAAGGATAGCCAAGGGATCGGCAGACTCAAATTTGGTGAAAGGAGAGCCCTCGTGTTAAAAATTATTTATCCTAATTGTTGTGGTGAAGAATAGCATTTAGATTTCTATTTCTAATCGTCCAAAATGCGTGTTTTTGAAAAATAAAAAACCGCAAGACAGAGTCTGCGGTGGGGATAATCTATTTTGAAATTTTAAATAAAAAAGGAGCATTTAAGCCCCTCCTTTGAAATAACGGACATTTGGCTGGTCGGTGTACCCAGCATCTCAGATACCTTCTTCAAGGTGCGGCAGGAACCTTTCTGCCCTCAAATGTCTTTCGTTAATGTTATTCTAGCACTATCTATTTTTTTGTCAAGCTTTCTCAATCTACCCAGACTTAATACGACTTTGTAACTTGTAATCTTGTAAACGATACATGGTCGGAACATAAAAGAAATCACCACTTTTATGTAACTTAATCGCAACAAGAACATTATTATCAAATCTTTTTACATATTCAAAACTGGCGCCTTTCTCTCTAGGATTGACCCCAACGAAATCTGGATTACTTAGTATAAGTTCCAGATCTTCGATATGATGAATCACATCATTATGATGCCGTTTCAACATATGACTTCTTAAACCTTCTTTGTTAACTTTGATATCACTAGCTTCAAGAACAATATTAAAAATTTCTTTTATTTCGTCAGTAACCTGACCGATCTTTTTATGTTCCATCATTTCCTCCGTTATTCACAATTATTATATCACAATCATAGTGTATATTAGGATATATCACGCTCTATTATTAGTTAGATACTCAATTTTAACTTTTCCCTTTTCCTTAAAATAATAGTATAATAGAGGTAGAATTTAGAATCGAGGTACACCTATGGCTGTAAAATTTACAAAAACGGACGACTTGGACAAGATGTTTGAGGAGTTTGCGAAACTCCCTGATTTGAAACAAGTTACTTTCCCTGATGACAAAGAGAAAAAAGCTAAAGCAGAAAAGAAAAACTAGATGACAGTTTTCCAACAACTCCCATCTGGTGTGCTTCAGACTGGAGCTATTTTCCTCTCCATTATCATTGAAGCCCTCCCTTTCGTGCTTATAGGAAGCATTGTCTCAGGGTTGATTGAGGTTTATATCACACCTGATAAGGTGTATCATTTTCTCCCTCGAAATCGTTGGGCGAGAATCTTTTTTGGTACCTTCGTCGGGATACTTTTCCCTTCTTGTGAATGTGGAATCGTCCCCATTATCAATCGTTTTCTGGAAAAGAAGGTTCCCAGTTACACGGCTGTTCCCTTTCTCGTAACAGCGCCTGTTATCAATCCCATTGTTCTCTTTGCGACCTATTCTGCCTTTGGCAACTCCTTCCATGTCGCCCTGTTACGAGCTCTTGGTTCCATTGTTGTAGCTGTGATACTTGGGATTTTTCTAGGATTCTTCTGGCAAGAACCGATTCAGAAAGAAAATCGTTTGGCCTGTCATGAGCACGATTTTTCTCATTTGAGTCCTATAAAAAAAGTTTTTCAGGTCTTTGTGCAAGCAATTGATGAATTTTTTGATACGGGACGTTATTTGGTATTTGGCTGTCTCTTTGCTTCTGTGATACAGGTCTACGTTCCGACACGGATTCTGACCTCTATCAGTTCAACCCCTCTTTTTGCCATCCTGCTCTTGATGCTTTTGGCCTTTCTTCTCTCTCTATGCAGTGAGGCGGATGCCTTTATCGGTGCTTCTCTTCTCTCAAGTTTCGGCTTGGCACCAGTTCTGGCCTTTCTCGTCATTGGTCCAATGCTGGATATCAAAAATATTCTCATGATGAAAAATTACTTGAAAGCACGATTTATCAGTCACTTCATTACGATTGTGACTCTCGTCGTCTTAGTGTATTCTCTCTTGATTGGAGTCATCCTATGATTCGATTTTTAGTTTTAGCTGGCTATTTTGAACTGACCATTTATCTCTATCTGTCGGGCAAATTAAACCAGTACATCAACATGCACTATTCCTATCTGGCCTATATTTCCATGGTACTTTCCTTTATTTTGGCAATTGTTCAACTGTATATCTGGATGAAGCAAGTCAAAACCCATAGTCATCTGAACAGCCGATTGGCGAAGGTGACGAGTATTGCTCTTCTGGCTATTCCTATTATCGTCGGCTTAACTTTTCCAACTGTTAGCTTGGATTCTCAGACCGTTTCTGCCAAAGGCTATCATTTCCCCTTATCAGAAGGCACGGATCAAGCCATTCAGACAAGTGAAGGGACGACAAGCCAATATTTGAAACCAGATACCAGTTCTTATTTTTCAAAAACAGCCTATGAAAAGGAAATGCGAACTGCGGCGGATAAATACTTGTCCCAAGATAGTATTCAGATCACTAATGAAAACTATATGGAAGTCATGGAGGCTATCTACGACTATCCAGATGAATTCGAGGGCAAGACAGTCCAGTTTACAGGCTTTGTCTATAACGACCCCAGTCATGCCAATAGCCAATTTCTATTCCGCTTCGGCATTATTCACTGTATCGCGGATTCAGGTGTCTATGGATTGCTGACCAAGGGAAATACCCGTCAGTATGAGAATAACACCTGGATAACAGCCAAAGGAAAACTAGTCAATCACTACCATAAAGAACTCAAACAAAATCTCCCAACCTTGGAAATCGATAGCTTTACTAAAGTCGATAAACCAGAAAATCCCTATGTTTATCGCGTGTTTTAAAAAGCAAACTAAATCCATTAAAAACAAAACGAACAAGTTCTCTTCTGAATGACAGAAAAAGAGCCTGTTCGTTTTTTGTTATCTGAGTATTAATAATTTTTAGATTTAAATCTTATAACATTTTAAGTAATGCAAGTAGCTCATTGAGAATAAGCGAGCCACTCATTAATTAGACTAGCGATTTCTCTAGGGGCTTCAGTATAAAGCTCATGGCCAAAGTTCTCTAAAAGAATAGTATCAAAATAGTCTGGCAATTCTTTTAGGGCTTCCTCTCTCCATGTAGCTTCATTAGGATAGCGAGGACTGATAAACAAGGTATCTCCCACTTCTCTCTTAAAAGCTTGTATTTTCCTCCGTAGGCGGAGTATCGCTTCTATATTTTCATATTTTATAGCTAACTCATATCTATTATACTTAGAATTCCAGTGATATGACTGTCTTACGGCTTTCTCCATATTTTCTGACCAATGCTTTGCTTCAGATTTTTCTTTAGAAATAAGAAGAGCTAAGTCTGAAACGACTTGAGATTCAATATAGTTTTTTGTTTCCTCTAACTCTGTATCTAAAGGTAAAATCTTATCTAAATCTAGATAGCCACCATCCAAAAGAATCAGTTTGGTCACTTCATAAAATTCCGATGCAAGATAACGTGCCAAATCTCCTCCAAGAGAATGACCTATCAGACAGATAGATTCTTCCTCTACAATCTCATTTTTAAACCATGATTTCAATTCTGTTTCATCTAGAAGATGCTTTTCATAGGGATTCAGAAAACAGACCTGCGAATCTATCTCTTGAAGAAAATCCTTGCTATGATAGACATTGCTTCCCAAACCGCCAATAAAATATTTTTTCATTCTCTACTTAATACTATGCTTATTCATTTTTTGTTCAAAGATGGTCGTGATAATCTGACGTAATTCTTCGCGTTCTTTTTCTGGAATCTCACCACTTGTTTGAGCTGCAGCGTAGAGTTCAGGATGTTCAATTGAAATGCGTTTTACAGTACGTGTCGTAGCATGTTTTCTGACGAAAAACGGAATGCGCTTAATCAAGTCTTGTGGTACTAGCGCAAGAATCTTCTCAGCAGTTTCCTTGTCACTAATCTTAGACGTAGTCAGCCCCTTCTTAATCATTTCCTGTTCTTTTTCTGTAAAATCTTTTAATTCCATTCGGTCAGTCCTCCTATTTTCTTTAAGTTAAATTATATACCAATTGCAGCAAGACGACAAATAGTCTGCTTGTAAAATCTTCTCTATACTACAATTTTCCTGTCGCTCTTTAATGAAAAATCACAAATCCTTTTGGAGAGATCACAAGCTGATTCTCCAATTCTTGGCAATTGCTTGCTAGTGCTACTGCTTCTTTTTGTAAATGATAATCTTCCTTTGATTGGTTGAAAATCGCTTTGAGGATTCGCCCTTCATATTTCCACTGCAAAGCTACTACATCAGCTTTGATTTCTTGGAGACTATACTTGCCATGCTGAATGGTTGCTGACGCATGTTTGCGAATCTGGATCAATTTCTTCATGAAATTCAGCATATCATTGTCACTTGATACACGTTCCCAAGGCATACAACGTCGACAATCTGGGTCTGGTCCTCCGGTTAAAGCTAACTCGGTTCCGTAATAAATGCAGGGTGTTCCCTTTTGTAAAAAGAGAAAGGCTAGGGCTGATTTAACCAGTTGAGCATCTTCATTTGCCGTCCACAAGATTCGTTCTGTATCATGCGAATCCAAGAGATTAAACATAACCTCTGAAATCTGCTGTTTGTAATACATAGACTGACCATTGATTTCATCGATGAACTGATCAATCTTCTTAATTCCTCGTAAGAAATAGTCCTTGATACTATCAGATAAAGGATAATTCATGACCGCATGGAACTCATCTCCATTTAACCAAGGCTGAGACGTATGCCAGACTTCTCCTAGGATATAAAGATCAGGCTTTTTAGCTAAAACTGCATTACGAAAATCCTTCCAGAACTGATGGTCAATCTCATTAGCCACATCCAAACGCCAAGCATCGATATCAAACTCTTCAATCCAATAAGTCGCAACCTTTAAAAGATAGTCCTTGACCTCTGGATTGGCTGTATTTAGTTTAGGCATATAGTCCTCGAAACCAAAAGCATGATAAGGTAAGTCTCTCTTATTAACTAGCTTTTCAGTTGTCACTGGGAATTGTTGAATATGGAACCAATCCTTATAAGCAGATTGCTCACCATTTTCGACAACATCTTGCCATTGAGGAGATTGCGAACCAATATGGTTAAATACCGCATCCAGCATGATTTTCATGCCACGCTGATGAGCTTGCTCGACCAGCTCCCGGAAGGTCTCCTTGTCTCCAAAATGACGATCAATTTCAAAATAATCCGTCGTATTGTACTTATGATTGCTCGTGGATTCAAAAATTGGACAAAGATATAGTCCAGTAATACCCAATTCTTGCAAGTAATCCAGATGGTCAATAATCCCCTGTAAATCACCACCAAAGAAATCATCACTCTGAGGTGTGATAGAGGAATCCCAGTCTAATGCCTTTTCTGGGTTTAATATAGAATTTCCATTGGCAAATCTCTCAGGAAATATCTGATACCATACCGTATCTGAAACCCAGTCAGGAATCTTGCAGGTATCAATTTCATGAAGAAAAGGCAACTTAAATCCATTTCCAATAGCATGAAGATTTTCTAGAGAATTTTCCACACACCCTTTATCACCATACAAAATACTTTGAGCTTCTGTGTCCTTGAGTTCAAAGAGATACTGGATACGTGCAAAATCAACTGAGACTTCAACCTGCCAATAATCAAAGATGGCATCAGAAGTTATCTTGGCCATTTTCTTTGTATCTTGATAAAACTCCTCCATAAAAATAAAAGGGTCACCATAATGCAAGGTGATACTCTCAATATCCCCCTTCTTAGTTCGAATCCGAATATGAATCTTCTTATCCTTATAAAGATAGGCGAACTCCGACTCTGGTCTGTGGTAAATGGCTGTTAATTCCACTGTATTTATCTCCTGATTTACTTGGTTGAATTTACGACGCAAACGTTTTCATAATTGTGATTCTAGTATACTACTTTCGTATTTTATTTTCAAGGCTTGTCCGTAGATTCAAGTAGTTTGGTTCTATAAATAAAAAAGCAGCCAGTCTTACAACTTGCTACTTTTCAAATGATGATTTACAAATATCTTTGCAACCACTCTATTTTTTTAAAATCCTTATTGTTATTGTGATCATTTCGATAGGAATCTTGGGAAGAAGCCTTGTAAATATTTAAAAACTGTTCCAAACTTGGAACGCGAAAAGTGATGTTTTCGAGATGAATCAGCTCTATATCCGATTCCGAAACTCCTGCAAAATCAGGTAAAGAATCGATACTTCCGAATTCAACACTCAGACCATCTTTTTGGAATTCATGTTCATGAATATCTATTAAGGCGTAGCCTAAATATTTCATCACTTTCATTATCTTGTCCCACTCATAAATTCTGAGATGATCGGGTGCTTCCCAACCTCTAGGGTCACCAGGCACATGAATGTCAATGTCAGACGGCCCCCATTCTTTATTTGATCGGTATTCAAACCCCAAAGACCCCATGAGCGTCGGAGTGATTCCGACTTGGTTTAAATGAGAACAAATTGTTCGAAATTCATCAAATAGAGAATTCATTCCTCCTCCAATCGTTGATATAGGACTTAATTTCGTTGTGAATAATAAACTAATTTTTACCTTCTACTCTTTCGGTTTTGAAAATACTTCTACTCGCTGAGCTAGGACTTTGATTTCTACAGGTAGGTTATCTGATTTATCGCCATCAACATCCGACTCTAATTCACTATCAGAAGAAATTTTAATATTACGAGCTTTGATATACTCGATATTATCATTTGCGACAACATCTCCTTTTAGTAAATCAGGAATGACGGATAATTTGGAGAATATAGAAGCATCTTTCAGAATCAAAATATTGGCATAACCGTCTTTGTTTTCTTCAAAGATTTTTTTATCAGCAAAGTAATTTGTCAAGAGAACCAACACATGGCTAGCTTCACCAACATAATTTCCATTTTCTGTCTCAACCTTAATATTAAAGACCTGATCTGTCATGACAGACTTCATGGTATTTACAGCATAGGCTAAAATACCAAATTTTGTCTTGTCCTCAATTTCAACATTATGAATCGCCTCAGGAAGAGAACCAATACTAAAGATATAACCAAAATAATTGTCATTTGCTTTACCGATATCAATCTTGTTGGTTAAGTTAAAATCGAGTTCCTCAATAGCGCCATCGATGTCTTGATTGATTTCCAACAGTTTCGTAATGAGGTTACCCGTACCGCCTGGGATAATACCCAACTTAGGAATGTAGTCTCTCTCAGCAATACCCGAAATGACTTCGTTGACAGTCCCATCTCCACCAAACACAACCACTGCATCGTACTGCTCACGAGAAGCTTCTTCAGCAAAATGTGTTGCATCCAGCGCTTTTTCGGTAATTTTGGTTTCCACGTGCTCAAAGTATTCTTTTGCCTTATTCTCCAGTTTTTCTTTGTAATCCAAAGCCTTTTCCCCACCAGATGTAGGGTTAATAATTACCATTGCTTTTTTCATTAATTTTCTCCTTAATATTCGTTAGAAATGGTTACATTTCGTCGTATGCAAGTAAATGTACTCCCATTATACAATGAAATTACAGAAAAGAGAAATCTCACGTACTGGAGATTAATACACTTTTATTCTATTCTCCCATCGCATAACTACATCCTTTAAGGATTCATCCAAGTAAGAAAAGGCCTTATTCTTTATCCAGTCAGGAATACCATATGCCGCCTCGGCTATGCTTCCAGTGATTGCAGCCAGAGTATCACTGTCGCCACCAAGTGAGATGGCATTTCTTATCGCATCTTCAAAGTCTTTACTTTCAAGAAAGGCAATAATGGCTTGAGGGACAGTTTCCTGACATGTTTCGTTAAAACGATAGTTAGGACGAATTTCATCTAAAGTTTGAGATAGATTGTAGCCGTATGACTTCTCTATATAATCCTTAATTCGTCTTTTACACTCCATAGGATTGTCCTTAATTGGTTGCTCGTATTCTCTACAATAACCACCAAAGTAAAAACGACATAGAAAGATAGCATCAGCTGTAGCCATAGCACCTTTGATACCTTCCGGATGATTATGAGTTACCTCTGCAGAAAGACTCGCAAGACCTCTAGATGATGGCCACATTCCGGTTCTAGCATAAAAACTACAGTCCATGGACCAAGCGCATGGAGAAACACGCATAGCCGAACCATTCCCAAAGCTATTATAAGGCTCACGGTTATCGCTGTTTAGCCATGCATTAAACCGAGTACCATAATCAGCATCAGGATACATTCTACCATATTTCTTCATAGCATCAATGAAGTCGTCTTTTTGTCCCCCATTCATAATCGCCTCTGCAACAGCACAGGTCATAACCGTGTCATCTGTAAAAAAGCAATCCTTCCGAAATAAAGGAAAGTCCTTCGTTTTGATATTGTTCCATTCGTAAACAGAACCGATAATATCTCCGATAATTGCTCCTAGCATAAGATTCCTCCTTGTTACATATAAGATTCATTACATATCCCCAATGGATTGCTCTTTAAAAATGGCTCAACTAAATCAATCCACTCCTGATGTAGGTAAGATGATAAATAACCGTGATTATAACCCTTTGCTTCATGCAAAATTGTATTTGAATGTAGCTGATGAAATAATTTCGCTGATTCTTTCACACAGTTCAATTCTTTTTCACCATAGATATACAGAACCTGAGCCTTGCTAGCAGAAATCATATCTTTCAGCTTGTAATGCCCCATATAGGTTTTGTAAATGGTCACCAATGTTTTAATAGGCGTCCTTGGCAGATCCTCCAAATAATAAGCTTTTATTTCCTCTGGATAAGCCAGTTTAGGATAGAGTTTGTTCATCATGCTTAACTGAAGTTTGCAAGAGAATTTATTGAACATCAATTTACCAAATAGAGACACTAGAAAGATGCTGATTTTAGCTAACCTTGGTTGAGGAATACAGAGGCTTCCGTCTATGATGGCCTTCTCAGCAATTTCACTATCTAAAGATAAAAGCTCCATGGCAATTTGACCACCAAGTGAAACACCACCGATTGCAAACAATTTCCCACCACAGTTTGCTTTGATATAGTCTAGAATCTCCAAAGCAGAATCTTCAGTAGAAACATAATCAAGTTGATATTCCTCTCCGTGGCCATTCAAAGTGGGTAGAATAATACGGTATTCTTCTGACAGGATTCGTGCTTGACGAAGATAATTCCACCAAGAACTGCCACCACCATGTATCAGTAAAATAGGAGGCAAATTCTTATTACCAAATTCATGGAATTTCATGTTTAAACTCCTTACTGTAGGACTTTCACTAGCTAATTTTCCTTGTTCAATCAGCTCTTAAAAGCAGTACCACACACTCGACATAAAACGAGTGAACACTATGTATGCCAAGTGAACATGTATGTGGGAACATGTCTATAAACCTTTTGACGATAGCATAAGGTTATCGTTAAAAGGTATTACCCCGACAAACTGTGATTTACTCATTTCATTAAATCAGCTATTTCTTTCTTCCCATACGCCTTTACATTCTGAATTACATTCTGTTTCCTCTTGATTGATTCAAACAATGATATATCTAGTACATTTGCGAATTCTTCAAACTGAACCTGCCCGATTCTTCTTATTTCTTTAAGTTTCTCAGCATCTCTTACCTTTCTCTCTGCCTCACTTTTGGGGTATCCTTGTCCAAATGGCTCCGAGAAAAGAGCTTCTATTGTTCTTTCAAGATTTTCAGTACCTGACCATGTATAATTTTCACCTAATGGTAATGATATCGCATTTCCATTATTAATCTGAGCAAATAAATAGGCATCATTCGGTGTAGGTGCATATCCGCAAATGACATCAGGCATACTATTACAAGCAAGCATCATTCCTTGTCCGGAAGAACAGCCCGTAACAACGAAATCAACTGTCCTACTTGCCAACAAGATACCTATAAGAATAGAAATTTCTATATACGAGTATTTTTCATTTTCTTCCATCGTACAGCCAAAATTTATAACCTCAGATTTCTTTGGAGCATACTTTAATACAGCATCATAGATTATTTGATTTTTGGTCGCTTGCGAACTTGCTTGAATAACTCCGATTCTCATTCTTCCCCCCTTCAACTTCTAATTTAATTATTTCTTTTTCTTTGGTTTGGGTGCCGGTAATTCATTATATATTGAATTGAACAAGCCTTTATTTTCTACACTTCATTTATTCACTGGTTGCAACTTTTGACATCAAAACTACCGCCTCCACATGTCTTGACGGTTACTACCTATACTGTGAAACGAAATCAAAGCTGCTGAATATCCGTATTAAACTATTAAACGTAACTAATGCGAGTATTTACGGCTTCGTTAATATACAGTATTGTTACATCTATGCCAAGTTTCCGATAGTTAGTTCTTCTTTCTTTATTTAAATCTTTACAAATCCAACTAGCGAGAAGGGTTGTTTATCTCAAAACTCATTGAACCTTTGGTTCCTCGATTAGTATAATAATTTCCTTCTAGTTGATTTGGATTATCAATATCAAGAATTACCGTCCCATAATGTATAGGACTTTGCAATTCAGCCCTTGGGCTATTTAAATATGTATAAATTAATTTTTGTGTTCCATTATCATTGATAATTGATGCTGTAATGCTATGGCTCGAACTTTCACCCGTTTTAAACTTAACTTTAATAGTCGTAAATGACTGTTCAATAGTAAGTTCACAATTTCTTTCATTCTGATCATAGTCCGTCTTGAAACTACCTACATAATTCGCAAATAAAATTGGAACATTATGAATCTTAGATAGTAATGGCCACCGCCATGCTGTTTTTTCAAAAATAGCCATAATAATTGCTGTAACTGATATAGCTTCACCAATATACCCAATGGCTGAATATACCAATGCCAAAATATCAGATTTAAGATTCACTGCAATCTCTTGGCCACTTATTAACAATCTTAATAACAAGCAAATTGCAAAAACCCATATTGTAATATTCAAAAATTTTTTCTGCTGTTCATTCATAAGTTTTATTTATAATCCAAAAATTCAATCATTCTAACTAAAAAAGTTTTTGTATCCTGTAAATTCCATTTCTGCTCTGAACGAAAAAGGTAATACATTCCACTTACTTCAACCCAATTTAAATTCACTTGAGACACTATGTAATATAACGCTTGCTGTAACAACCCTGTGTAGCTATTACTATTGAAAAACATCTGTTCAGGTATATTCCAGACCAAACATTCTATCAAATATGAAGAAATGCGTTCGTTTGTCAATCCTAGCTCCTGCATCTCGTTCTTAATATGCTTCATAATCCTAACTAAATATTTATATTTATAGTGAGTAGATTTATTCTTAGAGATACCATTTTGTATATGAACTTTAGGATAATTAATTACTTCATAATTTCCGTTTGAGGTAAAAAATTTGATGCCTTCAACAAATTTTTCAGATGACCTGCTACCAATATATCTATAATTTCGATATTGAAAACATGGGACTACATCTGCATTTACGTGATATGAGTTAGAATTAATATTGATACACTTATTGCCAATAGAAACTGATTCTGCACCAAATTTTGAAATTAACGCTTTAATCACTTCGTTTTTAAATACATTAGCATTGGTGCTGCTACTAGAGTAATTATAGTCTAGGTCCGATAACCCATCTACATACTCACAATAAAATAAAGATTTCACCATGATACAGATATCAATGTCGCTATTTTTCTTTACATTCGTATTATTTGCATAAGAACCTTGGGCAAAAATTTCATATTCATACTTTGAAGAGAGCCCACTCCTTTCTATTGCATCTTTAATCATTCCAATAGTATTTTCAACCCGTGTTTCTTCAGTGGCAGATAACGGCTTAATCCATGATTGTAATGCTTCTTCAGAATATCTCATTATAAAACAACTCCATTTTAGTTTTTTGGTTAATTCATAAAAAGTAACCGATATTAAAAAAATCCTACATATAATTATACCACTAAACAAGAAAAAAGGCTGCAAACATAGTGAACTATACTATGCCTACAGCCTTATAAATCAACTTCTGTTCCTTCCAAAAATCTAACGGTTATCTGTCCATCCTCCGAAATCAAAATACTATCTAGTACCTGACACATCTCAAAGGAATCATATTCCCAACACTCCTTATTTATCAATTCAGCCAGTAACACACTGTAATGCTTTTCTAATAACTGGTTTTCTTCCAAGATCTTATTCCACTTTCCATGCAACAAATCCATATTCTCACTCAGTAGTTTAACTGCCATCATTACAGCTTTCTCTAGTGTTCCCTCATCGATATGGTTATTCTGACAACCAATCTGTCCCTTTACCTTATAACTGCCAAACTTTACGTTTGCCACGACTGGTCGTCCAGTTCTTACGTCCAAAAGCTGAACCGCATTCTGCACAGAACACCTTGGTAGTAAAAGGGTTGTCCTCATTTTGCATGATGTAGAAGAAATTGAAAAAGAAAATAGACTTCAGACAGCTATTGATGTTGTCAGAGAACAGTTTGGCTTTTTAGCCATACAAAAAGGAACCGTCCTAACTGAAGGTTCCTAAAATATTGAACGCAGTAAACTTATTGGCGGTCATTCCGCTGGTGGATTGGAGGGATTAAAATGATTGACCGTTCATCCTTACCATTTCAGTCAGCAAGAGAGTACCAGGATACAAAGATGCAAAAATGGATGGGCTTTTTCCTATCTGAGCATACATCAGCACTCTCTGATGATACAAACAAAGTAACGTACATGTCAGATTTGTCAATGGAGAAGAAATTATTACTCCTCAGTCAAGTATACGCTGGGCAGCTACACACACGCATTCAAGTGATTGAAAAAAACAAGCGTGTTTCCCACACTGGAACAATACCAAGTCTGAATAAGGATTTCATTTTGATAAAAACTACAACAGGTCACATCAATTTGAAATTAAAAGACATTATTAGTATTGAACTTGTCGAGGAGGTGCTCTATGAATCAGCTTGAGTTTCAGCGTAATCACCTACAAATGGACTATTATAGCGAGAGCTACCAAGATTTTGAACGTGACTTCTACCGCTACTCTAACATGAATATTCCATTGACCTTCCTAACTGATGATATCCTAAAAACAATGGCGACTTCACGTAAGAATTACTTTGTCCTCAATAAGGAAAAGTCCAGAGATAACCGCGATCACTTCTTCATATTTGAAGTAAGTACCGTAGATGAGAATCCGCTAATCTATCATTATACATATAAGAAAACTACAATATATTTAGCAGAAAAATAGGAGCAGTTCAATTGACTGTTCCTATTTTTAATATTCATAAAATCTAAAGTCTTTATACTCTTTAACAATGGAGTCGCCAACCAGAACAGACTATACTGACCAGCGACTACCTTAAATTTAATGTTTCAGATTTATTTTCTTATCTCTAATTTCATAAACTACATCTGCTACATTTTCGAGTAATCGTTTATCGTGGGTGATAAACACGATAGTTCCGGTGTACTCCTTCATTAGTATTTCCAAAGCCTCTAAACTTGGTATGTCAAGGAAGTTACTGGGTTCATCCATTATTAGGATGTTATATCTACCCATGAGCATTTTAGCAAGCAACAATTTTATAATTTCTCCACCGCTTAAAACAGATAAACTTTTTCCAATATCGTTCTGTTTGAACCCCATAGATGCTAGCACTGAACGAATTTCTGATATATTGTAGTCACAATCCTTCTGCATAAACTCCATAACATTCTGATTACTGTTGTACTTGTAACCATTCTGTGCAAAGTAACCTATTTTTGCCTTAGGCGAAATAGAAATTCCTTCTTCATGGTTTAAGATCATTTGGATTAAAGTTGTTTTTCCGATTCCATTACCACCAGTTAACGCCACTTTTGCTCCTAACGGAATTTGAAAAGATGCATTTTCAAACAGAGCCTTATCCCCAAATACTTTATTAATTTCTGCACCGACTATAGGGTATGGATTATGGAGCTCCAATGCTTTACTTTGCCTGAAACGAATTCTGCGAATGCCTTCCGGAGCTTCTACTTTTCCTAAGGCCGCAATCCTGTGCTCTAGGGTTTTAGCAGCATTATACATCTTTTTTTCCTTACTTCCTATTGATTTTTGATGAGCTAAACGCCCTCCGTCTTCAGTACTTTTTTTCTTTGAAGAACCTTTTGCCTTCTGTTCTATTTTACGAGCCTGTTTTCGCTTTTCCTCCGCAGCCCTTTCCAATCGGGCACGTTCCGCAATAAATTGTTCGTATTCTGCAGCTTGGCTCTTACGTTCTTCCTCTTTCTGACGAAGATAATCAGAATAGTTTCCCCAATACTCAGTGATTTTGCCATCTTTCAGTTCCCATATTTTATCTACTATTTCATCAAGAAAATAGCGGTCATGGCTAATAACTAACAGTGCACCTGTAAAATATTTTAGCTGTCCTATTAGAAAATCAATTCCTTCACGGTCTAAATGGCTCGTAGGTTCATCCGCTAAAATACCATGAACCTGTGCCGATAAGGCCTGTGCTATTTTAAGCCTTGTTTCTTCACCACCGCTCATAGTCTGTATATTTAATTGCTCAACACCTAGCTTGCCTACAAGTGCAAAATCTTTTTCCTCCTGCAGAGTTACTTCGTCCAACTGGGGAATATAGGCAAGTTCACCCAGACGATTCATTTTACATCCTGGGGGAGTTAATTCTCCTAAAAGTACCCTGAGTAAAGTGCTTTTTCCAGCACCATTTGCTCCTACTAAACCAATACGGTCATAATCATATACTTCTAATTCATTTATATCTAAAACATCGCGTCCTTTGAATTCCACACGAATGTCTTTTGCTTTTAATATTAATTCCATAACATTTCCTCCTGTCTATAATCGCATGCTTTCATTTGCTTGTATGCAGGGAAAACCCTGCGATTTTAGCAGGAAGAGTTACATGAAAATAAGATACATAAATATTCCTCCAATATTGTTTATTTTAAATCTAATTTTCTAACCTCAGTTATCATTTGGCAAACTATAGCAATGCCAATAATTAAAATACCTGATAGTAAAAACCAATGATTTACACCGATTTTATCAGCAAAGAATCCAGAAAGAATTAACCCAATTGGCATAGCAAGTGACATGATACTTCCGATCAAAGAAAATACACGTCCTAAATATTCAGGCTTAATTTTCTCCTGAAAAAGAGCTGTTTGCACACCGCTATAAAATGGCACCGAAAGCCCCATTATTGCACAGCAAACTACGAATATTACAAATCCATTTGGAGGAAGTATTCCCGAAACGGCTAAACTGGTCCCCATTATAAAAAATGAACTTGTTATTAGTAATACATGCTTTTCGAAGCCCCCTAATCTTCCTAATAATAAGCCTCCTGCTAGCATCCCAAATGCAAAGGAAATTTCCGTAATAGAAATATGCACAGGCGTTCCATTAAAGTGTTCCATGCTTATTAAAGGAAATAGTGCATTGATTGGCATATAAACAAAAGTATATAGTGTTCCTAAGAGTAATAAGGCAAACAATCCTTTGTTTTGTCTCAGAACCACAACTCCTTCTTTCATCTCCCTTATGAAATTTGGTTCTAAACTTTGCACTTGATTACCCAGCTTAGGTATACGTACAATTGCTACCGTAATAGATGCAATCACAGCACCCAATACGTCGATGGCAATAATAGCATTTAAATCCCAAACGGAGTATAAGAGTGCTGCAACTGCCGGACTAACAATATAGCTTATAGACTGCAAAGACTGACTATAGCCTGCGCATTTCGTTAGCTGTTCTTCTGGTACTAAAAGTGGTGTAACCGCATTGAGTGCTGGGGTATGAAAAGCTGTTCCAATGCTACGGATAAACAATACTATCATAATCATCCAGACAGGTAGCTCCATACAGAATGCAACAATAGCAAGCACTGCACCAGCTGCTGCGATAATTAAATCGGCACCAATCATTATCTTCTTCCTATCATGACGATCCACTAGCACACCAATGGCAGGTCCCAAAATCGCATAGGGTAAAAAACCTACTAATGAAGCCATAGACAAGACCATCGCAGATCCTGTTTTTTCTGTAAGGTAAAAAATAATCGCCATTTGCAGGATGGCACTAGTGATTAATGATACTGCTTGCCCTGCCCATATTGCATAAAATTTTCGTTTCCAATTGTTGTATTTTTCCATTTATATTATCTCCTGCATATTATTTTGCTTGAATTTCTATTTTGAATAGCATTCTAGGCAATAAAAAATGCAGGCCAAACCCCACAATGTGGCTTTTGGTCTGCATACATACAATTTGGAAACATTCATATTAAAGACATAGTTAAATAAAGGTATAGTTAAATAACCAATATCCTCACCGTAACTAATGAATGCTCAATATCGTATAAATAAGCACAACAAAAAAGCCTATCATCGGGTATAGATTCTGCTTTTTTTATTGCCAGCTTATCTTAAACGCATTGAGGCTGTCATAGTTTCGGTTCCTCCTACATCTTTGTTTATATCAATTTATAGTATAACACAACAAGATGATATGTTCAATATAAAAGTTATGGAATGAGACTCATACTTCCAATTCGATGCCAGATTTAAAGGATATGACGAAGTTTTCTTCATAGACTGTAACGCTCTGGATTATCTTCCTTAGTAGCAAGCGATTAGCTTTCACAAAATCTTCTGTTTGTAGTTTTAAAAATTCATCAGGATTTTCTAACTCAACCTCAAAATATTTCATTTTACATTCCCTCATTTCATTTATTGATAAATTGAGTTTGCAAAAAAGAGTGGACAATTTTTGTCTACTCTTAACCTTTAAAATAGTTTTTTTTAATCGATTTGAAGTTGCCTAAATTATTACTTATTCGGTAAAATGAAGTATTGCTTTCAACAGATTTCCTTCAACTACACTTCACTTGATTCAAACAAGGTGGGTACATTTCTATTCCCACAAACTCCTTGTCAATGGAAACAAACACGTACCCACAGGGTAAATGGAAATAGAAACTGATAATTTCTAGCTATCACTTCTACTCATTCCAAAAATTTTCTCACTCTGATACTTACCCACCATAAAGCAAAAAGCCTTGCAATCAAGGCTTTCATTATCCCTTTCGTTCAAAGGTTTCTAAGCTTTTACGAGCAGAGCGACACACTCAGCGGTTCGCTATCTCCGTTCTGTCTGCGTGCTAGCACTTGTCAATCACGGACAGCTATCGCATGGGCGGAAGTAAATGCTAATCTTCGTCGTTTTACTCCTTGACTAGCAAACTTACCGCCTCAACATGGTGCGTTTGTGGAAAAAGATCCACCGGCTGGACTTTCTTCAAATCGTATCCCAATTCTTGGTAGAGTTTGATATCACGCGCCATGGTTGCGACATTGCAGGAGATATAGGCAATACGGTCTGCTCCTGTTTGGGTACTAGCTTTGATAAAACTTTCGGTCAAGCCCTTGCGTGGTGGGTCCACTAATATAACACTTGGTTGAATACCTTCCTTGAGCCAATTGTTCATAGCATTTTCAGCTGTGTCGCAGACATAGTGGGCGTTTGAAATATTGTTCAGCTGAGCATTCTTTTTGCTATTCTCAACCGCTTCTGGAATTACTTCAACACCATAAACTTCTTTGACATGTTTCGCAACAGAAAGACCAATCGTCCCGATACCAGAATAGGCATCAATAACCACATCATCTTCTTTTAATTCAGCAAAGTCAATGGCTATCTGATAGAGTTTCTCAGCCATTTCAGTATTGACTTGGTAAAAAGCGGGACCAGCGATTTGGTAGTCATTTCCCAACATTTGGTCGGTAATATAGTCTTGACCATAAAGCGTACGCCATTCCTTACCAAAAATCGCATTAGTGTTCTGGTCATTAATATTTTGCATAACAGACACAATCTCTGGGAACTGCTTGATTAGTTGTTCAATTAATTGCTCCACACGAAAAACTTTAGGACGAGTTGTTACCAAAATCACCATAATTTGTCCTGAGTAGTGTCCGCGACGCACCACAAGATTACGAATCAAGCCAGCTTGTTCCTTTTCATCATAAGGTTTCAAATCATAACGGCGGAGCAAGTCGCGTAGGACTACTACTACCTCGTCAATCACAGGATCTTGGATGAAGAAATCTTCCAGTGGCATGAGGTCGTGGGAATTCTTACGGAAAAATCCTGTTTCCAAGATACCATTCACTCTACGTACAGGGACCTGTGCTTTGTTGCGGTACTTGATTGGATTTTCCATACCAAGTGTTTCAGCAACCTCTACATCTGCAATTCCAGCAATCTTGTAAAGACTGTCCTTGACTTGCTTGGTTTTAAATGTGAGCTGTTCTGGATAGGCAAGATGTCCTAAATCAGCGATTCCTGAACGGAGGTAAGCCAAATCTAGATCTTGATTACGGTGTGGTGATTGGACAAGGTATTCTTCCACTTTCCCAAAACCAATCTTTTTATTGACCTTGAGGACACGCATAAGGATTTTTTCACTCGGTAAAGCATTCTCTACAAAAAAGACCAAACCATCCACCTTGGCAACTCCTGCCCCTTCATGGGTCAAGTCAACAATTTCAACTTCTACAATATCATTTTTCTTTAACATTCTCTTCTCTTTCTATTGGCCGACAAAAAAGACGGCAACGTTACGGTTACCATCTATTATACCATGAAATTTCTTAAGAACCAAAACTCTTGAAGAAGTTGACAATGGCTTGCCAGAGGGAGCTTAGGAAATTGCCGCCGTCCTCTAGCGCCTTATCCGCATCAAAGTTAAGGTTAATATTTTTAAAACTGTCGCCAGCTTGTGAAACAATACTTTGTTTCAGGTCATTCAAGGTTTTAGTGAAGTCTGTATTGCTGAGGATATCACTCTTTGAGAGATTCAAAGCAAAATTGATGATGATATTGATCTGGTTTCCTGTTATAACCTGATCAAGTTTGTAATTTTTCAAGGTATCTTCAACAATTTTACGAACATCTTCCTCTGTCAGATTTCCCTTGCTTTCTTTAGCTTTGGCGAGTCCTGACTTGATATCGGCTAGGGCAACGTTTAATTTATTAGCATCATAGCCAGTTTTGTCCTTGTTTTCAGCATTAATATCTGACAAAGCCTTCAACTCTTCTTGAGCCAAATCTTTATTGGCTTGCGGTACCTTGGCTCCATTAGCCTCTAGCGAATAATAAATCCCTGCTAAAGCACTTTCTCCTGTAACTGGAATGGGGGCTGCTACAGTGATTTTGGCGTGTTCCACACCCAAAGTTACGGCTGCATTTCGGTACATATCCTGAGTCACCTTAGTGATGTTTTCTGGTGTTTCAATCTTGACCTCAAGTGGCGACTTGTCACCTAGTTTTTGAATCTTGGCTGATGAATACAACTGTAAACTAGAGTCATTAGCCACATTCATAATCTTAGAATAGACATCAGGTGTCATGGTCTTGAGTTCTTTGGTGTCTGTTGAGGCATTGTAGCCTAGTTTTTTAAGGGTTTGATTTTTTTGGTCTTCAGACAATGAAGAACCTAGGACATATTCGGGTTGGACGTAGGTTTCATCGATAACTTTTTGAACATCTGTTGCTGCATGGACGCTATTCATAGCTGTTACTGCCCACAAAACCGCAGCACTGGTCAGAAAGAGTTTCTTTCTCATAGGGAATTCCCTCCTTTACCTTTCTAGAGTAATATATCTATCTTAAAGAAAACTTATAACAAAAACACCTGGACTAGCCAGATGTTGAAAAGAGAGTGAAACATTTGATGATGTAAAGGTTGAGTTGTACCTGTCTAGAATAGTAATAGTTCCCCCCATTTACGTAAAGTTCAGCACCATGAAAAATAGAAATGGGGTGAATATAACTATAAGTTTTTCCAGTGGCATTACCCAGCAAGGGAGCAACTGTATCACGGGAGTACTGTTTGGCTAGTGCTAGAGTATTTTCTTTGCCATTTTGGGCAATAAAATCGATATAGGCAGGTCCAAAATTATAGGCTTGCACAGCCGTCCAGACATCAACGTCCTTCTTCTGGGCTAGATAGAGATTGTCGGTCAAAGTTTGCACACCTTGCCGAATGCTAGACGCATTATCATTGATGGTATTGGTTGAACCACTTGCAGACTCACTGGACTGCATGACATCGCCTTCTTTTCCTTTTGTTTCGGTATAAATCATAGCGAGCACAAGCTCTTCGTTTGCTGGGGTGTCTTTTTCACTCAAGATTTCGCGAACCATGGGTTGATAGGTCATGACCTGCTTGACATCTTGGTGAACGCGGTAAGCTTTATAACCAGCAAAAAGGAAGACTGCTAGTACAAGCACTCTTCGAATTCGTTTAAACATTATTTACTTTGAATATCCTCGATATTTTTGATTAAGATAGAGTAGGTTCCATTGTCATTTTGGATAAACTCAACAGACTCAGCATCTTGATAGACATTATTGGGAACAATGAGCTCAATTCCATTTGACAAGGAGAGTTTTTGGTTTTCAAATTTCTTTAATTGGCGACTGGCATCAATTTCATCAAACTGAACTGGCTCTGGTACGGCTTCTTTGACTTGGTCAATAAAGCTCAAACGAGCCGTCAGATTGTTGTCAAAAAGGTCATTAGCCAGTTTCTCAGGTGATAATTCATTGCTTTCTTCAAGATTGTTGAAAATCGCTGATTTGACCTTAGATTGAAATTGAAAATCATCTGTGTTAAAAGTCTCAGCAATTCTCTGAGCCGTTTTTTCTAGTTCCTTGATAGATTTCTTAGGTGAAATCTTAGGGGCGACAGCTAGGAGATTCTCTGAAAAATAGTTCACGAAAGCCCCGTTGTACTTGATTCGTTTTTCAATCAGATGGTACTTACGACTTTGAAGATTAACCACCAAGGCCTCATCAGCCCCTGTTCCAAATCCAGGCAGGTTATTCTGAGTCAGCTTGATTGGATTATCAACCTCTCCTCCAAGGTGGGTCAAGGTCTCCCGCAGGGCAATTCGTAAGAAAGCAAAATGTTCTACACCTTCTTTAGAAAATTGCACAAAAATCAAGTCATTGGTCTTGAGATTTTCGGAAATGCTGAACTCCTCTTTCCAGAGATTAGCCAGTGTTACTGATGTCTCCAACAAATCGTCTGTGATGTGATTGAAGAAGGGATTTTCTTCTTCGAAAATCCCAGTCTTAGCTTCATCTGAATACACACGTTCAATTTTTTTACGCAGGTATTCTTCGATTTTTGGAGTGATATTGAGAAACTTATCCGCTAAGAACAGCTCGGTATCATCCGGACTGAACTGATGGATAATAGCTTTCTTAATATAAATGTCCATAAAAATTTTAGTCCTCGTATAACGGGAAGGCATCTGTCAACGCTTTGACTTCACTTCTCACTTCTTCTAAGACAGCTTCATTTTCTGCATTCTTAAGGGTTTTAATGATGAGCTCAGCCACTTTGCGACTTTCTTCTTCACCAAATCCACGTGCAGTAATGGCTGCAGATCCGATACGAATACCACTTGTCTTGAATGGTGACAAGCTTTCGTAAGGGATTGAGTTTTTATTTAGGGTAATATTAACTTCATCCAGCAAGTTTTGAGCAACTTTTCCATTTTCTACAACTTTGGTTACATCAACTAGGAAGAGATGGTTTTCAGTTCCTCCAGAAATGATACGAAAATCAGGGTCTTGCAAGAAGACATCTGCCATAGCCTTGCTGTTCTTGATAACATTAGCAGCATATTCCTTGAAGGCTGGATCTAAGACTTCTTTGAAAGAAACAGCTTTAGCTGCCACAACATGCTCCAAAGGGCCGCCCTGAATACCAGGGAAAATAGCTGAATTGATTTTCTTAGCTAAGTCTTCATCATTGGTCAAAATCAAACCACCACGAGGGCCACGAAGGGTTTTGTGGGTCGTTGTTGTCGTGATATGAGCGTATGGCACTGGGCTTGGGTGAAGACCAGCAGCAACCAAACCAGCGATATGAGCCATATCTACCATAAGTTTAGCCCCAACGGCATCTGCAATTTCACGGAATTTTGAAAAATCGATAATTTGAGAATAGGCTGACGCACCAGCTACAATCAGTTTTGGTTTTACTTCTTGGGCTTGTTTCAAGATAGCATCAAAGTCCAAGAGTTCTGTTTCAGGATCCACACTATAAGAAACAAAGTTGTAGGTTTGACCTGAGAAGCTGACAGGAGCCCCGTGGGTCAAGTGCCCACCTGCTGCCAAATCCATTCCCATAACCGTATCGCCAGGCTCAATCAAGGCCATGTAAGCCGCACAGTTGGCTTGGCTTCCTGAGTGTGGTTGGACATTGGCAAATTTTGCACCGAAAATTTCTTTTGCACGTCCAATAGCTAGACTTTCTACTACGTCTACCACATCAGTTCCACCATAATAACGGCGGCCTGGGTAGCCTTCGGCGTATTTATTCGTCAAGATAGACCCTTGAGCTGCCATAACAGCCTTGGAAACTACGTTTTCCGAAGCAATCAACTCAATGTTGTTTTGTTGGCGTTCTTCTTCTTTGGCAATGGCATTCCAGAGATCAGCATCATATGCTTTAAAATCGTCTTTGTCAAAAATCATAGGTCTTCTCCTTTATAGTGTGACTGGTCCTTTAGTTTGTTTTACAATAAGAAAATAAACTAAAAGATGCGAATAAATCGTTTCTGCACTTTATCACAAGTATAACCGACTTTTTCATAAAATGCATGAGCACCCAGACGATGATCGGCAGAGTTTAAGCGGATAAACCCACAACCACGTCTTTTTGCTTCTTCTTCCAACCCTTGTAATAAGCTTTTACCAATACCTTGCCCTTGTGCTTGAGGTGAAACTGCTAAAGCTAAAATATTAAATCCTGCTTTAGAATAAAGTGATTCATAGACCTCAGCGTGGACATATCCAAGTAAGACATGACTAGCTGCATCCTCATAGCCAAGAAGGAAATGATGGGAATCCTGAGATAGTCTAGCTAATTGACTAGCCGTTTCCTCTGGACTAAAAGAATAACCCAAAGCATCTTGGTTAATGTCACATATAGCTTTCACATCAGTTTCTCTTAAGTCTCTTAACATCTCATTCCTCCTCAAAAGAAATCTCTGGCAACCGAGCAAGAATATCTTCTCGCTTAATCGCCCCTTGGCGTAAGATTTTCACCTTGTCTCCAGACAAATCCAAAATAGTCGAATCCTGTCCAGTTAGAAAAGCATCGTCTTCCAGACCCAGAACCTCTTGGTCAAAATCCTCTAGAATTTGGTTAAAGGTCACTCCACTTGCCTGACCTGAAATATTGGCAGACGGCCCAATCAAGGGACCTGTCTCTCGAATCAAATCAAGGGTAATGGGATGACTCGGCATCCGAAATCCAACAGTTGCAAGACCAGAATTGACCCAATAGGGAACTCTGTCATTTGCTTCAAGAATAAGGGTCAAGGGACCTGGCAAAAAGGTCTCTACAAGTTTTTGCAGATAAGATGGCTGATTCTTAGAAAAGTTCAAGATGTCCTCTAGAGAGGCGATATTGAGATTTAGTGCCTTATCTCTAGGGCGACGTTTGAGCTGGTATACATGATCAACTGCTTTTTCGTCTAGAGCCTTGGCAAAGAGACCGTAAACTGTCTCCGTAGGTAAAACAACCGCCCCACCCTTTTCCAACTCTTGTCTAATCCTGTCCATCATCAATCACGACCATCCTATCTTGACCAAATTGGTCCTTGAGTGTTCGTACTCTTTTTTCAGGAAGATTTTTCCTAAAAAGATCAGGAACACTTTGACCTTGCTTGTATCCAATTTCAAGGTAAATCTTACCACCATCTTTGAGATAGTCTGTTGCATCTTCCGCAATTCTACGGTAAATAGCTAGGCCATCCTCGTCTGCAAAAAGAGCTAGATGAGGTTCCGAATGCAAGACATTCAAGCCAACCTCTGACTCATCTTCACGAGAGATATAGGGTGGATTGGATACAATTATATCATATTTTTCAGAAATTTCTGCAAAACAATCAGATTTTTTGAAAAATATATTAAGTTTTTGATTTTTAGCATTCTCGGACGCAAGGTTAAGAGCCTCTTGGGAAATATCTGCTGCCGTCACCGACCAAGCTGATCTGTTTTTTGCTAATGCAAGGGCAATGGCTCCACTACCTGTTCCGATATCCAGAACTGAAAAATTCGTCTCAGGATTTTCAGCCAGGATAAGCTCCACCAACTCCTCTGTTTCTGGACGAGGGATCAATACTCGCTCATCAACTTTTAACTGCATTCCATAAAAATCTGCCTGTCCAATGATGTACTGTGCCGGTTTATGAGTTGCTAACTGTTGGAAAATTTCTTTTACAAATACTTCTTCCTCTTCAGTCACTTCCTGCTGGAGGGCAAAAACAAAGTCCGTAAAAGATAGATTTTTCAGGCTACGATAGACAAAAGAGAGGCTTTCTGCTTCCTCTCCTTGTCTTATCAATTCTTCTTCAAAATCTGAAAATAATTGAGCTAATTTCATTATTTGTTTAATTCTTCTAATTTTTGCGTTTGGTCATAAAGAACCAAGGCATCCACAACTTCATCCAATTTACCAGACAAAATGGTATCTAGTTTTTGGAGGGTCAAGCCGATACGGTGATCTGTGACACGATTTTGTGGGAAATTGTAAGTACGAATCCGTTCTGAACGGTCACCAGTACCGATAGTAGACTTACGCTCAGCGTCTTGTTCATCCTGAGCAATTTGTGCAAAGTGGTCAGCAACACGCGCACGGATGATTTTCATGGCCTTCTCACGGTTCTTCTGCTGGGTACGTTCTTCCTGCATCTCAACCTTGATATTGGTTGGCAAGTGAACGATACGAACTGCTGTCGCAACCTTATTGACGTTCTGTCCCCCAGCACCAGAGGCGTGATAGATGTCGACACGAAGGTCTTTTGGATCAATATCGTATTCTACTTCTTCGACTTCAGGCATGACAAGAACTGTTGCTGTCGAAGTATGAACACGGCCTTGGCTTTCTGTCACAGGAACACGTTGCACACGGTGGGCACCTGATTCGTACTTAAGCTTAGAGTAAACAGACTGACCTGAAACCATAGCAACTACTTCTTTGAAACCTCCGACACCATTCATAGAGGCTTCCATAACTTCAAAGCGCCAACCTTGGGCTTCCGCATACTTTTGGTACATGGTTAGCAAATCCCCAGCAAAAAGTGCTGCTTCATCTCCACCAGCTGCTCCACGGATTTCAAGGATGATATTCTTGTCATCGTTTGGATCTTTTGGAAGGAGTAATATTTTGAGTTTTTCTTCGTATTCTTCTTTTTCAGCCTTGGCATCTTTCAATTCTTGCTTAGCCATTTCTTCCAAGTCAGCGTCTCCACCTGATTCCTTAATCATCTCTTCAGCGTCAACGATGTTTTGAAGGACTTGTTTGTATTCTCGGTAAGCCATCACTGTATCACGGCTTGAAGCCTCTTCTTTTGAGAGCTCCATGAAACGCTTGGTGTCCGAAACCACATCTGGGTCACTGAGCAACTCTCCTAATTCTTCATAACGGTCTTCTACAGCTTGTAGTTGATCATAGATGTTCATTTTTCTTCATTCTCCTTATTGATTTCAGGGGCAAAATAATGTTTACGGCAAACCGAGATATAGGTTTCATTACCACCAATCTGGATCTGTTCTCCATCGTAAACGGGCAGTCCATCCTGTGTTCGCAAAACCATGGTCGCCTTTTTCTTACAATACTGACAGATGGTCTTGATTTCGTCAATCTTGTCTGCTAAGAGCAAGAGATACTTGGAACCTTCGAACAGTTCATTGCGAAAGTCATTTTTCAAGCCAAAAGCCATGACAGGTATGTCTAACTCATCAACAACACGAGCTAGATCGTAAACATGGTGACGCTTGAGAAACTGGGCTTCATCAACCAACACACAGTAAGGTGTTTCTGGTAGGTCTCGGATATAGCCGAAGATATCGGTAGTTTCCTCAATAGCAATGGCAGGGCGTTTCATGCCAATCCTACTCGACACATAGCCAACACCGTCACGCGTATCCAGAGCCGAGGTCATAATCACAACACCTTTTCCTTGCTCCTCATAGTTATAGGCTACCTTGAGAATCTCAATCGTCTTACCAGAGTTCATGGTCCCATAACGATAATACAACTGTGCCATGTTTCTTGCTTCACGTCCATTTCTAAATTTTTGCTACATTCTAGTATATCATAATTTTCTTAAGCTTTAAACGGCAAAATGTGGTAAAATAGAAGAAATCAAAAACTAGTGGAGGAAGCTATTATGCCATTTGTACGCATCGATTTATTTGAAGGACGCACGCTCGAGCAAAAGAAAGCTCTTGCTAAGGAAGTAACGGAAGCGGTTGTCCGTAACACTGGAGCACCTCAATCTGCTGTCCATGTCATCATCAACGACATGCCAGAAGGAACTTACTTCCCACAAGGAGAAATGCGCACCAAATAAACTAGCTTAAGCAGAATTGCTTAGGCTTTTTCAATCTCCAAGTAGCATCCATTGAAGAAATAGTCCAAATTTGTTACAATTTGAAAAGAGACTTGGAAAAATTTCCAAGAAAAGAGCTATTTATTAAAGGAAACATTATGATTACACGTGAATTTGATACCATCGCTGCTATCTCTACTCCACTAGGTGAAGGGGCTATTGGTATTGTCCGCCTGAGCGGAACAGAAAGTTTTGCTATTGCGCAAAAGATTTTTAAAGGAAAAGACTTGAGTAAGGTTGCTAGCCATACCCTTAACTACGGTCACATCGTTGATCCTCAGACAGGAAAAGTCATGGACGAAGTCATGGTTGGGGCTATGAAGTCTCCAAAGACCTTCACTCGTGAGGATATTATCGAGATTAATACCCACGGTGGTATTGCGGTGACCAATGAGATTCTCCAGTTAGCTATCCGTGAAGGAGCTCGATTGGCAGAACCTGGTGAATTTACTAAACGTGCCTTTCTAAACGGTCGTGTGGACTTGACTCAAGCTGAGGCAGTGATGGATATCATCCGTGCCAAGACAGACAAGGCCATGAACATTGCGGTCAAACAATTAGATGGTTCCCTTTCTGATCTTATCTATAATACCCGTCAAGAAATCCTCAATACACTTGCCCAAGTCGAGGTGAATATTGACTATCCTGAGTATGACGATGTTGAAGAAGCGACTACTGCTGTTGTCCGTGAGAAGACAATGGAGTTTGAACAATTACTAACCAATCTCCTTAGGACAGCCCGTCGTGGCAAAATCCTCCGTGAAGGAATTTCAACTGCTATCATCGGACGTCCTAACGTTGGGAAATCAAGCCTTCTCAACAACCTCTTGCGTGAAGACAAGGCAATCGTAACCGATATTGCTGGTACAACTCGAGATGTCATCGAAGAATACGTCAACATCAACGGTGTTCCACTAAAATTGATTGACACAGCTGGTATTCGTGAAACGGATGACATCGTGGAACAAATCGGAGTTGAGCGTTCAAAAAAAGCCCTCAAGGAAGCTGACCTAGTTCTACTAGTGCTAAACGCTAGCGAACCACTGACTGCTCAAGACAGACAACTTCTTGAAATTAGCCAAGATACAAACCGTATTATTCTTCTTAATAAAACTGATCTTCCTGAAGCAATTGAAGCTTCAGAACTTCCAGAAGATGTCATCCGTATTTCAGTCCTTAAAAATCAAAACATTGATAAGATTGAAGAGAGAATTAACAACCTCTTCTTTGAAAACGCTGGTTTGGTTGAACAAGATGCTACTTACTTGTCAAATGCCCGTCACATTTCTCTAATTGAAAAGGCAGTAGAAAGCCTACAAGCTGTTAATGAAGGTCTTGAACTGGGGATGCCTGTTGATTTGCTTCAAGTTGATTTGACTCGTACTTGGGAAATCCTCGGAGAAATCACTGGAGATGCTGCTCCTGATGAACTTATTACCCAACTCTTTAGTCAATTCTGTTTAGGAAAATAGAAAAATCCATGATCGTTGTTGCGGTCATGGATTTTATTGTCTTTATTAGTAATCTGGTCTTAAGACCCCTGTTACAGTTGCCTTGGTTGCTTCGTAGTCGCCATCTACGACAACCTTGACAATTCGTTTGGCATCTTCTTCTTGTGCTGGAACTAGAGGTAGACGAGTTGGTCCAGCTTCAAATCCCATGTAGTTAAGAACCGCCTTAACAGGAGCAGGACTTGGATAAGAGAAGAGGGCATTGACCTTAGGAATGAATTTACGCTGAATAGCTGCGGCTTTTTTCATATCGCTTTCTGCAATTGCAGTGAACATCTCGTGCATCTCATCCCCATTTGTATGAGAGGCAACAGAAATAACCCCATCCGCACCAAGGTTCATGGCATGGAAAGCATCTCCATCCTCACCAGTATAGACCAAGAACTCTTCTGGTTTGTGCTCAATCAAGTAAGCCATATTAGCCAAGCTAGTACATTCTTTGACACCAATAATATTTGGATGGTCAGCCAAACGAAGCATGGTTTCTGGAGTTAATTCTACAACTACACGCCCTGGAATGTTATAGATAATAATTGGTAGGTCAGAAGCATCTGCAATGGCCTTAAAATGCTGATACATTCCTTCTTGAGAAGGTTTGTTGTAGTAAGGAACAATAGCAAGTCCAGCAGCAAAACCGCCAAATTCCGCTACTTCTTTGACAAACTCAATAGAGTCACGCGTATCATTAGTACCTACACCCGCAATCAAAGGTACACGTCCATTGACAATCTTCTGTACAGCTGCAAATAGCTCCAATTCTTCATCGTGAGTCAAAGTTGGACTCTCAGCTGTCGTCCCTGCGAGAAGAATTCCATCCGTATGATGGCTCAATAAATGCTCAATCAAGGCTGGAATAGCGTCAAAGTTGATGGAACCATCCTCATGGAAGGGAGTAATAAAGGCTGTGATGATTTTACACTCTTTTAAATCTTGATAAGACATGAGAAACACCTCTCTATTTCAAAGAAGGAGTTCATCTGAACTCCTAAACAATATGACTATTTTAATTCAAATTTCAATTCAGCTGTTGGACGAACCAATCCACGTTCGTGAAGAGTTTCTGCAATCTGAACTGAGTTCCAAGCAGCACCTTTGAGAAGGTTATCTGAAACAACCCACATGTGAATTCCTTTTTCTGCATCCAAGTCTTTACGGATACGACCAACAAAGGTATCACGTGAACCCACGGCATTGATGGCTTGAGGATAAATTTGATGAGCTACATCATCTTCAAGAACAGCACCTGGGAAGGCTGAGATAGCTGCTTTTACTTCTTCGATTGGAGCCACTTCTTTTGTTTCGATGTAAACAGACTCAGAGTGAGCTGACAAGACTGGAATACGTACACATGTTGCAGATACTGCAATACTGTCATCTTCCATAATTTTCTTGGTTTCCTTAGTCATCTTCATCTCTTCGTAAGTGTAATCATTGTCAGTGAAGACATCGATTTGTGGAAGAGCATTAAAGGCAATAGGATAATGTTTCTTATCACCACCTGAAGGCAAGATTTCAGCATGCAAATCACGTGGTTTTACACCATCATTCAAGACTTCACGAAGTTCACGTTGTGTCTCAAGAATTGCTCCCATACCAGCACCTGAAACGGCTTGGTAAGTTGAAACAATGATACGATCCAATCCCCATTTTTGACGAACTGGCTCAAGAGCCACCATCATTTGAATTGTTGAACAGTTAGGGCAGGCAATGATTCCGTTGTGAGCATCAAGTGCATGAGCATTGACCTCTGGAACAACCAAAGGAACATCTGGATTTTGACGGAAGTAAGATGTATTATCTACTACTACCGCTCCAGCTTTCACTGCGTATGGTGCATACTTAGCTGACGTAGAACCACCTGCTGAAAAGAGAGCAATGTCAACTCCCTCAAAAGCTGTTTCAGTCGTTTCTTCAATCGTAATATCTTGACCTTTAAATTTCAAAGTCTTGCCCGCTGAACGTGCAGAAGCAAGTAAACGAATTTTATCGATTGGAAGTGTTGATTCTTCCAACATTTTTATCATCTGAGCTCCGACAGCACCTGTCGCGCCAACTACAGCAACTGTATATCCCATAAATAACCTCTTTCGGAATTTTCTAAAAATTTCTATAATAGATGTATTATACTACTTTTTCCATGAATTGCAAAGCTTTTTCATCATTTTTTGGAAAATAAAAATCCCCAGTCGTTTGACTAGGGACTAAGAGGCATCTTCATGTGATGAGCAGGTTCACACAACTCATCAAGGTCCGCTCCTGCGTTATGACCTCCTTATGCTCAATAGTAGTTCGAAGACTACCTATCGACTCATCGCATCTACTATTCTACTAAAGACAATCAATTTTGTCAACAGACGAAACTCTTTAGTTTCATTTACACAGGTGCATAAGAAAAACCTTGGCTTTCCAAGGCTATTTCTGTCTATTTCATGCTAATTGCCGGGATTGAACCGGCGACCTCATCCTTACCATGGATGCGCTCTGCCAACTGAGCTAAATCAGCTTACTTAAAAAGTATACTATAGTTAGAAAAACTTGTCAAGTTTCCTTAGAAATTTTGCATAAGAAAAAGCCAGGTCAGAGTTGCCTAGCTTATCTTCTTCTATTTGCTTAAATCGATTCGACGACCAATTTTACCGATAATAATCGCTCCAACAATTAATGAGGCAAATTCACCAATTCCTGTTGTAAACCAAGTAAGGAAAAATGGTAATTGCGCTACGATATTCAACTCGGCAGCGATGGTGAACATGGAAATTGAAAAGAGGATTGAAAAGAAGAAATGATCTTTTCGAATCAATCCGTTAAAGAGATAATCCTTGCTGTATTTTGCAAAAAGCCAAACACCTAGACTGAGGAATACCAAGGTTGATCCACCACCAACAAAGACATCTAGCAGTCCGAAGCTAAAGAAATTAGCAATCATACAGCCAATGGTAACTCCGATGATGTACTTGGGATTGTAAAAAGCCATAAAGTTCATCATTTCTGAAATACGGAACTGATAAGCACCGTAGCTAATGGCGTTTAGGGGTGGTGTGACAGTCAAAACGACATAGATAGCAGCAACAATTGCAATATCTGCAACATCACGAATAGTTAATTTTTTCATCTTTTCTCCTTTGGCGGTTACCCGCGTGTAATATGCTTGGTGAAAGAAGCTAAGCACCAAGGGTTGATTGAATCAACCTTACTAGTATAGCACAATAGACTGCTTTATGCTATACTAAAAACATGAAAAAACGTATTCAAAGTCTCGTGAAAAATGAGCTTTTACTCTATCTCTTTTTTGGAATAGCCACTACTCTTGTTTCTATCCTATCCAGATTAGTCATTTATCAACTAACTCATAGAGAACTCCTTGCTACTGGACTAGCAAATAGTATCGGTATCCTATTTGCATTTATTACAAATGATAGGCTTGTCTTTAAGCAAGCTAGAGATAATTGGTCAATTCGTTTAGTAAAATTTACTATAGCACGTCTTTCTACTTTTCTTTTAGACTTGTTTTTAGCTTTTCTCTTTGTAACTCAGTTTCCTAATATTATCGGGCAATTTGTAAATTATAATATTAATAAGGTGAATAGTATTGAAACAGTTATTGCACAATTCTTAATAATTATCCTCAATTACATTTTTAGTAAGGTATTTATTTTTAAAAAATAAGAAAAATTTTAAACATATAGCTTGCAAGAACTTCTTAATTAATATATAATTAAGTGTAAAAATTTTTTGAAAGGTAATTATGAAAATGTTAAAAGATCTTAAAGCATTTTTGCTTCGTGGTAATGTTGTTGACCTTGCTGTCGGTGTGATCATTGCCTCTGCTTTTGGTGCAATCGTTACATCACTTGTTAACGATATCATCACTCCACTTATTTTGAATCCAGCCTTGGAAGCTGCGAAAGTACAAAATATCGCTGAGCTTGCTTGGAATGGTGTTACATATGGTAAATTCTTGAGCGCTGTTATCAACTTCCTAGTTATCGGTACTGTTCTCTTCTTTGTAATCAAAGGTATTGAAAAAGCTCAAAGTCTTACTAAGAAAGAAGCTGCTGAGGAAGCTCCAGCTGGTCCAACTGAGTTGGAAGTACTTCAAGAAATCAAAGCCCTTCTTGAGAAAAAATAATCGATTAAAAGGATTTAGCACAAAGCTAAATCCTTTTTTCTTTACTCTTTCGGTAACTTGCCTGCTTTCTCAAGCATTTTTTTGATAAGATATGGCATCTTAACATTTTCCCGACCTTTTTTCTCAATCAGTTTTTTCACAAATTCTGGCATTTGTAAATCTTCAGATTCAGCCAAAATATTTTTAGTCTCATCTGAAGGAACTAACTCATCAAAGGTTTCTTCTTCTGGGAGAAATTCCTTAAATTCTTGATGTTCATTGGCTCTGACTGTATTGACCAAGGCATCAATCAAACGAGAATCTGTATTTGGCATTGGCGGACGATGATAGTTCACCCCAAATTCCTGACACAAGTCATAACATTCCACATCGTTGTCAAACAAGACTTCAATATGCTCGCTGATGAAGCTGATAGGAACAAAAATATAATGGTCTGGATGTTCTTTCTGCTCTCTAAGATACTCCAAGACATCTGGCTTAATCCATGGAATCCCAATATCACTTTCACTTTGCCAAGTGTTAGTATATTGCTCAGAACTCAAACCTAGTTTTTCAGCGACTAGCTTGCTATTTTCAAAAATTTGATCGATATAAGGATCACCAAAATCCAAGGCAAAAATGGGGACACTGTGAGCTGAAAAGATGACTTTAAAGCTATCCTGCTTTACTTCTTCTTTTAAAATCTTAGCAATTTCATCTGCCCAATAGTTTAAGAGCGCTTCTTCTTGATACCAATCCTTAATAACTAAAAATTGAATTTGCTTGCTTTCTAAAAATTTCTCGTATCCCATGACAGAGTAAAAAGAATAATGAGGCTCCAAAATCAAGCAAATACACTGCTCGATTCCGTCTGCTTCCATCTGACTTATCACATCTGGAATAAAGGGTCTAGAAAACTTATTAGCAAAATAAACACTATACTCATTCCCCAGCCTAGCTTCTACTAAGGCAACCTCTTCACGGGTAATTCTTTGCAGAGGCGTACCTCCAATAAGTACATAATTATCATAGAGTGTTTGAATCTCGTGGTCTTGAGGTCTCACTCCGCGACGAATATTTGTGAAAAAATCAGCCACACCTTCAAAGGTAATCTCTTCTGGCGAACCGAAAGTCATCATTAAAATTGCTTTTTTCATAATCGCTTCCTTGTGATATTTTTATCAAGTTTATTTTATCATTTATTCAATAATAAGTAAACGCCAACATAGTGAATTTCCCGAACTTCTGTCTTTTGTTTTTCTCTCTTTTCTATGATACAATGGAAAAAATGAATTCAAAAGGAGTTTTTTATGACTTATCCCAATCTCTTGGACCGATTCCTAACCTATGTTAAGGTCAACACGCGCTCTGATGAACACTCTACTACTACTCCAAGTACACAGAGTCAGGTTGACTTTGCGACAAATGTCCTAATTCCTGAAATGAAACGTGTTGGATTACAAAATGTTTATTATCTACCAAATGGTTTTGCTATTGGAACCTTGCCAGCCAATGATCCATCTTTAACACGTAAGATTGGCTTCATCTCTCACATGGATACTGCTGATTTTAATGCCGAAGGAGTTAATCCTCAGGTGATTGAAAACTACGATGGTGGTTTGATTGAACTTGGAAATTCTGGTTTCAAACTCGATCCAGCAGACTTTAAGAGTCTTGAAAAATATCCAGGACAAACACTCATCACAACAGATGGAACAACCTTACTAGGAGCTGATGACAAGTCAGGTATTGCTGAAATTATGACAGCTATTGAATATCTGACTACTCATCCTGAAATCAAACACTGTGAGATTCGTGTTGGTTTTGGTCCAGATGAGGAAATCGGTGTTGGTGCTAATCAATTTGATGCAGAAGATTTTGATGTTGATTTTGCCTACACAGTTGATGGTGGGCCACTAGGTGAGCTTCAGTACGAGACATTCTCAGCAGCTGGAGCTGAATTGCATTTCCAAGGGCGCAATGTTCACCCTGGTACTGCCAAAGGTCAGATGGTCAACGCTCTTCAGCTAGCAATTGATTTTCATAATCAACTTCCAGAGAATGACAGACCTGAGTTAACAGAAGGTTACCAAGGTTTCTACCATCTAATGGATGTGACAGGTAGTGTCGAAGAGGCGCGTGCAAGTTACATCATTCGTGATTTTGAAAAAGATGCCTTTGAAGCGCGTAAAGCAGCTTTGCAGTCTATCGCTGATAAGATGAATCAAGAACTTGGTAGCGACCGTGTCACCCTAAACTTGACAGACCAGTACTACAATATGAAAGAAGTCATTGAAAAAGATATGACTCCAATTACCATTGCCAAAGCCGTTATGGAAGATTTGGGTATTACTCCTATTATCGAACCAATTCGTGGAGGGACAGACGGCTCTAAGATTTCCTTTATGGGAATCCCAACTCCTAATATCTTTGCGGGAGGAGAAAATATGCATGGACGTTTTGAATACGTCAGCCTTCAGACTATGGAACGTGCAGTTGATACCATCATTGGTATCGTAGCTTATGAAGACTAAAAAGACGAGGTAGCTTAGCTACTTCGCCTTTCTTTTTATTCTGCTGGTTTTTCTTGATTTCCAGTACTTGTTGTAGATTCTGTTGATTCCTTTTCTGAAGATGATTCAGCAGGTTTAGAATCTGTTGTGTTGCTTGCTTTGTTTTCGTCGCTTGCAGTTTCACTATTAGATTCTGCGGCTACTGATGTTTCAGTTTCGGGACTGGTCTTATCAGTATTTGCTTCAGTATTTGTTGCTGGACTTGCTTCTTCACTTGCGCTTGATTTTGACTTGATTTCTTGATTCAAAACTAGGATAGCTTTTGTCAATTCAAGTAAAGCAGCTTTATCTTTACTCTTAGCAGATAGTTGATCTAGTAATGCATCCACCTTATCAAAGTCTTCATCAGAACCCTTATTGTTTTCTAAATATGCGTGAAGCGACATGAGAATATCGTAGAGTTTTTGATAAAGTACAAGTGTCTGAGGATCTTGCTCTGCATTTTCCTTCTCTTGTTGAAGGGCGCTAGCGATACGAGTCAAGACATCTTTTACCTGACTGTTTACTTCATCCAAGTCAGCATCATCCTTATTTGTAGCAGCTTTGAGATTTTCTACTTCTTCTGCCAAGGATTGTCTGATACCTTCTTCTTGGATTTGTTCCAAGAGTTGATTTGCCTTGTTCAAGAGACTTTCTACTTGCTCCTTGTTAACATGATTCACATGTTCTTCAGGCATAAAGTCTCCGTACAATTCTTTCAAGAAGCCATAAATAGCTGTCTTGGCAGTTTGGTTATCTACTTTTTCAGTATCTAGAACTGTTTTCGTCGATTTAGCAGTGGTTGGCTCAGCTTTCAAAGCTTCTTCCACTTCTTGTTTTGCCTGATAGATACTTGGGAATAATTTGTTCAATTCTGCTGCCTTTAGGAAGGATTGAGATTGATACAAGGTCCAAGTCAACTGAGCTACTTTGTTCCGAAGTTCATCATTTAAACGACCGTCATTTACGTGTTCGTAGAAATACTTGATGTATTCCACTGTTGTAACACCTGTTCGGTCATTAAAGTCTTGAAGAGCTTGAAGTTGTGATTCAACCGCTGCTAAACCAGCCTCATCTTTTGCCAATTTAGCTTCTTGAAGTCGAACGAGAAGGTCTTTCTTAGGAAGTCCATAAGAGTCTGTATCTAGTGTATTGATTTTATCAATCAAGGCTTGGTATTTCTTATCTAGAGCGCTTGTTTCAGTAGGTTTGACACTTTCATCAATATGGAGATATTGCTTATCAAAGAGATCAAGGGTTGCAAGATAACCTGCTGTAGAGTTAGTTGCCAGTTTCTTCATGTTTTCAGTAAACTGACCTAAAGCTAACTCAATCTGTCTTTGTTCGATAGGCTTGTCTTTGTAGATACTTCTGCTATCAGCTAGAAGTTGATCCACTTTTTCCAAGACTGCCTTCTCATCAAAAGCTCCAGGTTGATAATTGGATTGTAGGGCTGGAATCTTGTTTTTCAAAGCCACTTCATATCCCTTAGTTTGAACCTTGATGTAGTGATTGTGGTCGCCATGAGGAATCACAAAACTACCATTTTCTACCTGTAAGCTATACGGAGACACGCCATCTCTCAAAGCAGTCGTGTAGAGTTCGTTTAGGAAATCAAGTTCTGGATTGCCAGTTTGGAGTGGCAAACGAACATGTTCCTTACGAACAGCATATGGGTGGATATGAGTTGGATCGTAGGCTTGGTCTGGATTTCCAAAAACAAAGAATCCGTTTGAAATTCTAATCGCTTCAAGTGGAACGCCGTATGTCTTCGAAATATAAGCAATCTTTTCTTCATCGCTAGCATCTCTTGAGAAAGACTCTACCGTTTTAGCAAGAGGTTTTACAGGCTCTGCATCATGATGTGTTTTCAAATGGTCTTGTGCAGCCTTAATTTGCTCTGCTGTCAAATCCTTCTTGAAGAAGTAATGATTATGGTCTCCGTGACTCATGACAAAACCTTGCTCATCCTCACTGATGACACGATTAGCATCAAAACCGTGATCATGGTCTTCATCATGATGGTGTCCATGATGATCTTCATCGTGATCGTCATCATGAGCTGGATTTGGTGTTGCTGTATTTGTCCCTTTCAAGTGGTCTTGCGCTGCCTTGATTTGATCAGCAGTCAAATCCTTCTTGAAGAAGTAATGATTATGGTCGCCGTGACTCATGATAAATCCCGCTTCATCTTCAGCAATAATACGATTGGCATCAAAGCCGTGCCCATCTTCTTCATGTTCCTCATGTGAAACACCAGGATTGACTGGAAGAGATGGCGAAGGTGTTGTTAGACCATTGTTTGGAAGAGTCGGTTGACCAATTTGATTCGACTTAGGAATGTAATGGAAATGATCACCATGTCTTACAATATAAGCTGTAGCAGTTTCTTCGACAATATCTTTAGGATTAAAGATATAACCATCAGATGTTGAAGGAATTTCCTTATTTAATGTTGAAGAAGCATTATTCAATATAGATGGATTACTTGGAAGACTTGCTAGACTAGACGCTACTTCATGAGGTTTTTCATTTGTAGAAACTGTAGAACCAGTTCCACCGATAGGCACCATTCTAGCAATCTTTTCTTCTAAAGGAGAGAGCTTGCTGTAAGGAATAAAGTGATAATGGTCACCATGCGGAATCGCAACTCCATTTGGTGTACGACTGATAATCTTAGCAGGGTCAAAGACCAGACCATCTGATTCACTGTAACGTTTGTCGCTAGGTGAATCGTAGAGTTCTTTCAATAAACTTTGGAGATTTTCAACTTTGCTTTCTAGCTTGCTAGTTGAGCCTTGTGCTACAGATTGCGTGTTATTGTCACTAACTGCTGAAGAATAGCTTAACTGGCTCGGTTGCGTATTTTTACCAGCCAGATGAGCTTTAGCGGCTGCTAATTCACTAGCAGACAAATCACTTTTTGGAATGTAGTGATAGTGTCCTCCGTGAGGAACGATATAAGCATCACCAGTATCTTCGATAATATCAGCTGGATTAAAGACATAACCATCATCTGTCGTATAGCGTCCCTGAGACCTTGCTACAGCAACATCAGAGCTGACCTTCTCATTATCTTTGACATGTTCTTGTTTTTGGCGATTGATTTCATCCTTGGTTCGAACATTATCAGCATGAGAAACATCTTTTAGGTAGACATAATATTTTCCATCGACTTTGATGATATAGCCACCCTTGACCTCATTGACAATATCTCCATCTTTAAGTTGATAGTGTGGATCCTTCATCAAAAGTTCTTCACTAAAGAGGGCATCATAAGGAACTTTCCCATTATAGTAATGATAGTGATCACCGTGTGACGTCACATAGCCCTGATCTGTAATCTTAATGACAATTTGCTCAGCCTGAATTCCTTCTTTCTGGCTAACCTGATCTGGTGTCAAGTTTTCACTTTTCTGACTTGACTGGCTGCCATCCACATAAGAAACACGATTATTGTCCTTATTTTCCTGCGAGCGATGCTGGTTCAGTGCATAGGCGCAAAGACTCAAGGATACGATAACAGCTGATCCAGCTGCAATATACTTTTTACTGAATTTCATAAATCCCTCATTTCAATAAATGATGAAGCTTTTCTTAACTTCTTTTTCTCGGTTAAACAGTTTTTCCTAAACTGGTTATTTAACCAATTAATTAACCAGTAAATAGTTTACCTTTTTTAAGCTTATCTGTCAAGATTTTTATTACATTTTAAAAAATAAAAGCCAGTATTGCTACTGACTCTTACATCATTTTGATTTAATAGGATAAACTTATGCTTCTGGTTTCGTCGTAACTGACTCACTACCTTTTAACAAAGCAAGTAGTTTCTCTGCTTCTGCCATGATACCATTATTATCCATAGTTTGGAGGTTCAAATTATTTCGTAAACCAGCTAGACTCTCTGCCACATTGTCTTTCAAACTAGCATCGGTTACTGTATCAAGTAGAGCTTCTACTTCTTTGAGTTTGGCTTCTACTTTTTCAGTCTCTACTTGAGGAACTTTAGCCTCATCTGTAGTATCTTCAGCTTCTTCCTCTGTCTCTTCCGTATCAGTGCTTGGTTTATAAAGATTATCTGCTGAAGGATTTAAACCTGCGTGATTCTCTTTTTCATCAGATTCAGGGCGAGTTGGTTCACTTACTTCATCATGTTTCTTATCTTCATCAGATTTACTGTCTTTGTCTGCCTTATTTTTACGAACATGGTCGCTGGCATTTCCCCAACCATTATCTGAGTGAGGACGTTCGTCTGGATGTTCTACATAGTATTTTACAGTTGCAAAGAGATCCTCAAGGCTATAACCCTTAGGTGCCTCATAGAGTCCTTCGTCAAACCAACCAAATTTAATGTTATGGTAATGGTCGTAATGAGGTATAATTAAGCTACCATTTTTAACTTCAACAGTATGTTGTAGATTGTAAGGAATATGATCAAGTGGGACCTTCTTAGCCGCCTTCACTTTATTATAGATTGCTTCTACTCCTTTAACCTCAGTATCTCCTGAACCCTGATTCTCTGTTGAAGGAGGTGTCAAACCTTTCTCTTTAGCATAAGCCTGGGCTGCTACTCTTTCAGCTTCAGACAAGCTCTCTTTCTTAATCCAATGACTATGGGTCATATGCGGAGTTACATAAGCATCTCCCTCATCACTGGTAATATCACGAATGTCAAAGATATACCCATCTTCTGTTGTATACTTACCTGCTAATTTCGCTAATTTAATTTCAACATCTGTATAAGCAATTTGAGCATTTGGTTTTCCGAGACGTTCTGGATGGGTAATTGGTGCTAAGAATGACAATAAATCATCTACCAATTTTCCTTTATTAGAAGATTCATCGTTCAAGCGTTCCGCTAATTTGTCTAAGGCTTGGAAATCAGAAACGCGACCTTTATTTTCAGATAAGGCTTTATGAGCCTTGGCCAATAAATTATATGCTTTATCATAAAATTCTTGGTCACGAGGAGCGACATTTTCTTTCTTCGCAACTAGCGCATGTGTCTCTTGAGTTTTCTTAGACAAGAGATTTTCAATAGTATCAATCTTATCCTTGGCCAAATCTTTAGCAAGAACATAACGACTAACGCCCTTATCCTCTATAATATATCCGTCGCCAACTTTTCTAACAACCTGGTTGACATCAAATTCAGTCGTTTTATTTTCCGCTGGCGCTTGAGGTTTGGTAGTAGGCGCTGGCTTCAGTGGAGTGACGCTTGGCAAAACATTGCCATTTTGTCCCTTGACAGCTATCATACGAGCTAATTTTTCTTCCAAAGGGGACATTTGTGAATAAGGAATAAAGTGATAATGGTCTCCGTGAGGCACAGCGACACCATTAGCTGTACGTTTGATGATTTGTGCCGGATCAAAGACTAAGCCATCCGATTCCACATGGCGTTCTGATAAAGGTTTGGCATACAATTCACTTAAAAGTGTTGGGATATCTTCCCCTTGATTTTGATGATATGTTGGGGTGACAGTCAGGTTTGGAGTCTCTGTCAAACTTGGTTGGGCTGGTTTAGCATTATCACTACTTGGTTTACTTGAACTTGTGGCAGAATGTGAGCCCTGCTTCCCATTCCAATAGGCTTGGGCTGCAGCCAATTCTCCTGCTGACAAATCACTCTTCGGAATATAGTGGAAATGATTGCCGTGCGGTACAACAAAAGCGTCACCTGTATCTTCAATCACATCTGTCGGACTAAAGACATATCCATCATCCGTTGTATAGGCACCTCCAGTTCCTCGATTCGGTGCCTGCGTATTGAGATTAAAGTTTGGTTTAATGGTTGAACTTGGTGTTGAACTTGGTTTCTCAGAACTGCTTTGTTTCGGATTATCAGTATAACTTTGAATTGGCTGACCTCCAATTGGCAGATTTCGAGCCAATTTTTCTTCCAAAGCAGACATTTGTGAATAAGGAATGAAATGGAAGTGATCCCCGTGAGGAACCGCCACACCATTTGCTGTACGTTTTGTAATCTGTGCTGGGTCAAATACTAATCCATCAGACTCCACATGACGTTGGCTAAGTGGCAAAGCGTATAATTCTTGAAGGAGACTAGCTAAATCCTCACTTTGACTTTCAGAATCTGTTGCTGGATTTTGAGGTGTCTCAGATTGACTCGTTCTCACACTAGATCTTGTCTCAGCTCTGCTTGAACGATATTCAACCGTACTTAATTGGCCACCCTTTCCAGATAAGAAGGCTCGAGCTGCAGCTAATTCACTGGCAGACAAGTCACTCTTAGGAATATAGTGGAAATGATTACCATGAGGAACGATATAGGCATCACCCGTGTCTTCTATGATATCAGATGCATTAAAGATATACCCATCATCCGTTGTATAGCGACCTTGAGCTCTGGCTGCAACAACTGCCTGATCGTTAGAGGCATCCCCGTGATTACTACTGTGTTCCTGCTTCTGACGTTTAATCTCTTCTTTTGTCCGAATATTGTCTGCATGAGCCGCATCTTTAAGGTAAACATAGTATTTCCCTTCTACCTTAATCACATAGCCACCCTTGATTTCATTAACAATATCTGAATCCTTCAACTGATAATTCGGATCTTTCATCAGCAGTTCTTCACTGATAATAGCGTCATAAGGAACCTTGCCATTATAGTAATGATAATGATCTCCATGGGAGGTCACATAACCTTGATCCGTAATCTTGATAACGATTTGTTCTGCGTTGATTCCCTCTCTCTTACTAACTTCATCTGGTGTCAAGTTCTCTGCCTTTTGACCAGCCTGATCACCATCTATATAAGCTACTCGATTAGAATCTTTCTTAACTTGACCAGCTTGGTAACGACCAAGTTCATAGGAACAAACACTTAGGGCAAGAACTGCCACTGAACCTGCTAGATATTTTTTATTGATTTTCATAATCTCCTCATTTCAATTCTTCTGCTAGAACACTCATATTTTCTTCTAGATTTTCTAGGTAAGTCTTGTCATTTTGTGGGTCTGCCTCTAAAGGATTCAGAGTTTTAAGCCCCACACCTGTTGATTTGACAAGAGTTTCAGCTACTTTTGAAGAAGCGTTACTTTCTGTAAAAATCGTTTTAACCTTATAGGTCTTAACAAATTCCTGAATTTCTGTTAGTTGTCTTGGACTTGGTTCTTGTTCAGGAGAGATACCTGCAATACCAAGTTGATTGAGTCCAAATCGCTTCGCTAGATAAGAAAAGGCTGTATGTTGTGTTACAAAGGTTTTCTGAGTCGCTTTTTCAAATTTAGGCTGGAATTTCTTAGTCAATTCTTGAGCTTTTTTGATAAAGTCTTGCGCATTTTTTTGATAAGTTTCTTTATGCTCACTATCCACCTCTGAAAGTTTATCAGCGATAATCTGAGCTTCTTCACCAGCTTTTTCAGGATCTAGCCAAGTGTGAGGGTCATAGAGCGTTTTTTCATCAACTCCATCCCCTGCTTCCACATCTTCTAGCCCTGGGACTCGGTCTAAAGTCATTCCCTCTGAAGCCTCTAAAACCTTCACTTTGGATTTTTTTAGATTGGGATCCAGACTTCCTGCCCAAGATTCAAGTGTATGCGAATGGTAAACAAAGACATCCGCGTCATAAATGGCTGCGATATCATTTGCCGAAGGTTCAAAAGAGTGAATGCCACTACTTGACTGAATCATCCGAACATCATTTAAGTCACCAGAAACTTCCTTGACCATAGCATAGATAGGATAAAAACTGGTCACAATTTTCATCCCTTTCCCTGTATGGCTTTCCTTTTGACCACAAGCAGCTAAACACAAAAGGAAAACACTTAACAATACTAAAAATAAACTTTGTTTCTTCATAAACAACCCCTTAACTATTTAATTAACTGGTAAACATTCTACTCCTAAAAATTTAATCTGTCAAGATATTTTTAGAAAAAATTTGAAATTTCTTTCACATATAAAAATCTGCTGAGTTTTAACAACTCAACAGATTCTCACTTTATATACTCAATGAAAATCAAAGAGTAAATTAGGAAGCTAGCCGCAGGCTCAGTACTTGAGTACGGCAAGGCGAAGCTGACGTGGTTTGAAGAGATTTTCGAAGAGTATTATTCTTCTATGGTAGAATGCTTATAACCATAAGTAAAGTAAATGATACTTCCTATCAACAATGCAACTAGGAAAGCAATCCAGGTTTCCATATTATACTGCAACATAAAGGATAAACAAATGATGATTGATAAAATCGGTAATAATGGTACCAGTGGTGTTTTAAATTCTCCAGCTTTGGGCATCCCCTTTTCTCTCCGTAAGCGAATCAAGCCGTAAGCAAGCATAATCAAGTAGGCCAAGGTACAAATGTTTAAGAAGGCTGCGATACTGGCTAGTGGGAACATTCCTGCAGCTACTGCTGAAGCTAGACCTGTCAAGATAGTAGCATTCTTTGGTACCTTGCTAGTCTTCGTTAGTTCTTTAAAGGCGGCAGGCATCAATCCGTCACGCGCTAAACTGTAAATCATACGTGATAGGGCATAGGTCATCGAAATACAAACTGTAATCAAGGTCAAGATAGCCACTAATGACACATAGTTGGCTGCCCAACTAATCCCAACGCTACGAAGAGCAAAGGCAACGGCATCGTCGACATTTAGATGGCTATAATGGACCACACCAGTCAAGACAAGCGTCACCAAGGCATAGAGAATAGTTACGATAGAAAGCGATAAGACAATCCCTCTAGGAATATTTTTTTGAGGAGTCTTGACCTCATCTACAGCCATAGAGATGGATTCGAAGCCTAAAAATCCAAAGAACATTAAGGACGCACCAGCCATAATACCAGTACTAGCACCATAGATTTGTCCAAAACCATAAGGAGCAAAATTGCTCCAATTATCAAGCTTAATATTCCAAATTCCTACTAAAACAAAGAGAGCTAAAGCGGAAAATTTCAAAATAACTAGAATAGAATTAAAGCGTAAGGCTGCTTTAGCATTGAGTAAAACAAGTGAGGTCACCAAGACCAAGACAAGAATAGGCAATAAATCAACGAAGGTCCCTGCTTGAGGATTAAAGGTTCCATTTAAAGCCTGAGGAAGGGCTATCCCGTATTGAGAAAGCAATCCTTTAAAATAAGCTGCCCAACCCGAAGCTACGCCTGATATGGCTGTCATGAACTCCATCATGGTTAACCAACCAGCCAACCAGGCAGGGAATTCTCCTAAAATAGCATAGAGATAACTGTAGGCACCACCTGTAGCGGGTACCCGCGAAGCAAATTCTGCAAAAAAGAGGGCTGATAATCCCACACACAAGGCAGAAATGACTATTGAAATCACTAGTGCTGGACCAGCAAGCGTTGCAGCTGCAGTACCTGTAATTGTAAAGACACCTGTCCCTACCATGGCTCCGATACCCAGCAAAATCAAATCCCATAACTTCAAATGCCTGTGCATCTCCGTTTTATCTAAACTAACATTTTTGGTTCTAAATATATTCATCTTTTTCTCCAAAATAAAATGATGATTCTATTTTACCATAAATATAGGACATTTGTGAATATTTATAAAATAATTTTCTAAAAAAATCTGACTACTCTCTTGTAATCAGATTTTTATCTATTCTAGTTCATTTCTTTAAAAGCTGCTTCTGCATCCGCATTGCTGATAACACCAAATTGAATCTTTCCAATCTTTCCTTGACTATCAATTAGGTATTCTGTAGGAATGCTTCGAATTTGATAAGCTTGGAACGTTGTTGCTTTGGTATCATAAAGTACTGGGATATCTTTATATCCTTGTTCTTGGAACCATTGTGGGAATTGCTCGACAGTTTTTTCACCTTGAATTCCTGGTGCAATGACACTAAGAATTTCAAAATCGCGATCTGATTTTGCAGCCAATTCCATCAACTCGGGCATACTTTTCTTACATGGACCACACCATGAAGCCCAAAACTTCAAATAGACTTTTTTCCCCTTATAATCAGATAACTTGACTTCTTTGCCATCCATGGATTGCAAGGTAAAGTCTGGAGCCTCTTTTCCAACAGCAATTTGTTGTACAGGCGTTTGTTGCTGTTGTTTTGGGGATTGTTCTGGTGCTTGAGTCTTTTTAGTCTCTTCCTCACCACAAGCCATCAATACAACTAGTGACAAGAGGCTTAAGCCAGCAAACATTAGTTTTTTCATCTTTTCTCCTTTATTCAAAAATTCCAGCTAGAACATTTACTTGTCCTAATAGTAACAAAATTCCCATTAAAATAATGAGCAAACCACCAATTTTCTTCAGTAGCATCATATGGCGCTTGATTTTGCCAAAATAAGGCATCACTATTCCTGAAGCTAGAGCCAAGACCAAGAAAGGAATGGCCATCCCCAGAGTGTAAATTAAGGTATAGATCGCTCCTTGCCAAGCACCATTGCCTCCAGAAGCCGCAAGCGCTAAAACAGAACTTAAAACTGGACCAATACAAGGCGTCCAACCAAAGCTAAAGGTAATACCGAGTAAAAAGGCTGACCAATAACGATTGGCTTCTGATTTCTTAAAAGTAAAGCTTTTTTGAACCTCTAATTTCTTAAAATGAAAAATTTCCATCTGGTGAAGGCCTAAAATGATAATAATTGTTCCCATGGTATAGCGAAACCAATTGGCATAGAGAATATTACCAAAGTAACCAGCACCAAAGCCTAAAATAAAGAAAATGAGAGAGATACCTGCGATAAAGCAAAGAGTTCGAATCAAGCCAGACCAGGCAACTTTTCTACCAAATAAAGAAAAGCTTTTTGCACTTTCCTGATCATCCAGCAAAATTCCAGTATAAACAGGTAACAGAGGAAAAATGCAAGGGGAAAAGAAGGACAAGATCCCTGCTAAAAAAACGGAGATTGAAAATACTATCGTTTCCAATAAAAAACCAACTTTCTTAATAATTCTAATCCTATTTTACTATAATCAATTTCATTTGTATGATTTCTGCTACGCAATTTGAATTAGTCTGTACTTGAAATATTTTCCGGTACTAGTTCATTCAGATTCTGGCCCTTTTTTGCCTCCTATACACAAAAAAAGCCTACTGCCCAAGCTAGAAAGCTTGATACAATAGGCTTTTGGAAGGTTGATTATTTAACAGCGTCTTTAAGAGCTTTACCAGCTTTGAATGCTGGAACTTTAGAAGCTGCAATTTTGATTTCTTTACCAGTTTGTGGGTTGCGACCTTTACGTGCAGCACGCTCACGAACTTCAAAGTTACCAAAACCAATCAATTGAACTTTTTCACCAGCTGCAAGGTACTCAGTTACTGCTGCGAATACAGCTTCAACTGCTGCTGCTGAGTCTTTCTTAGTCAATTCTGTAGCTTCTGCTACTTTAGCGATCAAATCTTGTTTGTTTGCCATGTTAATGATTCCTCCAATTTTATTTCTAATTAACAAATATAATCATATCCTAAAATCCCTTTTAGGTCAAGTTAAAAACGCTATTTCTTCCCATTTTATTTATTTTTTTAGGAGTTGTAACGTACTAAAACAGCCCAAGCATTCTCACCCGTGTGAGTTTGAATAATAGAGCCCGTTTCCAAAACTGAAATAGGCTTTTCAACATAAGCTTGTAAGCTTTCTTTCATCTCTTTTGCCCAATCAGCACTACCAGAATATGAAATTCCAATCTCTGCTACAGAACGTTCAGAGAGCGATGTTATCAGTTCATCCAACCATTTTTTAAAAGTTTTAGCTCCACGACCTTTAACTATTGGCTGCAATTCATGGTCCTTCATCTGCATGACAACACGTATATTGAGAAGTGAGCTCAACAATCCAGTTACACGCCCAATTCGTCCACCTTTAACAAGGTTTTCCAAAGTCGAAACGCCAATATAGAGTTCTGTGTGGTTTTTAACCTCTTCTACATGAGATAAGATTTCCTCCAACTCTTTGCCTTCTTGCGCTAATTTTGCAGCCTCAACAACTTGGAATTTCAAGGCTTGGTCAGTGAAGGAACTATCAATAACTGTTACATCGGCAGTAGATAAGCTAGCACCTTGACGTGCCGCTTCTACAGTGCCAGAAAGGGCGTGAGACATATGAATAGCAAGAATCTGGCTACCATCTTTGCATAGGTCTTCAAAAACTTCAGCAAAGACACCTACAGGTGGCTGACTTGTTTTTGGAAGATTCTTACTTTCTTGCATCAACTGAAGAAATTTACCTTCTTCTTTCAAATCCGCATCAGAATAAACAACATTATCAATCATTACAGATAACGGAACAACAGTGATATCTAATTGTTTTACTAGTTCAGGTTCAATAGTAACAGATGAATCGGTTACAATCTTAATTTTTGTCATAGTATCAATCTTTCTATTTTAGGATTCAGATTGGTTTTCTTACTTTTAATTATATCAAAAAAAGATTAAAAATCCTAATGGAGTCATTCAAATTTTCCTTAAAAATTTGATATAATCTACTTATAAGAAAAGAGGTCCCTATGATTAAAAAAATTTATCCCATTTTAACCATTTTACTAGGTGCTGCTATCTATGCTTTTGGTCTAACTTATTTTGTAGTTCCTCATCATCTCTTTGAGGGAGGGGCGACAGGTATTACCCTCATCACCTTTTATCTTTTTAAAATCCCTGTTTCTCTCATGAACCTGCTGATTAATATTCCCCTTTTCATCCTAGCTTGGAAGATTTTTGGAGCAAAGTCCCTCTATTCTAGTTTACTAGGAACCTTAGCCTTGTCCGCCTGGTTGGCCTTTTTTGAACGTATTCCCCTTCATATTGATCTTCAAGGTGATTTACTAATCACTGCCCTTATAGCTGGGATTCTATTGGGAATTGGTCTTGGAATTATCTTTAATGCTGGAGGTACAACTGGTGGTACTGATATTGTAGCTCGTATTCTCAACAAGTACACTCATATATCAATGGGAAAACTGCTCTTTATCTTAGATTTTTGTATTCTCATGCTCATTCTCCTAATCTTCAAGGACTTGAGATTGGTTTCCTACACGCTCTTATTTGATTTTATCGTTTCGCGTGTCATTGATTTGATTGGCGAAGGTGGCTACGCAGGTAAAGGATTTATGATTATTACCAAACGTCCTGACCAACTTGCTAAGGCGATTAATGATGACCTAGGTAGAGGCGTTACTTTCATCTCAGGTCAAGGTTATTATAGTCAAGAAGATTTAAAAATCATTTACTGTATTGTCGGAAGAAATGAAATTGTGAAAATGAAGGAAATGATTCATCGAATTGATCCTCAAGCCTTTATAACTATTACAGAAGCTCACGAAATCCTTGGAGAAGGATTTACCTTTGAAAAAGAATAAAAAGAGGTCTTGTAGTGACCTCAAAAGTTAGACTACATCATCTATCTTTTGGGTTACAGACAACCTCTTTTTTAATTACCCAAACTCTTAAGACCAATTTCGAGCTACTTCTTCATCAGCCTTTAACTGATCCACTAATTGGTCAACTGAGTCAAATTTGGTCATATCTCGAATACGATCAAGCCAATAAACCATGACGGTTTCCCCATAAATATCTTGATTAAAATCAAAAATATTGACTTCAAAACGTGCTTCTTCTCCATCAAAGGTCACATTTTTTCCAACACTAGCCATAGCACGATACTTTTGTCTTTGAATCTCAACATCAACAACATAAACGCCATCTACTGGCATATAAGTACGGTCTAAAAGCACCAAATTAGCTGTTGGATAACCAATCGTACGACCACGAGCGTTACCATGAACCACCATACCTCTGGATGGAAGCGGTGCCCCCAAAAGTTCTCCTGCTTCTTTCACGTTTCCATCTAAAATAGCTTGACGGATACGAGTTGAACTAATCTTTCCTTTCTCATCTTCTACAGGTGGAACAATGATAACTTCTCCATCAAAGTAATTCTTTAAATCTTCTGCCGTTTTTTTGTCAGAACCAAATGTATAATCAAAACCTGCAACAATAATTTTAGCATTCATAGCCTTAATATAAGTCGCAAAAAATTCTTCTGCGGTGAGACTAGCAAATTGACTACTAAAATCAAGGAGATATAATTCTTCTACACCTTCACGCTTTAATTTTCTTTCACGCTCAGCAGGATTCAAAATATGCAAAAATAGGTCAGGATGATAAGGCTCTAAAGCAATCTTTGGAGATTCATTAAAGGTCATAACTACGATAGGTAATAAATCCTTTCTCGCAACCTTGTTGGCAACACGAAATAGTTCTTGATGCCCCTTGTGTATACCATCAAAATAGCCGAGAACAACGACTGAATCAGATGGTGTGCCAATATCTTTATGGTTTTTTATAGGAATAGTAATAATCATAAAATAATTATATCATAGTGATAGCTATTTCTGGAACAGAAAATCTGAAATGTCGTTTTTTTAACCTGAAGTGTAGCATTTTAGAAGAATTTTGGTTTTAAAATCAACATAACGTACAAGAGATTGACGTAAGAATCTTGAAATCAGAAAAACGCATCACATCAGCCCTTAAAACTTGATATAATGCGCTTTATTATGAAAAGTTCTAGTAAATTCTTTATAAAATCAACTTCTAGTAGTCTTTTCACTTTTTACTAATAAGTTCCTTCTTCACCTTGGCTAGTCAAGATAACAGGTCCGTCTTTCGTAATCACGAATTGGTGTTCATATTGACAAGATAGGCCACCGTCAATAGTCTTATGCGCCCAACCAGTCTTCATATCTGTATCAATTTCCCAGTCACCTGTGTTGATCATTGGTTCAATGGTCAAGACCATTCCTTCACGTAGACGAAGCCCACGACCAGCAATACCGTAGTTAGGAACCATTGGTTCTTCGTGCATAGTTGGGCCAACACCATGACCAACCAAATCACGCACTACACCGTAACCACGACTTTCAGCGTATTCTTGAATGGCTGCACCAATATCACCGATACGATTTCCAACAACAGCTTGCTCAATCCCCTTATACATGGCTTCTTTAGTTACATCCATCAAGTTTTTCACTTCTTCGGACGGTGTACCAACGGCATAAGCCCAACATGAGTCTGCTAGACCACCAGAATAGCTCTGAGTATATTTCTTCATTTGCTCAACATTGTTGAAGTTTAATTTTGAGACATTCAGGTCAGATTTAGCAATTGGGCCTCCCAAAACCATGTCAACCTTGAGCAAATCACCATCTTTCAAGATATAGTGACGAGGGAAAGCGTGAGCTACTTCATCGTTAAGGGAGCAACAGGTAGCATAAGGATAGTCCATCATGGCACCGTCAACTCCAATCTGAAGTGGAAGGAAATTTTCTTCTTTACAACGACGGCGAACGTATTCTTCAACTTCCCACATATCTACGCCAGGCTTAATCAAATCACGCAAGCCAATATGGATACTTGCTAAAAAATCACCAGCCTTGTCCATAGCTTCGATTTCACGAGCTGATTTTAATGTTATCATCTTTTCTCCTAGTTTCTAATTAATTTTAACAGTCACATTTGCTTTTGAAACAATCTGATGACCGTGATAAATATCGTAATCAATAATAGCTGATCGTCTAGTATGATGGATGATGCGTGCTTGAATGCGCAATATATCATCTATCTGAACAGCCTGCAAAAAGTAGATTAGCATCTGCTCAATAATAAGATTTCGACCACTATTCACAACTAAATCTTGAGTCATGTGGGTCAGAATTTCTGCCAATACACCATTAGCCAAAACACCATTCTTCTCTAGCATAAAGGGTTCCACTGTAATCACTACTTCATCATGGTGATAAGAAAGTTTTTGACCAATCTGCTCAGAAAAAGTTGGTAGAGCAGAAACTTGGGAACGACTCATCTTCTCCATGACATCTCGTCGTGTTACAACTCCAAGCAAGGTTTGATTATTCCGAACAACCGGTACCATTTCAAAGTCTTCCGCAATCATCCGTTGACTCACATTGGCAATATTTGTCGATAATCCAACCAAAAATAGACTACGAGACATGACCTTATCAATTGTCGTACTTGGTGACTTATCACCCGCATCTCTCATAGTAACAACTCCAACAACAACCTGATGTTGATTAATAACAGGGAAACGGCTGCTACGATTCTTACGAACTAAGTCCAAATAATCTTTGACTGTGTCGGTTTCTCTCAGAAAACCATACTCATGACTTGGGCGATAAAGTTTCTCAACTGTCAGAATATCAGTCTTGATTTGTACATTTGACAGGGCTTTATTGATCATGGTCGCAATGGTAAAAGTGTCATTCTTACTTCTCAGAACTGGGATTCCTTTTTGATTGGCCAGTTTAAGCACATCATCATGAACCTGAAATCCACCTGTAACCAGAACTGCATTTTCATTTTCCAGCGCTAGTAATTGGATACGAGTACGATCTCCGACAATCAGGAGCCCACCATCGTGAAGGTAAGATAAGATATTTTGCTCAGTCATGGCACCAATTGAAAACTTACTAAATTCTCTCTCTAAACCTTCTTGCCCAGCCAAAACCTCAGAAGAAGTCACTTCTGCAATTTCAGCAAATGTTAATCTCTCTATAGCAACTTTCTGAGATTTGACTCGGATAGTACCACTTCTTGGGCGAGTCTCTACAATTCCACGATTTTCAGCTTCTTTAATGGCCCGATAGGCCGTTCCATCACTGACTCCCAGATGGTTTGAAATGCTACGAACACTGACCCTTTTACCTACTGGTAATTCCTCCAAATAGCTTAGAATTTCCTGATGTTTACTCATTGAATTCTCCTTTTACATACCGAAATTCAAGATAATCCCGCATTTTTCTTGTGTAGCGATCACTTCCCTTAAACTGACGGAACAAACGAAATCCAGCCTTAAGAGCAACTCGTTGACTGGCTTCATTTTCGAGATGGGTTATAATAGATAATTGTTTTAAACCAAATTCCTCAAAAGAAAGCTGACAAAGTTTTTTAACAACTTCTGTCATAAAACCTTGAGACCAAGCATCTTTTCTCAAAAAATAGCCAAGCTCAGCTTCTTTTTTGATTTCATCTAACTTCTCAAATTTAATAGAACCAATCATCTGTTGATTTTTCTGGTCACAAATTGCCCACACTCCCAAAGGGGACTTCATAAAGTAATTGGCCAGTGCATATTGACTTTCTTCCAGACTTGCCTGAGTTGGGAAAATAAATTGTAAATTTTCAGGATCTGAGGCTATCTCATGGAAGTCCTGACTATCACTAAAAAAGAAAGGACGCAAATACAAGCGATCCGTTTCAAAAAAAGAAAACATTGCTAATTTGGTCCAAATATTCATAAACACCTCTACGGTTTATTCTTCAACAAGTGTAATATCCGCTCCTAGATTACGTAATTTTTCAATAATATCTGAATAACCACGTAAGATGAACTCAATATTTGTAATTTCAGTTTTGCCTTCAGCCATTAAACCAGCAATGACAAGTGCGGCCCCAGCTCTAAGGTCAGTAGCTTTTACATTTGCACCACGTAAACTACGGCCACCAGTATATAAAATATGGTCGTTTGTAGTCGTAATATCTGCGTCCATCTTTGCTAGTTCAAAAACATGGTTTACTCGTTTTTCATAAATGGTATCAATAATGGTACCACGCCCCTCTGCTGTTAATAGAAGAGGAGTAATTGGTTGTTGCAAGTCAGTAGCAAAACCAGGATAAGGAGCTGTCTTAATATTGATTGCTTTCAAATTAGACTGTTCTTCGACAAAAATACTGTCCTCCGATACAGTCATTCTCACTCCCATTTCTTCCAACTTAGCGATGAATCCTTCTAAGTGTTCATAAAGAACATTATTAATACGAATTCCCTTACCGACTGCAGCAGCTAAAGAAATATATGTTCCTGCTTCAATACGGTCTGGAATCACCTGATGACGGGTTCCGTGTAATCTGTCAACACCATCAATAATGATAATATTGGTTCCAGCACCACGGATATGAGCACCCATATTATTTAAGAGAGTGGCAACATCAATAATCTCAGGTTCTCGGGCTGCATTTTCAATAATAGTACGACCATTTGCTTTAACCGCAGCAATCATCGTATTAATCGTCGCACCGACACTAACCGTATCCATGTAAATACTTGCGCCGTGAAGTCCTGTATCTTTAGCAGATAACTTCATGTTATCACCCTCGTAGCTAACAGTAGCTCCCATAGCTTCAAAAGCCTTAAGATGTAGATCAATAGGGCGAGGTCCCAAATCACATCCACCAGGTAAACCAACAGTAGCTTCACCAAAGCGACCTAAAAGACTTCCATAAAAATAATAAGATGCACGAAGACTATTGATTTTCCCATAAGGCATTGGAATATTTTGAACACCTCTTGGATCAATCTCTAACACATCGTCATAACGCTTAACAGTAGCCCCCATTAACTCCATAATTTCGACAAGACTAGCAACATCGGAAATATCTGGAACACAATCCAAAGTCACCACATCATCTGCCAAAATAATAGCTGGAATCAAAGCTACTACACTATTTTTTGCGCCACTAATGGTAATCTCACCTTGCAGAGGCAAGCCACCATTGATAACAATTTTTCTCATTTTAAATTTTTTATACTCTTTCAAAATTTCTAAAAAGGTCCTACGTTAAAGTATATCATAAATTCACCCTTTTTTCCATCATTTTCAATTATATTAGCTGAATCGTATTTATTAGTAAATGAGCTGTCTTGAAATGTTTTGCCCCCTAAATACAAAAATAGCCCTTCGGATAAAATCCGAGGGGCTAGAAACGTTGTTAAATCAACGGCCGAACTTTTGAATTTCAAGGTTCGGGATAAAATAGTTCACTGGACTATTTTATTTTTTAAGGTTGTAGAATGATTTCAATCCACGGTATTCTGCTACTTCACCAAGTTGGTCTTCGATGCGAAGCAATTGGTTATATTTAGCGATACGGTCTGTACGTGAAAGTGAACCAGTCTTGATTTGTCCTGCGTTAGTTGCAACTGCGATGTCAGCGATTGTTGAATCTTCAGTTTCACCTGAACGGTGTGATACAACGGCAGTGTAACCAGCTTCTTTCGCCATTTCGATAGCGTCGAATGTTTCAGTAAGAGTACCGATTTGGTTAACTTTGATAAGGATTGAGTTAGCAGCACCTTCTGCAATACCTTTTTCAAGGTAAGAAGTATTTGTTACGAAGAAGTCGTCACCAACCAATTGAACTTTGCCACCAAGACGTTCAGTAAGAGCTTTCCAACCGTCCCAGTCGTTTTCATCCATACCATCTTCGATAGTGATGATTGGGTATTTGTTTACCAATTCTTCAAGGTAGTCGATTTGTTCTGCAGCAGTACGTACAGCTGCTCCTTCACCTTCAAATTTAGTGTAGTCGTAAACTTTACGTTCTTTATCGTAGAATTCTGATGAAGCACAGTCAAATCCGATAAATACGTCTTTACCTGGAACATATCCAGCAGCTTCGATAGCAGCAAGGATAGTTTCAACTCCATCTTCAGTTCCTTCAAAACGAGGAGCGAATCCACCTTCGTCACCTACGGCTGTTTCAAGACCACGAGATTTAAGGATTTTCTTAAGAGCGTGGAAGATTTCAGCACCCCAACGAAGAGCTTCTTTGAATGATGGCGCACCAGCAGGTACGATCATGAACTCTTGGAAAGCAATTGGAGCGTCAGAGTGAGAACCACCGTTGATGATGTTCATCATTGGAGTTGGAAGAACTTTAGTGTTGAATCCACCAAGGTAGCTGTAAAGTGGGATTTCAAGGTAGTCAGCAGCAGCACGAGCTACAGCGATAGACACACCAAGGATTGCGTTAGCACCCAATTTACCTTTGTTAGGAGTACCGTCAAGAGCGATCATAGCACGGTCGATAGCTTGTTGGTCACGTACATCGTAGCCGATGATAGCTTCAGCAATGATGTTGTTTACGTTGTCAACAGCTTTTTGTGTACCAAGACCACCGTAACGAGATTTGTCACCGTCGCGAAGTTCAACTGCTTCGTGTTCACCAGTAGAAGCTCCTGATGGAACCATACCACGTCCGAAAGCACCTGATTCAGTATAAACTTCTACTTCAAGTGTTGGGTTACCGCGTGAGTCTAGGACTTCGCGAGCGTAAACATCAGTAATAATTGACATTTTTTACTCTCCTTATGAGTTAAATTTTTTACACCTCTATAATACCTTAAAACCCCTCCTTTTTCAAGAAAAAACGTTATCTTTGTGCAAATTTTCCTTAACTTTATAAAGTAATCGCTTTCTTTTATCTGTTTTATTCTAACTTTTATGATATACTGTTTTCATGACAGATTTATCAAAACAATTACTTGAAAAAGCTCATGGTGGCTCAAAATTAAATCCAGATGAGCAAAGACGCTATCTTGGCACTTTTGAGGAAAGAGTTCTTGGATATGCAGATATTGACACAGCAAATAGCCCTCAGTTAGAAAAAGGCTTTTTATCTATTTTAGAAAACCTTCAGCAAAAAGCAGAACCACTATTTGTGAAGATTTCACCAACTATCGAATTTGACAAACAAGTTTTCTACTTAAAAGAAGCAAAAGAAACTGATAGTCAAGCTACCATTGTATCTGAAAAGCATACTTCTTCTCCTTTTGGCCTTATTATCCACACCAATGCACCAGTTCAAGTAGAAGAAAAGAACCTTCGACTTGCTTTTGCAAAACTTTGGGAAGTTAAAAAGGAAGAACCAGCCAAAACATCCATCTGGAAGAAATGGTTTGGCTAAATCTTGCGCATATTTAATAAATGCCCTACATTAGCAGCCGTGTGCTCCAAATAGAGACTGGCATTTTTCAAACTCTCTTCTAGAGGTTCACTTTTCTCCAAAATAGAAAAGGCAGCTTGGATATTTTCAAATGGTAGGGAAGGTAAATCTTCAGCGAGACTACCGCAAATAGCAATAACAGGAACTCCGACAGGGGTTCTTTTTGCTACGCCTATAGGCGCTTTCCCAGCAAAGCTTTGACAATCTAGTCTTCCTTCTCCAACAATAACCAAGTCAGCATTTGAAACTTTCTTATCAAAGTTGATTAGGTTCAAGCAGGTATCAATTCCCGACACGATATTTGCCTGAGCAAAGGCACACAAACCGCCAGCAATGCCTCCACCAGCTCCTGCTCCTTTAATTTCCAATGTTGCAGGTGAGACTTTTTCATAAAAATCTTGGATTGCCTGATCTACGGCATCAAACATAGTAGGATCTAGGCCTTTTTGTTTGCCAAAAATATAGGTCGCACCTTGAGGACCACATAAGGGACTCACGACATCTGCTAAAATACGAATTTGAACATCTTCAGAAATTTCATAGCGATTTTCTGTTGAAACAGAAGCTAATTTTAGTAAGGATTGACCGCAAGCCGGCAAGACATTTCCATCCTTATCATAGAATTGATACCCCAATCCAGCAGCAATACCAATACCGCCATCATTACTGGCCGTACCACCAACGCCGATATAGATTTCTTTAATCCCTTGAGCAATGAGATGACGAATCAACTCTCCAATACCACGAGTTTGTATTTGAAGTGGATTTCGTTTCTCTAGCGGAATTTTTCCAAGGCCAACCAAGTCGGCAACTTCAAATAATGCCAGTTGACTTTTTTGAAAATAGCGCATGGCTTCTTTTTGTCCAAAAGGTCCTGTCACTTGGATCCATTTTTCTTCTAGGTCAAGAGAATGTCGGATAGCATCTACAGTACCTTCTCCCCCATCACCAACAGGGCAGAGGAGACATTCTACATCTGCTATCGATTGTTGGAAGCCTCTTTTTATTGCTTCAGCTACTTGTTGAGCGGACAAGCTTTCCTTAAATGAATCTGGTGCAATTACAATCTTCATATTTTCCCTCATTCTAAACAGTCAATCAAAGGAAGAACTTCTAAAAAATCCCTCTTGTCAACATGATTCGGTATTTCTTTTTTGAGTACTTCTTTGCCACAAAAGGCGATTCCCAATCCTGCCGACTTCAACATAAATAGATCATTGGCCCCGTCACCGATTGCAATCGTTCTTTCTTTAGAAAGTTTTAGTTCCTTTCTCCATTGTTCCAGAGTCTCTTTTTTAACCTCGGGACTAATAATTTGTCCAACTAATTTCCCTGTTAGAAAGCCACCTTTGACTTCTAGTTGGTTGGCAGAGAAACAGGCAATTCCAAGAGATTTTGCTAATCTCTCAACTATTGGAGTAAATCCACCGGACACCAGACCAACTAGGATGCCGTTCTTTTGGAGAATGGAAATGAATTCCTGGGCATTTGGCGTTAGATGAATAGAGTTGAAGACTTTATCAAAGGCCGAAATAGGAAGACCTTCCAAGAAGGACACTCTGTCTCGTAAACTTCTTTCAAAGTCTAACTCTCCTCGCATTGCCCGACTTGTAATCAGCGAAATTTCCTCCTCACAGCCTGCCTCTCTTCCCAACAAATCAATCACTTCTTCTAGAATTAAGGTTCCATCAACATCCATGACACACAAACCTTTTACTTGAGACATCAGTTCTCCTCTCTAAACAGCCCAAAAATCGTATGAAGTCATCATACGATTTTATCTATTAATTAACTAAACTATGGTACAAATCAAGGTATGACCTGCAGGCTGTATCCCATGAGAAATCACACTCCATAGCTTGTTTTTGTAGATTTCTCCAAACATCAGGATGTTTTCTATACAAGTCCAATGCTGTTTGGAAAGTCCAATTTAACCAATAAGGAGATAGATTGTCAAAGCTAAAGCCAGTGCCGCTTCCTTCGATTGGATTGAAGGCTTTAACGGTATCTCGTAAGCCACCAACTTCATGGACCAATGGTAAGGTTCCATATCGCATAGCCATCATTTGAGACAAGCCACATGGTTCAAAACGACTTGGCATGAGGAAGAGGTCACAAGCGGCGTAGATTTCTTGAGCTAGTTTGACATCAAAAGTGATATTTGCTGATAGCTTGTCTGGGTAAATCTGAGCAAACCATGAGAAAGCTCCTTCAAAGGCTGGATCACCGGTTCCCAAAAGAACAATCTGAACATCTTCTTGCAAGATATGGTGCAGACTTTCCACCACCACATCAAAACCTTTTTGACGTGTCAAACGAGAGACAATTCCCACCAGTGGAACATCAGCCCTAACAGGTAAGCCAACTCTTTCTTGCAATTTTGCCTTATTCTGGGCTTTACCAGACAAATCTTCCTGATTAAAATGATAGTCTAAAAGGGCATCCGTCTGAGGATTATAAAGGTCAGCATCAATCCCATTCACGATACCATAAACTTTACCAGACTCCATTCGAAGAATCTGATCCAAGTTACATCCAAACTGACTAGTCATAATTTCATGAGAATAGCTAGGCGAAACGGTTGACACACGATCCGCATAAAGAATACCAGCCTTCATCCAGTTCAGACAGTTGTTCCAGCGAAGTGTGCCATCAGCGTAACGTTCAAAGCCGACTCCAAACAAATCCCATAACATTCCTTCTGAGAATTGTCCTTGAAATTCCAAATTATGAATGGTTAAAACAGTTTTTATTCCTTGATAGGCTTGAATCCAACGGTATTTTTCTTTCAACAAGAAAGGAATCATAGCTGTATGGTAGTCATGAACATGGAGAAGATCAGGAATAAAGTCAATCCTTTCCATAGCCTCAATGGCAGCCAGTTGGAAAAAGGCAAAGCGTTCTCCGTCGTCAAAATCACCGTAAACATGACCACGGAAGAAATAGTATTGGTTGTCAATAAAGTAGAAGGTTACACCGTTTAAGACGGTTTTCTTAATTCCACAATACTGTCTGCGCCAACCAACACTCACCTCAAAATGAAGAACATCTTCAATCTGATTTCCAAATTTAGCCTCTACCATGTCATAGTAGGGTAAAATCACTGCAACTTCATGTCCCGCTTTTACCAGTGATTTAGGAAGAGCGCCAATGACGTCTCCCAAACCACCTGTTTTTGAAAAGGGCGCACCCTCAGCTGCTACAAATAAAATTTTCATGAATGAATATCCTCTGTTACTTTGCTACCTTTCTTAATGACGACTGGATGTTCTGCAGTTCCACGGATCACAACTCCATCCGCAACTTCAACGCCCTTGTCCAAGATAGCATATTCTACCTGAGCACCTTCTCCAATAACAACACGAGGGAATAAGATGCTATCTTTAACCAAGCTATCCTTATGGACATGAATATTACGTGATAAAACAGAATTAGCCACTTGACCTTCAATGATACTACCAGAGGCAAACTGAGAAGTGCTTACCTTAGATGTATTGGCATAATAAGTTGGCTCTTCGTTTTTTACCTTTGTGTAAATCTTTTGGTTTGGAGTAAAGAGAGAGTAGAATTTTTGAGATTCAAGCATATCTTTATTAGCTTGGTAATAAGACTCTACAGAATGAATATTTGCCAGATAACCTGTGTATTCGTAGGCAAAAGCCCCTTCTTTTGCAGCCAAATCTCGTAAAACATAGCGCAATTTCTCTGGATGATCTTTTTTAGCTTCTTCTTCTAAACGTTCAATCAACCAAGGTGTATCTACGACAAAGATATCTGTGGACATATTGTAAACTTCATCTGTTGATTTGCTATCAAAGAGTTTATGAGAACGGACATGGTCTGTTTCATCCATTTCCAAGATTGCATTTACTTCTGAAATATCTTTTTTAGGCAATTTTTTATAAACTACAGTGATTGGCCCTTTAGTTGCGTTATGTAGGTGGAATACTTGGTTCAAATCGATATTAATCAAAACATCACAGTTAAGTGAAACTGTTTGGTTTGATCCAGAACGTTTCAAATAAGTAAGAAGCTGCTGGTAGTATTCTTTTCCAACTGTACTACTTTCCACACGGGTATTGTAAATACCTAGATAGTAGTGGCTAAGAAGAGTTGACAATCCCCACTCACGCCCTGAACGGATATGGTCAAAGACTGAACTGATATTGTCTTGTTGGAAAATACCGAAAATACTACGCACACCAGCATTAGCAAGACTTGAGAGCGGGAAGTCGATCAAACGATATTTACCACCAAATGGCAAACTAGCTACTGGACGGTGGTCTGTCAGTGTTGACATATCATGAAAACCAACTGTGTTTCCTAAAATGGCAGAATATTTATCAATCTTCATCTGTTGCTACCCCCACTACTTCATCATATCCTACAACTTGTACTTCTTCTGTTCCATCAATTTCGACACCATCAGAAATAACTGCACCTTCACCAATAATGGCACGTTTGATTTTAGCTCCCTGACCAACAATTGCACCACTCATGATAACTGAATCTACTACTTCTGCCCCTTCGCGAACTTGCGCACCTGTTGAGAGGATAGAATGTTTAACAGTTCCATCTACGAAACAGCCATCAACAACCAAGGAATCTTCCACGTGAGCATTTGCCCCAAGGAAGTTTGGTGGTGAAATTAAGTTTCTTGAGTAAATCTTCCATTGACGGTTACGGCTATCCAAGGCATTTTCTGGTGAAATATATTCCATGTTAGCTTCCCAAAGAGACTCAATCGTACCAACGTCTTTCCAGTAACCATTAAATTCATAAGCATAAACACTTTCACCTGACTCAAGGTAATTTGGAATGACATTTTTACCAAAGTCTGACATATCGACATTGCTCTTTTCAGCAGCAACGAGCATATTGCGCAGACGTTGCCAATCAAAAATGTAAATTCCCATAGAAGCTTTGGTAGATTTAGGTTGAGCTGGTTTTTCTTCAAATTCAACAATACGATTGTTTGCATCTGTATTCATGATACCAAAACGGCTAGCTTCCTTAAGAGGAACATCAAGAACTGCTACTGTCAAACTGGCATTATTATCCTTGTGAGACTGGAGCATATCATCATAGTCCATTTTATAGATATGGTCCCCAGATAGAATCAAAACATACTCAGGATTGACACTGTCGATATAATCGATATTTTGGTAAATAGCGTGACTAGTCCCTTCGAACCAACGATTTCCTTCACTTGCAGAATAAGGTTGAAGAATAGAGACACCAGAATTGATACCATCTAGTCCCCAGCTTGAACCATTCCCGATATGATTGTTGAGAGCAAGTGGTTGGTACTGTGTAATGACTCCAACATTGTTGATGCCTGAGTTGGCACAGTTTGAAAGAGCAAAGTCAATGATACGGTAGCGCCCACCAAATTGCACAGCTGGTTTTGCAATGCTTTGAGTGAGTTTACCGAGACGAGTTCCTTGCCCACCAGCAAGAATCAAAGCTAACATTTCATTCTTCATTTTCTACTCCTTTTTGGTTTTTACTTGTGACGGTTTTAGCAGGTTTCAAGCGACGTTTAATTTTCCAAACACTTGCTCCCATAGCCGGTAGGGTAAAGGTCAAGGTCTGCTCATAATCTTTCCATAGACCTTCTTGCGTTTGCACAGTTTGATTATGTTCTTTCCAAACGCCTCCCCACTCTTCTAACTCAGTATTCCAGACTTCTTCGTAAATCCCTGCAACAGGAAGTCCGATTGTAAAATCTTTTCGTTCAACAGGTGCCATATTAAAGATACAGACTAACATATCATCCTTCTTACCCTTACGGATGAAGGAAAGAACACTCTGGTCTCTATTATCCGCATCGATGATTTCAATGCCATCATAACTATTATCAATTTCCCACAGACAGCGATGGTCTTTATAAAACTGGTTTAGCTGAGAAGTGAAATACTTCATCTTAGCATTCATTGGATCTTCTAGGTTAGACCATTCCAACTGTTCTTCAGATTTCCATTCTAGAAATTGCCCATATTCACTTCCCATAAAAAGTAACTTCTTACCCGGGTGACAAATCTGGTAGGTATATAGATTTCTCAAGCCAGCAAATTGGTTGTAACGATCACCCCACATCTTATGCATCATACTCTTCTTACCATGGACAACCTCATCATGTGAAAATGGTAAGAGGTAGTTTTCTTTAAAGACATACATAAAGCTGAAAGTCACCAGGTTAAAGTCATATTTACGATAAATCGGATCTTCTTCGTAGAATCGGAGGATGTCATTCATCCAACCCATATTCCATTTATAGTCAAATCCTAGACCATCTGAATCCTTAGTGTCAGTAATCTGAGTAGCTGATGAACTTTCCTCAGCTATCATCATAACGTCTGGATGAACTAGTTTAATCACATCATTCAAGCGTTGAAGGAAATAATAACCTTCATAGTTGAGATTGCCACCATCTTTATTAGGTGTCCATGGAGCATCATCGTAGTCAAGATAGAGCATGTTGCTAACCGCATCCACGCGAATACCATCTAAATGATAAAAATCAATCCAAAACTTAATACTAGAAATCAAGAAAGACTGGACTTCATTCTTTCCAAGGTCAAAATTGAGTGCTCCCCAACCGTAGTTATGAGCCTTATTATGGTCTTGGTATTCAAAAGTCGGTGTTCCATCATAATAGGCCAAGGCATCATCATTGATAGTAAAGTGACCAGGTACCCAGTCTACAATAACACCTATATTGTTTAAGTGACATTCCTCAACAAAATCTTGAAACTCTTCAGGACGACCATAGGCATGCTCTAAAGCAAAGTAACCCATAAGCTGATAGCCCCAACTCAAACCTAGTGGGTGAGACATCAGGGGCATAAATTCAATGTGAGTATAATTCATCTCAACCAAGTAAGGAATGAGTTCATCTTTCAATTGAGCAAAACTATAGGGACTGCCATCCGGATTTTTCTTCCAAGAGCCAGCATGAGCCTCATAAATATTGACAGGACGCTCTTCAAAGCTCAAGCGTTTTCTACGGGCTAGCCAGAGACCATCCTTCCATTTCTTTTCTGGAATATCTGTTAAAATAGCACCAGTCCCAGGTCGTGCCTCATACCTTACAGCCAAAGGGTCAATCTTCATAAGTTGATGACCGTTTGATCGTGTGATATGGTACTTATAAATTTGGCCTTCTTGAGCAAGACTGGTAAAGACTTCCCAAACTCCAAATTCATTCCGTTCCATCGGGATTTGATTTTCAACCCAATTGGTGAAATCCCCTACCAAGTGAACAGCCTGAGCATTAGGCGCCCACACACGAAAAGTATAGCCATACTCTCCATCTTTTTCTTCCCTATGAGCTCCCAGATAGTGCTGGAGGTGAAAATTTTCACCTGTCATAAAGGTTTTTAAAGCATTATTCTTATCCATACACCCTCCTATTTCTGTAAGCGTTTTCTATAGATTTATTATACTACCTTTTTAGGGAAGATTCAAGTAAATTACGGAATTTGCGAAAAAATCTTTTGAAAGTCTTCAACAAATTCACTGATGTGTTCACTTGTAAATCAAGAGATTTTCAGAAACGCTTTGAAAACGAATTGTTTTTTTATAATACTATCATAAAGTTCGTTATTTAGCTAACAAAAATATAATTTTAAGTAAAAAAATAAATCAGGAAACGAATCTCCTGATTTTATTAACAGATAAAGCACCATAAATGAATTTAAATTGTAACTCTATTCTACAAAACTTTAAAGACGCTGGCACTGACGCCACCAACCATGTCTTTATCACTTAAATGGCTATTGGTCACCAATAGTTCTAGATTTCCAGCATTTTCAAACTGGAAGTCTTGCCCTTTAGCATTAAATACAACCAGTAAATGTTCTTCCCCTTGAATTTCATAGACAATCCAACCGCTATGTTCATTTGCTGAATGAACAAAAACATGATGGTAAATTTCATCATAAGTAGGGTAAGAAAATGCACCGGTTTCTGTCTTCAATCTGATAATTTGACGAATAAACTCAATACTGTCTTGACGCTCATTAATTAAGTCCCAGTTGACTTGATTCACACTGTCAGGTGCATTATAACTATTCATAGCACGCTCTCTATCGTCATGGGTTAACTCGCCATTTTCACCAGTGGCAACTAGTTTAGTACGACCAAATTCTTGACCGATTTCCATAAAGGCCATCCCCTGCATGAGTAGATTCATAGCTGTGGCTGTCTCAACCTTGCGCATGATTTGTTCTGAACTTTGGTCTGGATGAAGGGTTGCCAACAAATCGTGAAGATTGTAATTATCATGGGCCTCTACATAGTTAAGCACCTGATTTGGATGTGTATAGGTTCCTAATTCACGACTGCCTAGAATTGCTTTGGCAAGAATTGGCTCTGTAGCAGCACCACTAACAAAACCTGACTTGATAGCACCATAAACTTCTCCACCTTTGACAGCATCACGCTGATTGTCATTAAAGAAACCAATATTTGGCATCTGGTAGGCATTGTCCTTCTTAGCCTTATCATAAGGTGCAAGACCTGTTCCCATATCCCAACCTTCTCCATAAAGGATAATGTTAGGGTCAATTTCATCCAAGCTCTGACGAATCATCTGCATGGTCTTAACATCATGAATCCCCATCAAATCAAAACGGAAGCCGTCAATATTGTATTCCTGCACCCAGTATAAGAGGGAATCAATCATATACTTGCGGAACATTTCGTGTTCACTGGCTGTTTCATTTCCAACACCCGTTCCATTCTGGAAGGTACCGTCTGGATTCATACGATAATAGTAATCAGGGACAGTTGTTTGGAAAGGTGCATCAACAACTGAGAAGGTATGGTTATAGACCACATCCATAATGACACCAATACCCGCATCGTGATAGGCTTGAACCATGGTCTTCAAATCACGAATAACCTGAGCAGGATCCTCAGGATTGGTTGAAAGGCTCGTTTCTGGTGCGTTATAGTTTTGTGGGTCATAACCCCAGTTGTATGTTACATTCCCATCCTCATCGTATTCTTTGTGACGGTCTGCAATTGGTTGCAACTGAACATAATTATATCCCAGCTTCTTGATGTAATCAAAAGCAGTTGACTGACCGTACTGGTTAACCGTTCCAGTCTGGGCAGCACCCAAGAAAGTTCCTCGAAGATGTTCATCTACACCTGAGGTCGGTGATTTGGTCAAATCACGAATGTGCATTTCACAAATAACTGCCTTACATGGATTTGTCAAACGCCAAGTAGCATCAGCACCGTGTTTAACCTCGAAGCTTTCAACTTGCTTTTCTTCATGGTTCAGGATAGCTGATCGTTTGCCATCAGGACTGGTCGCGATAGTGTATGGGTCGCGTGTCACTGTTTGGTGATGAGGGAATTGGACTTGATACTGATAAGCCTTACCAGTCAAATCTTCCTCAACATCCAAACTCCAGACACCAATAGTATTGTCCTTATGGTTATAAGAGTAGCTATTGCCTCTTTCCATATCAAATGTTTTCCAAACAGGTGCATCATTAGTAGCTGATTCATAAACAACAACCTGCACTTCTGTCGCTGTTGGAGCCCAGAGAGCAAAATTAGCTTGATTATCCTCTACACGGCACCCCAATTCCCCTTGGTAGCCCCAATGGTGGTCGAAACTAGCACTATTGATAGCCTTGTCAAAGGCAAAAGGATTTTGATTTTTATAGAAAGGACTGGCAATAGCAGGATTTTCAGAATAATAAATTCTATCATCCCCTTCCAAAATCCAGACCTCTGTTAAGAGGGGATAGTGATTAAAACGGATGGCATACTCTTTACTGGTTTGGCCGGTATGAACCACAAAATTCAAGCTTTCTAAGGGATGAACACTTGGGTGTTCAAAGCTAAATAAGGCTCCAAAATAATCTTCTTTGTAGGTTAGCAAATCAATTCGCTGATCCTGACTTTTTACAAAGGAGCAAGTGTCATATTCTCCATTCTTGCGGTGGTAATGAATGCGCATAGGGTAGTTATACATTTTTATTTTTCCTTTTAATTCTTATTTTCTTTCTATTTCATTAATAAATTCTTGACCGATTTTGTCACGACTAACAAACATAGTTATATTATCTAAACTCTGATTTTAAACAATCATTACAGACTTTCTAGCCAAGCTTCATCCCGAACTTCAATACCAAGTTCTTGTGCTTTTTGAAGTTTACTTCCAGCATCTGCTCCTGCAACGACGAGGTCGGTCTTTTTAGAAACACTGCCTGTTACTTTTGCACCCAGACTTTCGAGTTTACTTTTAGCTTCTGAGCGCTTGAGACGTTCCAATTTTCCAGTCAATACAACTGTTAAACCTGACAAGGCCGCATCTGCCACTACAGTCTGACCTTTATAGTCCAGATTGACCCCAGCTTCTTTTAATTCTTTAAGTAGAATTTCAGAGCCTTCTGTCGCAAAATAAGTCTGGAGACTCTTGGCAATCACACCACCCAGACTTTCAATACTAGCCACTTCCTCTGGATCTGCCTGAGCCAGATTTTCAATCGAGTGAAAATGTTGGAGTAACAGCTGACTGGCCTTGCTTCCGACATGACGAATTCCCAAACCAAACAAGAGTTTTTCAGCAGAGTTTTCCTTAGATGCTTGAATGGCTTGATACAGTTTAGAAGCAGACTTTTCCTTAACCCCCTCTAAAAGGAGGAAATCTTCTTCTTTCAAGCGGTAAATATCCGCCACATCCTTGACCAGATTGGCAGCAAATAGCTTCTCAACTACTGATGGACCAAGGCCTGTAATATTCATGGCATCTCGCGATGCAAAGTGGATCAAACCTTCCATGATTTGGGCAGGGCAACGCGGATTGATACAACGAAGGGCCACTTCATCTTCAAAGTGCAACAAGTCCGAATCACAACTTGGACAGTTTGTTGGGATATCTAGTTTTTCTTCAGAAACCCGTTTGGACTCTACCACACGTAAAACGGCAGGGATGATGTCTCCAGCCTTATAGACGATAACTGTATCGTCTTTGCGGATATCTTTTTCAGCAATATAATCTACATTGTGTAGGGTCGCACGACTAACAGTCGTACCAGCTAGCTGAACTGGTGTTAGATTTGCAGTTGGGGTTACAACACCAGTACGGCCAACTGTCCAATCAACTGAGAGTAGTTCAGCTTCTTTTTCTTCAGCTGGGAACTTATAGGCTACTGCCCACTTTGGAGCCTTGACGGTAAAACCGAGTTCTTCTTGACCTGCTAGGTCGTTGACCTTGATTACCACTCCATCAATATCGTAAGGCAGATTGTCCCGTTCTTGTCCTACTTCTTGGATGAAATTCCATATCTCATCCATGCTTTCAGCTAAGATTCGCTTAGGATTAACCACAAAACCAAGTTGTTCTAGGTGCTTCAAAACCTTTTCTTGGCTGTCACGAGTTGAAGGGCTGGCTTCTTGATAGAGAAACGTTGCAAGATTGCGCTTGGCAACTACTGCTGTATCCAACTGACGCAAGGTTCCTGCCGCCGCATTACGAGGATTGGCAAATTCAGGCTCTCCATTTTCTTGACGAGCTTGGTTGACCTGGTCAAAAGAAGCGCGTGGCATATAACATTCCCCACGAACTGTGATATCTAGTTCTTCTGGCAAGGTCAAAGGAATGTCCTTGACACGCTTGAGATTTTCAGTGATGTTCTCCCCAACAGAACCATCTCCACGCGTTGCCCCAACAACGAAAATCCCCTTTTCATAAGTCAGCGAGATAGATAAGCCATCGATTTTCAGCTCACAAATATAGGTCGGATGAGCCACTTCCTTACGAACACGCGCATCAAAAGCTTCAAGCTCCTCACGTGAAAAAGCATCCTGCAAACTATAAAGAGGATACTGATGACTGTATTTTTCAAAACCATCTAAAACCTTGCCACCAACACGATGGGTCGGACTGTCTGCTAATACTTGATCTGGATAGGCAGCCTCCAACTCGACCAACTCACGGTAAAGGCGGTCATACTCACTATCTGAAACCGACGGATTGTCGCTGGTATAATACTCAGTCGCATAGCGATTGAGTAAGGCGACTAACTCATTCATTCTTTTATTCATAAAACCATTTTACCATAAACTAAGCCCTCCTCACAAACGAGAAGGGCGGAAAACTTAGAAATCTTACACCTGCTCTGATAATTCTTCCCACTCAAGCATGGCTTCTTCCTGACGGTGGCTAATTTTGTCCAGTTCAGCCTGTAATTCCATGAGTTTACCTGCATCGTTGGTTTCCAACATTTGTTCAGAAATGGCTTGACTTTGACTTTCTAATTCTTCAATTTCAGCTTCTAGACTTTCGATTTGTCGCATGAGTTTGCGAACTTCTTTTTGACTTTCTTTCTGAGCTTGATAGTCATTAACTGAACTTGATTCTTTTGCTTGATTGCTAGTTGAAGCTTCCTCAGCCTGAATCATTTCTACTTCTGATTTCTTCTCAACATAGTAGTCGTAATCTCCCAGGTAAAGAGTCGAGCCATTCTCTGACAATTCCAGTACATGAGTTGCCACACGATTGATAAAGTAACGGTCGTGGCTGACGAATAGAAGAGTTCCATCAAAGTCAATCAAGGCATTTTCTAGCACTTCCTTGCTATCAATATCCAAGTGGTTGGTTGGCTCATCCAGAATCAAGAAGTTATTGTTTTCCATAGACAATTTAGCCAAAAGCAAACGAGCTTTCTCGCCACCTGACAGCATGCCAACTGATTTTTTAACATCATCTCCTGAGAAAAGGAAGGCCCCTAGACGATTACGGATTTCAACTTCTGGTGTCAGTTTAAAATCATTCCAGAGTTCATCCAGTACAGTATTACTTGGTGTCAGCTTGCTTTGGGTTTGGTCATAGTAACCAACCTCAACATTAGCGCCAAAGCGCTTCTCACCCTTGATAAAAGGAATCTGGTCCACAATAGACTTGATAAAGGTTGACTTGCCAATACCATTTGGACCAACGATGGCAACAGCATTCATCTTACGAAGGTCTAGGTTAATCGGTTGTGACAGGACTTCCCCATCATAGCCAATAGCCGCATTTTCAACAGTCAATACAACATTACCAGACGTTTTTTCAGACTGGAAGGTCATATTGGCTGGTTTCTTACCAGCTTCAGGCTTGTCTAAGCGGTCCATTTTTTCCAGTTGTTTACGACGAGATTGGGCACGTTTGGTCGTTGAAGCTCGAACTAGATTGCGATTGACAAAGTCTTCCAGAGCTGCGATTTCCTTCTGTTGCTTTTCATAGTTTTTTGCTTCAGTAGCTAGCTTCTGCTCCTTTAATTCAACAAAACGAGAGTAATTTCCCACATAGCGATCCAAGGAATGCTTGGTCAAATCTAGCGTAATTGTCGCAACCTTATCTAAGAAATAACGGTCGTGGCTGACAATAATAAGGGCGCCGCTATAGTTTACCAAGTAATTCTCTAGCCAAGCGATAGTTTCAATATCCAAGTGGTTGGTTGGCTCGTCCAATACCAAGAGATTTGGCTTTTCAAGAAGCATTTTGGCCAGCGCCAGACGGGTATTTTGACCACCAGAAAGCTCAGCAATTCTCATCTGCCACATTGACTCGTCAAACTTGAATCCATTCAAAATCGCTCGAATATCAGCTTCATAAGTAAAGCCACCTGCTTGGCGAAAATTTTCAGATAAACGATCATAATCTGACATCAGTTTATTCAAATCCTCACCAGACTTTTCACCCATCTCTAACTCCATCTGACGCAGTTGTTTCTCAGTCCGACGCAAGTCATCAAAGACATGAAGCATCTCATCGTAGATGGTATTTTCAGACTCAAAACGGCTATCTTGAGCTAGGTAAGACAGAGAAATATCTTTTTTCTTATTGATTTCACCACTAGTTGGCTCCTCTTCTCCAACCAAAATCTTCAAAAGAGTAGACTTACCTGCACCATTTTTCCCAACAAGGGCTATCCGATCACGTTCATCAACTTGTAGGTTGATATTATCAAAAAGAACCTCTCCTGCAAAAGAACGTTCAATTTTATTAGCTTGTAAAATAATCATACAAACAGTATAGCATGTTTCCCTAAGGCATTCAAGACTTGATAAACCGGCATATGTCACCACTTTTCTGAAAATTATGCTACCGTTTTACTAAAACGCTAAAAAGTGCTATAATGTGAACGGTTAAAACAATTTACAAAAAGGAGAATTTCAATGTCTTACCAAGAAAATTACCAGAAATGGGTTGATTTTGCGGAGCTTCCTGACTACCTTCGTCAAGATTTAGAAAATATGGATGAAAAAACGAAGGAAGATGCCTTCTATACAAATCTTGAATTTGGTACTGCAGGTATGCGTGGCTTGATTGGTGCTGGTACAAACCGCATCAACATCTACGTTGTTCGCCAAGCTACTGAAGGTTTGGCTCGTTTGATTGAGTCAAAAGGTGGAAACGAAAAAGAACGTGGTGTCGCAATCGCCTACGATAGCCGTCACTTCTCACCAGAGTTTGCCTTTGAATCTGCTGCAGTTCTTGCTAAACACGGCATCAAATCTTATGTATTTGAAAGTCTTCGTCCAACTCCAGAACTCTCATTTGCAGTTCGTCACCTCAACTGTTTCGCAGGTATCATGGTCACAGCTAGCCACAACCCAGCACCATTTAACGGTTACAAGGTTTACGGTGAAGACGGTGGACAAATGCCTCCACACGATGCAGACGCTTTGACAACATACATTCGTGCAATCGAAAATCCATTTGCAGTTGAAGTTGCTGATGTGGAAGCTGAAAAAGCTTCTGGCTTAATTGAAGTTATCGGCGAAGCTGTTGACGTAGAATACCTTAAAGAGGTTAAGGACGTAAACATCAACCCAGCCTTGATTGAAGAATTTGGTAAAGACATGAAGATTGTCTACACACCACTTCATGGTACTGGTGAAATGTTGGCTCGTCGCGCTCTTGCCCAAGCAGGATTTGACTCTGTTCAAGTCGTTGAAGCGCAAGCAACTGCCGATCCTGATTTCTCAACTGTAAAATCTCCAAACCCAGAAAGCCAAGCAGCCTTTGCCCTTGCTGAAGAACTTGGTCGTCAAGTTGGTGCAGATGTTCTTGTGGCAACTGACCCTGATGCTGACCGTGTTGGTGTTGAAGTTCTTCAAAAAGATGGTAGCTACCTCAACCTTTCAGGTAACCAAATCGGTGCTATCATGGCTAAATACATCTTGGAAGCCCACAAAAACGCTGGAACTCTTCCTGAAAATGCAGCCCTCTGCAAATCTATTGTTTCAACTGACTTGGTGACGAAGATTGCTGAAAGCTACGGCGCTACTATGTTCAATGTTTTGACAGGTTTCAAATTTATCGCTGAAAAAATCCAAGAATTCGAAGAAAAACACAACCACACATACATGATGGGATTTGAAGAAAGCTTCGGTTACTTGATTAAACCTTTCGTACGTGATAAAGACGCTATTCAAGCCGTTCTTGTCGTTGCAGAACTTGCTGCCTACTACCGTTCACGTGGTTTAACACTAGCTGACGGTATCGAAGAAATTTACAAAGAGTACGGCTACTATGCAGAAAAGACAATTTCTGTTACCCTTTCAGGTGTCGATGGTGCTGAACAAATCAAAGCGATTATGGCTAAATTCCGCAACAATGCTCCAAAAGAATGGAATGCAACAGCTATCACTGTCGTAGAAGACTTCAAGGCTCAAACAGCTACTGCTGCTGATGGCACTGTTACAAACTTGACAACTCCTCCAAGTGATGTGTTGAAATACACACTTGCTGACGGTTCATGGATTGCTGTTCGCCCTTCAGGTACAGAACCAAAAATCAAGTTCTACATTGCAGTTGTAGGTGAAACCAACGAAGAATCACAAGCCAAGATTGCTAATATCGAAGCAGAAATCAATGCTTTTGTAAAATAAAATTCTATAAAAGATGAGACAAACCAATCTCATCTTTTTTTCGTATCAAATCTAAGCAATTTTAGAAACTTTATGGCATACTAGACTTATCAATGAAAGCGAGGTAATCTCATGGAACAATTTTTAGATAACATCAAAGACCTTGAAGTCACTACAGTTGCGCGTGCGCAAGAAGCTCTTGATAAAAAAGAAACTGCAACCTTCTTTATCGGTCGCAAAACTTGCCCTTACTGCCGTAAATTTGCTGGTACCTTGGCAGGTGTCGTAGCTGAAACTAAAGCCCACATCTACTTCATCAACAGTGAAGAACCAAGCCAACTCAATGAGTTGCAAGAATTCCGCTCACGCTACGGAATCCCAACTGTACCAGGCTTCGTTCACATTGCAGATGGACAAATCAATGTCCGTTGCGACTCTTCAATGTCAGCACAAGAAATCAAAGAATTTGCAGGATTGTAAAATATATAAAAAAGAAGGCACATTGTACTGACCCCAAAAAGTTAGACAATTAATTTAAGCA